>CAZAGN010000065.1:7400-12103 GCA_964484905.1 uncultured bacterium | reverse complement strand
CCTGAAGCGACGGCCGAACCTACACCCGAAGCCACACCAGAGCCAGAAGCGACGGCAGAACCCACGCCTGAAGCAACACCAGAGCCTGAGGCCACAGTAGAGCCAGAGCCGGAAGTAGCGCCGGAACCTGAAGTAGAGCCTGAAGCGGAGGAAGTACCAGAGACCGAGGCAACAGCAGCGCCGGAATTGGAGGTAGAACCTGACCCTGATGCAACGCCTGACCCCGATGCTTCACCCGAGCCGAGTCCCTCACCTCAGGCTGAGTAAGCAGCCCGAACGCGGATGATGCCCCTTAAAACAAGAGTGGGTTGCCAGTGGCTTTGGGGCAAATGACAATGCTGCCAGAGCCACTCGCCATCACCGCCCGTAAACACAATTGCCGCCTGTGGAAACTCGCTACGCCATGCCTGGCAGGCAGCCTGTACGGCGGCCAATGTCCCTAGCTCAATGCCGCTTTGAATAGCGGCTTTAGTTGTTTTGGCCCAACGGGGCGGTAGCTCTGAAGATCCTGATACCAACGGCAAGGCGGATGTGCGTTCGCTCAGTGCCTGACGCTGCATCGCCAATCCCGGACTAATCGAGCCGCCCTGAAAATGTCCCAGGGCATCAGCGGCTGTCAATGTTAGGGCCGTGCCGCCATCAATAACTAGCAAGGGTGCCCCATAGATTTGCAACCCAGCCCAGAGCGCCAGTGCCCGATCAACACCAAGTGTCGGATACACCTCAGGAATGGGGATGTCTGCCAAGCTAAGGTAATGACTGGCTTGCAAAGGTAAAGTCTGCTGCCCGATGATTGCACACCAGCACTCAGGCAATATGGGCGGCATACCATAGCGCCAGTGTCGAATTTCGGTGCCCCAACATTCTGCCCACTGAATACGGCTGTTGCCGACAACAACTGCCAGCCAGGGAGATGCTTCCATGCTGCCGCGAAAAGGGTTCGAGTAGTGCAATTATAGTGAGTGACGAATAGGGGAAGTTCAGCGATGTTCAATATTGGCGATAAAGTGCGCGTCCTTAATGTTCGCGATCGGGGTCAAGTTGAAGTGATTGATCGCGTGGGCAGCACCGGCGTCATTCGGGCCAATCGTGTTGTTGATGGGAGTGGTGTGGGCTATCTGGTCGGCTTTGACGACGCAGCCGTGGCTTGGTTCTTTGAGCGTGAACTGGCTCTGGCCTAAGTCATGCACGTAACCCGTGCCACCCTCGCTCGTTTGCTCGCCGATGAGGTTGATGGTTTGAGTGTGCAGATGGCAGCCGCAACCGTAGATGGCTTTGTCGTTCTGCTGACTGAAATCCTCGCGGCTGAAGGCAGTCTGACCTTGGCTCATCTAGGGAGCTTCCGCGTCAAATTGCGGGGCGAGCGGCAGACTTATCACCCCAAAACGGGTGCGCCCGTAACGATTCCAGCGGCGAAGGTGGTCAGCTTTCAGCCGAGCCCCAGCCTTAAAGCTCGCCTCAATTCACCCGAGATTAACCCCGACGAGTAGCCTCTCCAGGCGTAGATTCGCAGGGTCTGTCCTCAAGAGGTTTTCAGACGATAATCTGCCACAAGGCAACACAAATACCCAGGGCGGCAAGGTGTTGAGGCAGAAGTGACCGTAGCGGTCGACGGGCAATTTTTTGTGTGAGTACCCACGTTAAAACCAGTGATACCAACAAGGTGACTGCTTGCAAAAAAGCAATTACCGCCGGATGCGCGATCACTACAGGTAAATCGGAGACCATCGCGCTCGACAGTTCACCACCGCTGAGCCCCACGGTTGCCCAGGTCACGGGTAGCACCCGTCCGGCTTCAGTGAGGAACAAACGCCAATAATGAGCCAAATTCGCGCCCAGCACCAGGGGCAGATAGCCATAGGCAAGCTGAATAAAAGGCCGAGGCTTGCAGATTGTTTGATCAGTATTCCAGGCTTTAGCACCGGTGTAGGCTAGCCACATCAGGCCATGGGCTGCCAAGGGCACCGCTGCTGCCACCCCCAAGATCGCGATCGCGAGCCCCAGATGCGCGCCAAACGTTGCGGCTGGCCAAGCAAGCGCTTGCTCAATCTCAGGGAGGCGATGTAAAAACGCCCCACCCAGCAACAGCAACAACAGGGCAACCTCGTAGGTACGGGGGGTGTGCGTCGTCCAGAGTTCGATGGCTGGTGGCCGCAGGTTGACTGCCACAGAACGGTGGGGGCACGCCTTTAGGCAGGTCATACACAACACGCAGTCGCGGTTATCCTGTAACTGCGCCGGATGCGAGTAAAGCGGACAGCCGTTGGTTTCGAGACCTTCACCCTTTTGCGGGCCACCTTTGTAGCATTGATAGGTCGTACATTCTGCCGAGCATGTACCCTGTTGGGCACGCAATTCGGTCATCGAAAGCTTGGCAAAAAGGCCATTCATGCCGCCAATCGGGCACAGATAACGACACCAGTAACGCCGCTCAAAAATCACCGAGCAAATCATGGCACCAGCCGTGATCAGAAGGAGTAGATAGGCCGATAGGTAGGCTGTGTTTTGCAAATCCCACAGCTCTTCCCACAGGTAAATCAAAACAAACAGCCCATACAAAAACCAGCCGCCCCAGCGTTCTGAGTAATCGCGATTCCAGGTCTTCAGTTGACGGGGCACCAACCACAGCGACACCTTTTGGGCAATTTCGCCATAAATCATAAACGGACAAATCGAACACCAGAGCCGGCCCACAAAAGGAAATCCCAGCAAGATCAGGGGCCACCACCAGGCCCAGAACAGATTGAGACCAATATTGTGGTCACGACTCTGGGGCGCTACAAACAAAAGAATGACAACAATGGTATACAGGGGCAGCACTAGCCCATAGTTGAGGCGATCAGGGAACCACGAACTGCGCAAAAACTTGCGCAAGCTCGGGTAGGGGTTAAGCAAATTGAGGCGAAACTTGCTGCCCTTGGACTGCATCGACCAAAATACCGCTTCGGTGAGGGTGGGCTCACCTTCTGCTTGGATAATCGCCCGATCAACAAGAAGCTTCAGTTCTTTGAGGTTGCCCGGAAAATCATAATTTTGGAGGCTACGTAACGCTTCAGCCGTTAGCTTCGGTTTGGCAATACCCCGATCGCGACTGACGAGGCTGATGTAGTACTCGGCGTACCACCGGATATCGGCTTTACGCACCCGTAGAGCCGGTACTTTGAGGACAGAACCCGTTTTGAAAGCAGGCAGTGGCTTGGAAGTTTCTGAAACCATAATGATGCGGGTTTCACTGGTCAACGGTGGTACATCCGCAGCCGCACCCACCGGGTGATAAGTATTTGTCTCTAGCAGCGTGACCAACTGGGGCAACAGTTCGGTGGGTAATTCGTGCACATTATTGAGAATGAGTGTGCCAGTACCGAGATAGGCCAACAAACCTTGGCCGCCACCCACCCGCCCAAAAAGTTCGGCCCCGCTCTGTGGCACAACACTGCAATTCAGTTGGGCAATCGGCTCACGCCGGTGGCTGGAGTTAAAGTGAATCAGGGCGGCCATATTGTCTTTGTCAAGACCGGGCTCGCCCACAATCAAAACAGGTGTTCGCTGCTCGCTGAGGGCTTTGATGTCATGGCGCAGTCGTTTGGCATAGCGGCTTTTACCAATGACACCGCGTTTGGCTTTGGCAACTAGGTAGGGTTGCAGTGCCTGGGAGCGTTCTTGTATCCAGGTCATGGCTTGGTCGGAAGTGTGGTCTGCCACTAGTGTCTTAGCCCCAACGTGTGATGATTGTTAATGACGGCAAGAGTTTACGGCAGCCTGCGCTTTTGACTATCTTTTCTGACTATCTCTGAGTGCGATTGTAGGCTACTGCCAGGGTCGCCCAAGGCTTGATTCATACCTCGCCGCAAAAGATAAGCAGGTAGTTACGCCACACCCTGATCCAATGTTGGCTCAATGGAATAGACCAGAGCACAATCAAATTCTTCAGCGAGGCGGCAAACCTCTTTGAGATCGGCAATCGACCAAATGCTCCAACTACCCCGCACTTCGCCATCAACCTGTACTTCGACGCGGTTGCCCTCGATATAGAGCAAGCGCTGACCCACGCTTTCGGCTAGGGCCGAGGGCGGCTGCTGGCGTAGGGCTTGCACGGGGTCAATCCCTAAAGTATTGAGTGCCTGCATTAGTTGCGGCAGCGCGGCAGCGAGCAAATGCTGCGTTACTTCCAGATCATCGATCTGGTAGGCTTGCCAAGCGGCTGTCACCGTTTCATAGAGTTTTTGGACAGTCTGGTCAGCACTGTCTGAAATGATTGGAGTCGAACAGGACTTCGGAAGTGTTTGCCAGTCCATGTACCGTTTTATGCCATGTAGCCATCATAACAATCTCGCGATGGTCTCTGATCGACCGTCGGTCATCGCGACTGGCTACCCTTGCATCTCAGAATCACCTCAGACAACGCTGAATCGATTTGCGGCAGAACGTAGTTTTAAATACATTCTGATGTGTAATGCCTAAGCCACCGCTGCTACCCCTGCCGCAATAGCCGGTGTCTCGATGGCGCCAAAGGGAATCAACGCAGTCAATGCGCGATCGCGATAAAGGCCATAGCGATCCTGTTTGCGGCGGACTTTTTTGCCTTCAAGATTAGGCAACAGGCCAAAATTGGCGGGCATGGGCTGGAAGTGTTTGGCATCAGCCGTGCTCACAAAATTAAATAGGGCTCCCATCATCGTCGTTGTCGGCAAGGTCCACAGAGG
>CAZAGN010000065.1:4495-7300 GCA_964484905.1 uncultured bacterium | reverse complement strand
ACACAGGCATAGGGTTCTTGACCCGTACGCGGGTCGATCAGGCCCACAGGCTTGAGGGGGCCAAAACGCAGGGTCTCTTCGCCCCGGCGCGCCATTTCTTCGAGGGGTAAACAGCCTTCAAAAAAGGTGCGCTCAGCTTCAAAGTCTTTGAGCGGCGCTTGCTCGGCTGTGACAAGTGCCTGCCAAAAGGCCTGATATTCGGCTTCGTTGAGGGGGCAATTGAGATAGGCGGCCTCACCCCGGTCGTAGCGGGAGGCCAAAAAGGCAATATCGCGATCCAAGGATTCGCCCGTGACGATGGGGCTGGCGGCATCATAAAAGCTGAGATAGTCCAAGCCCGTCAGGCTTTGGAGAGCGGCGGCCAGGCTGGCACTGGTTAGGGGCCCTGTGCAGAGAACCGTCGGTTCGTCGGGTAGGGTCGTCAGTTCTTGGCGCTGCACCGTAATGTTAGGGTGCTGACTGACGCGTTCGGTCACGGCCGCACTAAAGGTCGCCCGATCTACGGCCAGCGCCCCACCCGCCGGTACGGCATGAGCTAGCGCTGTATCGATCACCACCGAGCCCAAGCGGCGCAGTTCTTCTTTGAGCAAACCGGCGGCCCGATCACTCGCGATCGCGCCAAACGAATTGCTGCACACCAACTCGGCAAAATGAGGGCTATGGTGCGCCGGTGTCGTTTGCACGGGGCGCATTTCCCAGAGCGTCACCTCTAGGCCCGCTTGGGCGATTTGCCATGCGGCTTCACTGCCGGCAAGACCGGCTCCCACTACCTGTACTGCCATTGCCTTTATGGGGTTGATTCCATACCCAGCCTGACATACATTCGCGACCACGCCCAAGCCTCAGTTTCCACAGCCGCTGGCAGGAGTCAGACAACACCGCCCGCCGATAGCGCAAGAGCCTGTTCGGCAGGTTTCCAGGCGTACTGTGATGCGCGGCTTTTTAATGTGCAACTTTTTTAAATGTGCGACTTTTTTAGGCTGCTTGTCGGTTCTGGGGCGGTGCGGCGGCACAACCTGATGAATAATAAAGAAATGTTGCGCAGTAGGCTCAGATTTATCCAGTTAACTCTGTCAGTCACACGCCTGCTACCGAAAGTCTGCACCGGCTTGCTTTCCGCACCATAATTTCCGTTGAATTTTTGAGATACTTTCATGATTTCTGAGCCTCAGCCGCCAGCAGAATCTGCTGGTGAGACGTTAACGTTGCAAGCAATTATTAAATCTCTGCCTAAAGCCTGCTTTACCAAAGACCCTCGCAAAGCCTGGACTGGCTTGGCGATCAACGTCTTGATGGTTGGGCTGGGTTACGTCGCGATCGCCTATGCACCCATCTATCTGCTGCCCTTGGCCTGGATTTGGGCCGGTACAGCGGCTACTGGATTGTTTGTGATTGCCCATGAGTGTGGCCACCGCCTGTTTTCAAATCGTCGCTGGGTCAACGACCTTGTCGGCCATCTCACCACCTTGCCGCTGATTTATCCCTTTCATGGCTGGCGGATTCTCCACGATTGGCACCACAAGCACACCAACGAGCTTGGGGTTGATAACGCTTGGTCGCCCTACACACCCGATGACTATGCGGCTATGGGCGGCGGTATGCGCTGGTTCTACAAGCAACTGCGGGGTTGGGCCTGGTGGTTTGCCTCCATTGCCCACTGGGCAAAGCTCCACTTTGACTGGCGACCTTTTACGGGCAAGCAACGCGAGCAGATTCGCTTTTCGGCTTTGTTGGTGATTGGCTTTGCGGTGGTTGGTTTACCCTTACTGCTCTGGAGTGTCGGCGTTTGGGGCTTGGTCAAGTTCTGGCTTGTGCCCTGGCTAATCTTTCACTTCTGGCTCAGTACCTTTACCCTCGTACACCACACAACCCTCGATATTCCCTTTACGCCCACGGCGCAGTGGAACCCAGCCTTGGCGCAACTGCTGGGTACAGTCCACTGTCAGTACCCGGCTTGGGTCGAGTTTCTCTGCCACGACATCAACGTGCATATTCCGCACCATGTTTCGACGGCAATTCCTTCGTACAACTTGCGCATGGCCCATGCAAGCCTGAATGCGACCTGGGGCGAGCAACTTCAAAAGCGACAGTTTGGCTGGGCTTTGATGCGTGAAATTACAACGCGCTGCCATCTATATGATGCAGACGCGAACTATCGCCCCTTCCCCGGCTAGAGTCTTGCTGCTACTACCCTGTATTGCCCGTGATTGGTGGAATACAGGGTCTTCTTATGAAAAAAATAAATTTAAAGCAAATCAAATAAATGCAAACAGCAATACTCTAGAGACACTCGGCGACACCAGCTGCGTGTTAGCAGAGCGGAGAAACCGTGTTAGCAGAGCAGAGAAACACTGTGTACTCGCTAGAATCGAAGCACACGTCAAAGACCTGCACCGGAGCATAACCCATGTCAGATAATCGACCGGGTCTTGCAGACCTCGCGCAAAAGGCATTCTTCCTCGGCGTCGGCCTAGCCTCTGTTGCGGCTGACAAGGCTGCCGCTAACATCGGCGAGATTCGTCAGCAAGCCCAAAAAATTGTTCAAGAGCTCGTCGAGCGGGGTGAGATGACCGCCGAGCAGGCGCAGCAGTACGTCAACGACATGATGCAGCGGGGCGCGGCGGGGGCAAACCCAGATGCTGAGGCTCCCAAAACTGGCCCGGTCAAGATCAACATTGAAGATGAAGGTGCAGCGGGTAGTGCCATTGAACTGAGTGAGGCGGCGCAATTACGGCAGCAGGTGAGTGATTTACAGGCCGAGCTTGATCGTCTCCGCCGGTCTTAGATTGCATCGCGTTAGCTCAA
>CAZAGN010000065.1:0-4395 GCA_964484905.1 uncultured bacterium | reverse complement strand
TACAGGCCGAGCTTGATCGTCTCCGCCGGTCTTAGATTGCATCGCGTTAGCTCAACCAAACATGACTCTTGAGGCTTGGGGTTCGGTTTCGAATCACCTGAATGTGAACAGGGTCATCGGTATAAGCAATTTTATCGATAGAAGAATGAACTCAGTGAGATCTGCCAATTTCTTAACGTCTCGACTTGTCATTTCTGCTGTCTAGGGTCTGATCAGTGTTATCGCGTGTTGGCAGACGCCACGCCCCAAGTGTATGGCACACTAGAAGTCCTGTCTGAGTTGTTCGCCCGTGATTCCTGCACCTCGTAATCCTCGCCAATACCGTGCCTTGGGTTTCATTCAGGGCCACCTCAAGCCAGGTAAAAGTTATGGTCAAGCGACGCTGGTGACACCGAGTGGCGACGAATATCCAACGACCCTGGGCCGGGTTGAGTTGCTACCTCGCTTTAATGAATGTTTGCATTCTCAGGCCGACTATTGGTTTTACGTTCATCCCCAGCCTCGTCGCGATAGCCTGGGCTTGAGCGTAACCAAAATTTTGATTCCGGCAGACGGTGAGCCCCAAGAGGGCTACCTCATGGCCGAAGAGGATGCTGAAGTAAGCTTTAACATTCGCGGTGATGTTGAGCTCAAAGGTGATCAGCTTGTGGTGACTGTTCAACGTAAGCCGGCTGGTGATCGCCCCGTAGCACCGCTTCAGGTCGCGATCGAAGGCTACCTGCCCTCGGCCTCGGGCTTCTGGGATCTTTGGGCCGAACTAGACGGGCAAACGCTGCTGCTGATTGACGGTAACCCTGTATAGCCATGGCGGCAGAAACACTGAGCCCAGCCGAAACCCTTTGGCACGCTAATCAGGAGCTGGCACAAGCGTGTCTCGAGCACCCCTTTGTTCAGGGTTTGGGTGATGGCTCGTTATTTGAGGCACGCTTTCAGTACTATATGGGTCAGGATGCCTATTTTTTAGAAGCCTTCATGCGTGCTTACTGTCTGGGTGCCGCCAAAGCACCCACGGCGACGATCGTGAGGTTGCTGCATGAGCTGGCGGGTGGTGTACTGGCTGAGCTGAAACTGCACGAGAGTTATGGCGCAACAGCCGCAGCCCCCGGAGCCGCCACCCAACGCTACACTGACTTTCTGCTGGCGACCGCTTGGAGTCAACCCCTACCAGTCGTGATTGCAGCGATGCTGCCTTGTATGAAGCTCTATTATTTTTTGGGTAAATCGCTAGCAGAGTTATCTGCCGCAATGAACCAACCTGAACACCGCTACAGCGACTGGATACGCACTTACAATGCACCAGAATTTGCGGCATTGGTCGAAACTCTCGCCGATCTGGCAGGCGAGACCGAAACACTGGCTGTAACGAATGCCTATCGCTATGCGATGCAGTGTGAGTTGGCCTTTTTTGAGGCGGCATGGCAGTCTTAGACGCCCTACGCGGTGGTTTGATTGTCTCCTGTCAGGCCGAAGGCGACAGTCCCTTTAATTCACCTCAGGGGGTCTCACTGTTTGCCCAGGCAGCCGTACAGGGCGGCGCGATCGCGATTCGTTCGGAGGGGCTCGCCAAAACGCAGCAGATTCTCGCCGATGTGGCGGTGCCAGTGATTGGCTTACTTAAAGATTACTTTGCTGATGGCAGTGTCTGCATTAGCCGCGACTGGGCTGGGGTGGCTGCTCTGATTGAGCTGGGTTGTGCCGTAGTCGCGATCGATGGTACCCCCCGTCTGTTTAACAGCCTCACAGGGCCAGAACTGATTGCCCACGTTAAGCAGCAGTATCCGCAGGCCGTTGTCATGGCCGATATTGCCCAGTTTAGCGATGCTGCCCCTTGCCTCGCCGCCGGCGCCGACTGCCTCTCAACCACCCTCAGTGGTTATACACCCGAGACCCAACACCACCGTCGCGATCGACCTAACATCGCCCTTGTCGAAACACTGTGTGCGGCCTACCCCACCACACCCGTCATCGCCGAAGGCCGGATCAACTCGCCTCAATGGCTGCCACCCCTCAGGGCTGCCGGAGCTTGGGCTGTCGTTGTCGGTAGTGCCATCACCCGCCCAGTGCAACTCACCCAGAGCTATGTCTCTGCCCTTCTACCGTAGTCGGAATCCTTCATAACCATCTTCAGGCAATGGAATGTAATCGCCCGTGAGGTCAAGAAATACTTCCCCTGAGCGAACACCATGGCGGCTGCCGATGGGTGGCACGGTGTAGCTGTCCGCTGTGCTGAGGTCAACGGTGTAGTTCAAGTCTTGTAAAAAGCCTAAGGTCATACGGCTGAGAGGCGGCACCTCACCTGAAGATAATCTGATGGATGGTGTCATTAGCTCACTGCCAAAATCTTCAGCCTCACCGTTATCACCCCGCCAGTGTCCTTGAACTACCGGTTCCAGAGGAATAGAACTGCGGATCCCACCAATTAACTGGTACTGACTAAGTGCGTTAGGACTTATTAAGCGCGGGTCAGGGCCACGATTACCAATAATAGTTGGTTGATCTCGTAGGTTGGTTGAGCCAATACCCAACACATGGCCTATTTCGTGGGTGACAACCGCTCGTATGGACTCTGTGGGGCTAGTGCTACTGAGAAGTGCTGAGCCGAGATTTACTTGTCCGATTATTGTTGGCAAGCCAGGGCCACGACTCCGACAAGGACCGCCAGTAGCAAGTACGGGTGCCTGGATAGAACTGTCCAAACGCACTAGCAGCAACAAGTCATCGACAGGCCGATCAACAATTCCTTGACCATTTGTTGGAATATTGCATTGGCCTGGGTTCAGAGAAACAATAACGTCAGGCACATCTTGAACAATTGATGTCTGCCAGCGCAGTGCGGCTTGCTCGACCAGGGTACGTATATTGGCTGGCACTGAACCAGCATCTGTATCCAAATAAACAATATCAATCTGAAACCCTGGAACTCCTGGTGGTTGCTCTGTAACCGTCAGACTGTAAGAACCTTGTTGTGGGCTTGGACGGGAAAAGAATCGAGATGTGACCAAGACGTCGTAAGCAACACCACTCTGTACAAACAAATCTAAGCTCGTTGTACTACTTCCTGAGGTGTTAGTGTTATTACCAACTAATTCTCCAGTAGCACCGTTCACAATACTGACCGCTGGAATGAAGTCAGGACTTGTAAGGCTGATGGTTAAACCTTGTCCAGGTTGAGTCGATACAACTGAGAAGCGGTCAATCAGTCGTGTTGAAGCAGGATTAGTCTCAAATGGCTCGACTTCATCGCCAATCTCAAGTGTTCCATTCAATGTTTGTCCAACAGAGATTGGTGTGTTAGTTCCCGCCACTGGTGATGGACTAGGGCTAGGTGACTGACTCGGTGAAGCACTTGGACTGGGTGATGCCACTGGGCTCGGTGAGACTCCAGGACTAGGAGAAAGACTCGGACTGGGTGATGTGCTGGGGCTTGGTGAAGATCCTGGCAGTGGCCCCAGGATTAATACCTCTGCCGAGGTGAGCGTGCCACTACCCAAAAGTCCATTGACAAAATCAGCAATCTTCTCCGGTGTATCAACCCCTGGAAATGTAAGTGCCAGCAGCACAGCAACATCCGTAATTGTGGGTCGTGCTCCCGTAGGTGCTGCAAACGCAGCTATTTGTTCAGGCGTTGGCTCAGGTTGAAGCTCTGATACAGCGACCGATTCACTCAGCAGGCTGTTTGCAAACTGAACAGCTTCCTCTGGTGTATTAACGCCCGGAAAGGTGTAGGCCAAGGCGAGGGCCACATCAAAAATTGTGACTTGAGTCGGATCGTTGCGGAAGAGCCGCTCATCGGAGTCCAGTGACTGGGGTGTAGGAGCACCAATAGATAGCGGTGTCAGCTCCTCGCGAGGGGAAACTTCTGGCGGGCTCGCCGAGGGAAGATTGCCAGAGCAGGCCGCAATTAGTAAGCCCAAAGTAGTTAGCTTTGCACTCAGTCGCCAGCAATACATGAGTCTTGCCTTTATTGCAATAGACGCCAATACAGTAGCACCTTTATGGATTACGCAGTCAAAAAATTTAATTCTTGGCATTCAACTTAAACAAACGATATCTGTCTGTTTGGCAAGAAAAAGTTATAGCAAGTGCTGGTACGGCACCAAAAAACTAATCGCACTTGATATTGTCCGCCAAGCAACTTTGGTCTAAGGATGTTAGGGGGAGAAAGGCTGCCCGCGTTTGTTGCATCGATGTTTACGTATCGGCCCAACGCGGATAACCCTGCTGGAGTGCTCAAATCCAGAAAGTAATATCATCACTTGAGGAAAGAGAGAGAGGTAGAGAGCCGACGGGAAGTGTGGGACTCGTTTGTTATAGCGAGTAGTAAGGCCAGGATATTGCTTGAAATGAGTAAAAAAGTTCTCAACTAAATGCTGTGCTTTATACAGCTCCTTGTTA
>CAZAGN010000064.1:13354-14444 GCA_964484905.1 uncultured bacterium | reverse complement strand
GCGGTCTTGCCAAAAAATGATATCGAGATCGAGGGGGCGGGCTTGCCAGCGAGATTCTCGAACCCGGCCTTGTTGCGTTTCGATCCCAAGCAGGGCTTGCATCAGGGCGCTTGGTTCGAGCGTAGTTGCCAAGAGGGCAGCCCCGTTAAGGTAGGGCGGCTGGTCGGTGTTAGCGAGTCCCGGTAGCTGTGGTGCTGTCCAATACCAACGCGAAATCTTAAGCAGGCTAATCTGAGGCTGAGCGGCAAGGGTGGCGAGGGCTTGGGCAATCTGCTGCGGCGGGTCGTTGAGATTACTGCCGATCGCGATCGCGACCTGAGCACTGGGCATTGGTATAGGTTGCGAAGAAAGTAGCGTCATGGACTTGATTCTAAGGCGCGGCTGTGGGGCAGGAATCGCGCTAGGGTAACTGAGGGGCTAGAGAAGAAACCGTGGCTGCTGTTGAAACCATTTTTGGCACGAAACATCCCATTGTGGGCGTTGTTCACCTCTTACCCCTGCCGACTTCACCGCGCTGGGGCGGCAGCCTTGAGACCGTAATTGCCCGGGCTGAGCAAGAGGCCACCGCTCTGGCGGCGGGGGGTGTACACGGCATTATCGTCGAAAATTTTCACGATATGCCTTTCCAAGCGGCTCAAGTGGATCCGGCGGTTGTCAGCGCCATGAGCCTGGTTGTGCAGCATCTGAAGACGCTGGTTGCTGTCCCTTTGGGGCTGAATGTGCTGCGCAATGATGCCCTCAGTGCCCTCGCGATCGCGAGCTGTGCCGGGGCGCAGTTTATCCGGGTCAATGTCCTTAACGGCGTTATGGTCACCGACCAAGGCTTGATCACCGGTAATGCCTACAACCTCATGCGCTACCGTCGCGAGCTGGGCAGCGATGTTCAAATTTATGCCGATGTGCTGGTAAAGCACGCCCGCCCCCTCGGTACAGCCAGCCTCACCGCCGTTGTCCGCGATACGGTCGAACGTAGCCTCGCCGATGGCATTATCATCTCGGGCTGGGCAACGGGCGAGCCACCCGCCCTGGCAGAATTAGAAATGGCGCGGGCGGCAGCCCCCGAAACACCGCTCTGGGTTGGCTCGGGGGC
>CAZAGN010000064.1:0-13254 GCA_964484905.1 uncultured bacterium | reverse complement strand
ACCCCAAAGCCTATGCGCAACAGGTGCAGTGCGTCATCGACTACCCCCGTGCTCTTGACGATCCGCGCGAACTCTCCGAAATTCCCGAAATTCGCCTCTGGTTTCTCCGTTGGGATGCCGTCTATCCCTGGCTGCCCTACGTCCTGGATTGGCGCTCGGGCGAGCTCGCCCGCTATGCGGCGATGCTGGTGCCCCACCAATTTAGCCAGCGCGAAGGCATCCAGTTCAACCCCGAAGCCCTCGAAATTTTTGTTATGCAAAAAACCTTTATTCTCTGGGCTTGGCTCAATCAACAGGGTCTAGATGGTAGCCATGAGGCGCGGGCGATGGCCCAAGTCCTGGGCTACGAACTCAGTGCCGATCTTTTCGAGTTGCTCTAATGGCTTCTTTTCTGCTGACCCATACCGTCCTCGCGAACAGCCTTGAATCCCTAGCTGCGACTTGGCCTCAGGCCCAGATGCGGCTGGAATTACCGGCAGGGGCCGACTGCTGGCACCGCTTTGCCCAGCTGCCTGAGCCTCGATTGTTGGTCTATCCCGGCAGCCTTGGTGATCCCTTGGCAATGGGCTTAACCCTGGCCGACCTGGCCGCAGACTGGCGTTTGGGGCTCGTTCTGGCGCTGCCCCTTGATCGCCCCGACAGCCCCAGTGTTGCCGCCGCCTACAGTGCCCTTGTCCGACAATCCCGTGCTCATCTGGTTGGCTTTGTCGGTACAGGAACTGGCGCTGATCCGACCGAGCATTTGAGTGTGCCCTACCTCGGGCATGAGGCGCAGTTTAGCTGGTCGGAGGTTCTGGCAACCCTGCCGCAAACACGTGGCTGATCGCCTCCGCTTGGTTTGTTACCAGTAAACGCTCACCCACAGCTGTCCGCTCGGCCAGGGGAATTGTCGCCACGGCTGTCCGCAAGAGGCGCTGGGCGTCGGTATAGAGCCCCAGGGTTTGGGACTCGGGCAGGCTTAGCAAGCTCACTAGGCCATCTTGCTTACTAGCAAAGGTGATGGCCTGGGTGCCAATCGCGCCCCGTTCAACTACGCGCACCGTCGCGGGCTTAAGGCGTTTGGCATAGCCCTGGCGGGTCACCAACAGCAGCGGCTCACGGCAGGTACATAAACCAACGATCTGCTCGTGTCGCCGCAAACGCAGGGCCTGCACACCCTGGGCTGTCCGACCCAATTCTGGCACTTGATCGAGGCTCAGACGTAACAGCCGCCCCGACACCGTCGCGATCGCGATCGTATCGGTTGCCGCCGCCAGCGCGACCCAGCCCAGGGCATCGTCATCCTTCAGCCGCAGCGCCATCAAGCCATCGGCCCGCAAGTCCCGGAACTCGGCTACAGGCAAGCGCTTCAGACGACCCTGCTGCGTCAACAGCACCAACCACTGCTCGGTTTCTGGGGGCACCACCAGACTGGCAATCATGGTCTCGCCGGGAAGGAGAGTTGCCAAAGGTGTGCCCTTACTGCGGCCACTGGTGGCCGGGAGTGTATGAATCGGCAGGGTGTAGGCGCGGCCACTGGCGGCAACCAGCAAGACCTGATCAAGGGTCATCGCGGCCAATGGCTCGAGGCCACAATCTTCAACGCCACTTTCGAGGCCCAGACCTTGCCGCCGGTTAAAGGTCGTCACGGCCCAGCGTTGCAGATAGCCCTTGGTCGTGTGTTGAACAACTACTGCCTCATTGGCAATCAGATCGGTCACGGCGATCTCGGGCTCGGTTTCGGTCACCAGGCGCGTGCGGCGGGGCGTACTGTGCTGCTTTTTGAGGCTCTTGAGGTCTTTTTTGAGGTAGCGCAACACCTGCTCGCGATCGCGAAGCAACTGCTCCAGCTCCGTAATCCGCGTTGTCACCTGCTGCAACTCAGTTTGAATCTTTTCCTGCTCCAGCCCAGTCAAGCGGCGCAACGGCATCGCCAAAATCGTATCGGCCTGGGGTGCCGTCAGGGCCAACACATCCTGCAACTGCATCCGGGCAATCCCCGCATCCCGTGCTTCTCGCAAAATCGTAATCACAGCATCAAGATTGTCGAGGGCGGCCTGCATCGCGGTCAGTTCTGTCGAGCGTGACTGTGCCCGCTCCAAATCGCGACTAAAAATCCGCCGCAGCGTCTCAATCCGAAAATCAATAAACGCCTGCAAATAGGTCGCCAAATCGATCTGACGCGGCTCGTTATCCACCAACGTCAGCAAAATCGCGCCAAAATTGCTCTGCAGCGGCGTGAACTTATACAGCTGATTGAGTACCACCTCCGGCTGCGCTTCCCGCTTCAGCTCTAACACCACCCGAATGCCATCGCGATCAGATTCATCACGCAGATCGCTAATATCCGTAATCCGCCCCTGATTGACGAGATCGGCCACCTTCTCAATCCAGGCCGCCTTGTTCACTTGAAAGGGAAACTCTGTAATCACAATCGCCGTACGCCGATGCCGTCCCTTACCCGGTTGAATATCCTCAACCTGCGCCACCCCGCGCATCGTAATGCTGCCCCGACCCTGGGTATAAAACTCTGGCAAGCCATCACCGACAACAATCTCGCCCCCTGTCGGGAAATCGGGGGCGGGCACGTAGCGCATCAGATCGGCACTACTCAACTCGGGCCGCTCAATCAAAGCCAGCGTGGCCTCGATCAACTCACTGAGGTTGTGGGGCGGGATCTTGGTCGCCATACCCACGGCAATGCCATCACTGCCATTCAGCAGCAGCACCGGCAACCGCGCGGGCAAAATCGACGGCTCGAGTTGCGAGCCATCAAAATTAGGCACAAAATCGACAATCTCTTCATGGACATCCGCCAGCAGTGAATCCAGCCCCACTGCGGCCAAGCGACACTCGGTATAGCGCATTGCGGCCGGCGGGTCGTTATCCACCGAACCAAAATTACCATGACCACTAATCAGCGGTGCCCGACTGGAAAAGTCTTGCACCATCCGCACCAGGGCGTCATAGACAGCCTGATCACCGTGGGGATGATATTTCCCCAGCACATCCCCCACGACCCGCGCACACTTGCGATAAGGCCGATCTGGCGTCAGACCCAACTCGTACATCGCATAAAGGATCCGTCGATGCACAGGCTTGAGGCCATCGCGCACATCGGGCAAGGCGCGCCCGACAATAACGCTCATTGCATATTCCAGATACGAACGCTGCATTTCCTCGTGCAGCGCAATAGGCAGAATGGAACCTTTATCGAACTGTGCCATGGATGCAAGACCTGTCGCCGTGCTTAAACCCTAGACCACTTTCGGTCCCTATGGCTGCCGTGATCACGGTCATGTCAGCAGCAAGCGGCAACTGAGCCTGCGAATCGCGACCTAGAAGTTTTGACGGGGCACCACATACAACCGCCACCCGCGTGGCGCTGCCGGGGCGAGCCAGCGCGTCACCCGATAAAGGCCGCTAAAAACCGGCTTACTGGCCGATGTCAAGGTAACAGTTGCCGGTCGCTCAGCTAGCGCAATATCAGCGGCCAGCATCAGCTTCAGCCCTTTTTCGGCCGTGTCGGACAACACCGCCACATCCCAGACCTGGCCACTGCTCAGGGTCAGCTTCAAATCACTGGGCGGCTGTTCATCAGTAACTGCCGCCTGCTGCTGGCGATACAGGTCGCGCTTGCGTTGATCATCCCAAAACACATACACCAGCGTCAGCAACGAGAGTACTGTGACGCCGCCACCAACATAAATTAAATAGTCGTTCATAAGAGGGGTTTTAAATCAGCTACCCCCTATGTTCCCATCACGCTGCGCGAAACGTGCGAGTCGAAAAGGTAGCGGTAAAATTCACCCAGGTGATGGACGCGCAAACGGTATTAACGGAGAGGGTGGGATTCGAACCCACGTTAGAGTCACCCCTAAACAGCATTTCCAGTGCTGCGCCTTCAACCACTCGGCCACCTCTCCAGGCTTAGATATTTCCGAGCTTAGCCATAGTAACACTGGCTGCCACCCCAAATCGTGCCCAATTCACGGCTCACTTCGGGGGCTGAACTCTGCCTCAAAAGCGTTGAACCTTTTTTACCGCGCCTGGGTCTAAATGTATGATTCTTGGCTTGGGCAGCCTATGCAAGAGCAGGCGTTAATCCAGCGCTGTATTCAGGGCGATCGCGAGAGTTTTGCCACCCTCTACCGTCGCCATCAGGGGCAGGTGCGGGCAACCCTCTACGGTCTCTGCGGCAGTACGGCTTTGGATGATCTGGTGCAAGAGGTGTTTCTGCGTGTGTGGCAGGGCTTACCCCGCTTTCGCCAACGGTCAAGCTTCAGCACCTGGCTTTACCGCATTACCTGGAATGTGGCCAGTGATCAGCGGCAACGCTGGGCCAAAGACCGATCGCGAGAGGCTGAACCCACGGTCTTCCCGACAACCCTCCCGACAACCAACGCCTTGCAAACCCTGCACTACCAAACCCTGGTTCAGGCAGGCTTGCAATGCCTCAGTCTCGAGCATCGCGCCGTGGTCGTTCTTCATGATTTGGAGGACTTACCACAGCAAGAGGTGGCGCACCTCCTGGGGATTCCGGTCGGTACCGTCAAATCACGCCTCTTTCATGCGCGGGCTAGCCTCAAAGCTTATTTTCTCGAACACGGTGTTGAACTATGACGTCTCTCGAAGACTTTCTGCGGCAGTATCGCCCCGAAGCACCTGCTGCTGATCCAGCTTTACTGGATCGCTTACTTGCAGATCTGCCAGTCCGACGATCACCTTGGCGTTGGCCCTGGCTAGTAGCCGCCCTGGTGGTGTTGAGCCTGGGTGGCGCGTGGCAATGGCGGCGGGCTGAGCAATACGCCCTCGATCAATATCTTCTGGCCGTGTGGGCGAGCGAACTGGCACCGCTTGAGTGGGATTTTGATGAACCTTAAGGACACGAAGCCAATGAAACGAACCATGACGGAACAAACCACCATGCAACCCATCACGAACCAAAAAAGTACAGCCCCAAGAAATACAGCCAGAAAAAATACAGTCAAGCACATCGCAGTTGTCGCGATCGGCATACTGCTTGCCAGTAGTCCCCTCGCTGTAGGGGCTGAACCCAGACAGAGAATGATGCGCCTAGAATCGCTGGACTTAAGTGCCACCCAGCGAGACCAAATTCGTGACATTCGCCAGGCACGCCGCGAGACTATGCCCGAAAGCCGTGAAGCTCTGCGTCAAGAGCGTGAAAACCTGCGGGAACTGATGGCGAGCGATCGCGATCGGGCCGAACTCCTCAGCCAATTCGAGGAACTCCAAAGCCTGCGCCGCGATCATGAGCGTGCCATGTTCGAAACCATGCTCGATATCCGCGAGATCTTGACCCCTGCGCAGCGGCAACAACTCGCCGACATGACCGCCGAACAACGGGAAAACTGGCGCTCAGAGCGGGGTATGTGACGAGATTAAAATCCTGCTTTCCGCCGACCACATAGCATTCACTAAAAAAGCCCCAGCCAATCGAGCCGGGGCCTTATTTCTCTGAACCCTCTACCCAACCCTATGCCCGGACTTGAAGCCGGTCGGGGTGGGGCCAATCGATATGGAAGAACTGCCCCGCTGGCTTATCAAGTCGTTCGTAGGTATGCGCCCCAAAGTAATCCCGTTGCGCCTGCAAGAGATTGGCGGGCAGCCGCTCACTCCGATACGAGTCGTAATAGGCCAGTGAGGCCGCAAACGCCGGTACGGGAATGCCCAGGGTCGCGGCGGTGGCGACCACAGTGCGCCAGTTATCCTGAGCCGCCGCCAGTTCCTGCGAGAAGTAGGGGTCAAGCAACAGGTTCGGGAGCTGCGGATCACGCTCAAAGGCTTCTTTAATGCGCTGCAAAAAGCGCGCCCGAATGATGCAGCCACCGCGCCAAATCATCGAAATTTCGCCAAAGTTAAACCGCCAGTCATACTCAACTTCGGCGGCTCGCATTAAGGCAAAGCCCTGGGCATAGGAGCAAATCTTGGCGCAATAGAGGGCGTCTTGAATGGCGGTGATAAAGGATTCGCGATCGCCCGTAAACACACTTTGACTTGGCCCCTTGAGGACTGTTGCTGCATGAACTCGCTCTTCTTTGAGGGCACTAATGCAGCGGGCAAAGACGGCCTCGGCAATTGTGGCACCGGGCACACCCATATCCAGAGCATTGGCGGCTGTCCATTTGCCCGTCCCTTTTTGGCCCGCCCGATCCATAACCACATCAACAAACGGCTTACCCGTTTCGGGGTCAACCTGCTGCAAAACATCGGCGGTCACTTCAATCAAAAAGCTATCGAGCTTGCCTTGATTCCAGGTCTGGAAAATACGGCTCATCTCGGCAGGTGTGAGGTGCAGCACCTGCGAAAGTAAATGATAGGCTTCGCAGATCATCTGCATATCGCCGTATTCAATGCCGTTGTGCACCATCTTCACGTAGTGACCGGCACCATTGGGGCCAATATAGGTTGTGCAGGGCACGCCACCGCTGATCGGTTTACCCGGTGCAGCGCCCTGAAGCTCGCGCCCCGTTTCGGGATCAACTTTCGACGCAATCGCCTCCCAAATCGGCTTTAGTTGTGCCCAAGAGTCTGGATCGCCACCGGGCATCAAAGACGGGCCAAAGCGAGCCCCTTCTTCACCCCCCGACACGCCCGAACCAAAGAACTTCAGCTTGTCGGCGTAGCGCTTTTCACGCTCAATCGTGTCTGTCCAAAGCGAGTTGCCCCCATCAACAACAATGTCATCGGGCTCGAGGCCAGCCGCAATCAAACTATCAACGACCGCATCAATAGCCTTACCCGCCTTAATCAGCAGCACAATCTTGCGTGGCTTCTTGAGGGATTGCAGCAGCTCTTCGAGGGTGGCACAGAGCACTAAGCCCCCTGGTGTATCGGGGTTCGCAGCCACAAATGCTTCTGTCACGCTCGTCGTGCGGTTGTACACGGCAACGCTATAGCCGTGGTCAGCCATATTTAATACAAGGTTTTGACCCATCACGGCTAAGCCAATGAGCCCGATGTCTGCTTGGGTCATAGTGTAGTCCTTCGAGACGAGCACCTAGATTCTAGTTGCTGCACTCCCGAAAACACCCGAACGAAAGCCTAAAAGAGTGTTAATGCTAAAGAAAATCTTAAGAAAAGCTGCTTCTAAACACCCTTTGATAGCGCTCACAGATCCCCTCGCGGGGACGCTCTATGTGACAATTGGTAGCGATGTTGCGATCAACTAAACCGCATGCGCGCTTGGATTTCCGGTTTTCTACTGCTAGTACTTGTGGGTCTCACAGGCTGCTCGAGTGCCGGGAGTTTGCGCGACTACAACGATCCGTCGGGTCTGTTCTCTTTTCGCTATCCCAACGGTATGGTTGCGGTCGAGGATGAAGGAACAGCGATCCTCCTGCGTGATCTGGTCTACGAAGACGAAGTCGTCAGCCTCAAAATTTCGCCCTACGATGGCGCTGATCGTCTCGAAGATTTGGGCTCTGTGGCCGATGTTGGTCAGCGTGTGGCTAACAAAATTCTCGCCCCCAAAGGCTCGGGCCGTGAAGCTGAGTTGCTTAATGGTGGCAGCCTCAACCTACCCGACAGCACAGTCTATATCTATGAGTACGCCACGAGCATTGGTCAATTCAAGCGCCACGAAACCGTAGCGGTAACGATTCAACGCCACAAGCTTTACACCCTGACGGCAACAACCTCCGAACGCCGTTGGCCTCGGGTCAAGGATGCCTTTTACGAAGTCGTGAAGTCGCTGCGTGTGAGTTAGCGGGCTGTAGCGCTTGAGGGTTGGTCTTCTGCAAAGAATTGGGCTCTGCGGTAGTTACAGTCAAGACACCTATCAACACAACACTCTTGGAGGAAACAGGCTTTCCGGATCATTTTATTTGATATGAGAAAAAGTTCTTTTATTTCTTGATTTGCCACAAATTGCTTGTTGTTCAAGCGCTAGGGAGCCGAGCTAAGGCTTTCTGTCCCTTGACAGGGAGTGAGACATGGCCATGCCTGGGGTGATACTAACAAAGAAATCTTGAGATTTGACATCATAATGAGTAACAATGCTTATTGACACTCTGTGCCGTTCTTTCTAGAGTAAGGTAGCTTGGCAGGGTTGAAGATGCTGAAATTTATCATTGCCTTCACACAATATGCCTATCAAAAATTTCTTGCGTTGAGCCCAAAAGAACGTCGGCATTTTTTGGACGTACTCAAGCGGCCCCGGGGTAAGAATTTTTGTGCATTGCAGGGACAGCCCCATGGTACTTACCGAATTCGCTTCAACATACATGAGCGCATTATTGCGCGCTGGCAACCGCCCTACCTAGTTGTCACTGACTTTGTCAGCCATACCGAGATGGAACAAACGCGCTTCTCCACAGCCTTAGGTCATGACGAAAGCCTCATCATCGATATTGATATTGATGATGAGGCACTCAATGATTCTGTGCTTCAGCCTGAGCAGCTCGATCCTAAGATCACGCCAATGGTGTCCCAGTGGGAACGTTATCTCGAGCCCCTAGAACCAGCTGAGTTGTACTTCGCCGTTTATGACGAAAATCTGCATGACTATCGCATCTCGGCCGATATTTTGATTTCTCACACACAGCAGCAACTGGTGAACACCACTCTTGATGGAGCCATCCATATTGCTCTCGAAGGGGGAGCAGGTAGCGGTAAAACGTCCGTTGCCGTGTTGCATGCTTTGTATCGCTCTCCCTATGAGGTTTCACGCTACATCACTTACAGTCAGTACCTTGTGGATTACTCACAATCCATAGTGAGCCAAATGATGACACCAAATCAGCCGACTGATTCAGAATCTGACTCATCTCAGGCAACCTTAAACTTCACCATTCAAAGCTTTCACACTCTCTGTCAGGAACTTGTGGCTCAGTTGGGCCTGGATGGCGAGCACTTTCATCCCAGTCGCCATATGACCTTGGTCCGCTATTTACGGGATGCACAATCGGGGCATGAGAAACGTCAGCGAGCAAGGCAATGGCATGAGCAGCAGTTTATCAAGGGTACGCTCGGCGCCTTGGCGACAACCGATCATCGTCTGCCCTTTGAAACCTATTGTCAGATGCGCTCTAAAGACCTCGACGAAAATCTGGCGGCTGACATCTATCGACGGCAAGTGCCATGGGATGGTTGGGACGATTTGGATATTACCCATGCGTTGCTTGATGCTTTGCGACAACAGCCTGAGGTAGAGTCACTCTGGGACACGCTGTATTGCGATGAAGTTCAAGATTTTACAGAAATACAATTATATTTACTATTTCGTCTGACAAAGAATAACATCACTGAGCCACCATCCTTTTTTGTGACAGGCGATCCGGATCAAATCCTCAACCCAAGTGGCTTTGCCTGGAAACGGATTAACAATGCTCTCTACCAACTACATCAGGATTATGCGGCGACGAATCGGGCTTTTGGCCATTGGCCACGGGTAACACTGCCGGATGATCAGCGGCATCTAAAGCCAGATCAGCGAGTGCCACCACTGATATTTACGGATAACTTTCGCTCTCGTGCTCCCATTGTGACCCTCGGCAATCGCATTCGTAAATTAGCTCAACCTCAATCTGTTATTGAGCTTAAAGCCTTTCGGTCAGGGGAGAGCAAGCCATTGCTGGTTACGGCGGCACTAACGGATATGTTGGCGAACCGCAACATTTTTGGTGCCCGAGACGCTTTGATTGTTGCTGACGATAGCACGCTTGACCAGCTAATTGACCAATTTAGCCAAGGGGGAATCCGTACTGAGCGCGTGTTACTGATGACGGAGGTTAAAGGTCTAGAGTTTGACGGTGTTATGGTGCTGGGCTTTTTTGGCTGGTTTGAGGGCTGGCAAAACCGTAACGCTGTTGTGGGCCTAAGCGAATACATGGTGAATTTGCTCTATGTCTGTGCCACACGGGCGCGGGAGCGCCTGATTTTTGTTGAGGAAACTGAGTGTCGCTATTGGAACGATCCGCTGTTTGACGATTGCCTTGAACGCGGTGATGTCCATCATCCTGCCGTAGCTAACTTTTTTAATCCGCCTCGGACGCAAGAAGAATGGTTCGAGTCGGCGCAGGAGTTCGAGCAAGCGGGTAATTATCGACAGGCGCGAGAAAACTATGAGCGCGGTGAGTTTTACCGTGATGCTCAGCGAATGGCAGCTTACATCGCTGCATCAGAAGCAGATTTTGAGGTGGCAGCAGCGGCTTGGCGGGAATTGCTTAGTTCCAGTCCAACACCTACAGACCAGGCTCATGATCGTGACCAGTTGATCGCAGCCCTCAAGCAGGTGCATCCTACGCTAAGCTCACAAGCTGAGCTTGCAGAGTTGTACGAAGCCAGAGGGCGGGCGATAGATCTTCAGGAAGCAGCACGATTACACCAAGAGCTGAAAAACTTTGACAAAGCAGCCCTGTTATGGGAATGCAGCGATCTCGAAGCAGCGGCAATCTGTTATGAGCAAGCTGGAAGTTTGCTTGATGCTGCACGTTGCTGGGCAGGGTGGGGTGATTGTGCTCAAGCCGCAAATTGTGCGCAAAAAGCGGGAGATCATCAGGGTGCGGCAGAGTATTGGCAGCAAGCAGGTAAACCTTTGCAAGCAGCGACTGTTTTGCGCGAAGGAAAGTACTTTAACGAGGCGATCGCGATCTATGAGGATCAACAGCGCTATGCCACCATTGCCGAAATTTATGAGCACGATCTGACTTTGCCGGAGCGGGCGCAAATCTATTGGCAGCGAGCGGCAGAACAGGCTTACCGTCAGAATTTGCGCGATCAAGCCTTACGCTATTGGCGACAAATACAGAATCTTGCCGCTCTGGCAGAAGACTACAGCCGAAATGAAGAGACGACCTACTATGCGGCGGAGTGCTGGGAACTGGTGTCCGCATGGTCAGCAGCAGCGGAGATTTGGGCGCGGCAATCAGAAACGCTTCACCGCGCTGCCCAAGCCTATGAAAGGGCTGAGCAGTGGGAGCAGGCCGCTCATTGTTGGGAACAGACCAATGACGAGTCGGTAACGGATCGTGATCGCTGGCAGCAGGCTGAGCGGTGTTGGCTGAAGGCTGAGTGTCCCACCGAAGCAGCGCGGGTTTGCTCGCTGGCGGGCTGGTATGCCAAAGCCGCAGGTCACTACGAGCAGGCTGTGCAGTGGTCAGAGGCTGCCGCAGTGTGGCTAACGTTAGGGCAGTTTCAGCAAGCGGATCGCTGCTATCGTCAGCAAAAGCCTGTTGATCACAGGGCCATTGCTCAGCTCTGGGAGGCTGAAGGCTCAGAGGCAGGGATCGAACTCGCGATCGCGAGCTGGGAGGTGCTGGGTAACGATAGCCGGATTATCGAGCTGTTACTGGATTTAGAACGCTGGCATGCGGCAGCTGATCGTTTCGCTATGACAGCACCAGCTCAAGCTGCACGAATATATGCAGCAATCTATGGCCGTGATCGCGATCAGGCGGCTTTCGATGCGGCTTTGGCCATTTGGCGAGCTGATCCGGCAACCTACTGGCGGGATTTGGTCGCACTCTATCAAGCAGCACACAATTGGGATGCCGCCCTTGTATTGCTTGAAACCTACGATTTGGTGCAGGCAGCACGGCTCTATGAGGACTTGGGGTATCTAGACGCCGCGAGTCGCTGCTGGCAACGTCTTGAGAAATGGGATCAAGCCGCTGAGGTTTGGTTTGAGACAGACTTAGCACGAGCGGCACAGGTGTACAGTGGCCAATCAGCTTGGCTCAAAGCCGCCGCTGTCTCTCGCCAGGCAGAGAATCTTGCCGTAGCAGCATCGCTTTACATCCAGGCTGAAGCTTGGGCCTTAGCAGCACAGTGCCAGGAGGAGTTGGCTGAATGGTCTCTCGCGATCGCGAACTGGCAAAAACTCAACCGCTGGGATCGTATCGCTGCCATTTACATGCAGTTAGGCCAACTCGAAGCAGCGGCTAAGGCTTGGGTACAACTGCCGGATGGTTGGATCCAAGCCGTACGCTGCTGGCTGGAACTGAATCGTTTTAGTGATGCTGGCCGAGTGTGTGAGGCCGTGGGAGAACCCCGCCGTGCGGCTGAGTGCTACAGCCGAGATATCAGCCAGCCTGAGAGCCAGCGTCGCGCCGCCCAACTTTGGTGGGAGCTTAATGAAGCGGTACTGGCCGCCGCATGTTACGAGCAAGCTGGTGATTACGCACAAGCAGCTCCTCTATTTGAGAATGCAGGCGACTATGAGCGCGCCATGGGAGCCTGGGCAGCTTCAGACCGCCCTGACCGAGAGCGACACATTGCGCGGATTCTTGCCGAGCGTCAACATAACTACCTCGCGGCTGCCCGAATTCACCATGATTTAAGGGAATGGCAAGCGGCTACGGATCTGTATTGTCGAGCTTACTATGAGCAAGAGGCTAAGTCGGATTATCTCCACCTCGCGATCGCGAATCTTGCTCACCTCCAGGACTGGAACCGGATCGCCGCCATCTACAGCAAAGATTTAAAGCAGCCCTTGGAAGGTGCGACCTGGTTGGCTGAACGACAGCACTATGCCTTGGCGGCAATCATGCTTCAACAGGTGGGTGAGTTACATCAGGCAGCAGCACTGTGGCTGAAGGCGGTTGACCGCCCCCGCGAAGAGTGCTTCAGACAAGCCGCCCACTGCTATCGCGATAATGCTGATTGGCACGACGCAGCAAATTGCTACGAAGCTGCCGGTGATTGGGCGCGGGCGGGTGATTGCTGGTTAGAGCACTGGCGGGCTAGCAGCGCTGATACTCGCTTGCGAGCAGCTGAGTGCTATGGAAATGCTGAGCGTTACCGAGAAGCGGCCCAGTTGTGTGAAGATCTTGAAGAATGGGGTCAAGCACTGCGTTTTTGGGAGCAGGATCGTAACTGGCAGCGGGTGGGCGAGCTTCAAGAGCAACTAGGGCAGTATCGAGAAGCTGCGCAAGCCTGGCAAAGAGTAGCGGGAGCCAAAGAGCGGGCGGCGCAACTTTTCGAGCGCTCCTTTGCCGAATCTCACGATCTGAGCGATTTACAAGATGCCGTGTTGCTGTGGAATCAGCTCGGGCAGCGGCGGCGGGCTGCTCCTCTGCATGAACAGCTTGCTGCTCTAGTTACCGATGCCCAAGAAGCAACATCCCAATACCAAGCAGCCGCCCAAGCCTGGCAGGACTGCAGGGAGCTTGAGCTCGCGATCGCAAATTGGCAAGCGATCTCAGCCTGGCTAGAGATAGCACAGCTCTATGAAGCGCTGGAAGACTATGCGGCTGCCTTGGACTTTTACCAGATATGTATTGAACCAAAACCCTGGCAGGCCATTCAGCGCTG
>CAZAGN010000063.1:12121-14564 GCA_964484905.1 uncultured bacterium | reverse complement strand
CGCCGTGGGTGCCGTTGTCTATTGTGCTGCCCAGACAACGTTTCGGCAGTATTTTGCCGAGCGTTTTGTGATGATTGCCAGCCTCAAGGCAAACACCGTTGATCGCGAGCTTGAGGCGATCCGCTACCACGTCACACAATTACTCGATGCAGGTTACGACGTCGCGGCCTTGCCAGGTCATTTTGCGATTACGTCGGGCTGGGAAGACCTGCGCGTGGTTGCACCGTTTCCCGCAGGCGAAGCAACAGCCGATCAGGCGCTCACGATTGTGGGTCAGGAATGGCGTGTATTGCTGGCAGACTACGATCTCGCGATCGCGATTCCGCAGGCGCAGATCAACGCGTGGTTAGCAGCGCCGACCGGTTTGGGCCAGGGAGCAACGGCATTTTTAGTGCCAGAACCCAAGTGCGCGGGTTTTTGTCAGGGGGAGCACGCGGGTGAACCGCACTGGCTCTACTACAGCGACATCGCGGGTATGCCGTTTGCGGTCGCGATTCCGACCACTGCTATCAACGCCCCCCTACACACCTTGCTGCTATCGTGGCTGTTGGGTAGCACGGTTTTAGTTGCTATTGTTTTGGTCTTCATCATCTACCGCAGCCGCCAACTGACCCGCCCCCTCGATGATCTGGCGCGTCTGGCCCAGGCCACCCAGCTCGCGATCGAGCGCGATCAGCCCTTGCCCGTATTTGAGCATCCGCTTACCAGCCAAGCCGAAGTCGCCACCCTTGCCACAGCCTTTGATGCGCTAACTCAGCAAATTCGTCAGTTTCGCCAGCATCATGCCGCCGCCCAGGGCAGTCTTGCCACCGAGATCGAACTGCGTACCGCCGCCCTCAGCGAAGCCGCCCGCCTCAGCCAGAGCTTGAAGGTCATTATCGAAAAAGTCCGCGCCAGCCTCGACGAAAATCTGATTCTGGAAACAGCCATCATCGCCATTGATCAAGCCCTGCAACCCTTGGTGTGTAACGTTGCCCTCTACGACTCCAGTCGGCAACAAGCCACCGTTGTTCATGAGCGCGGTCGTGTCGCCTCGGGGTGTCTTGATCGCAACTTACCCATGGACAAGAATGTCCATGTCTACCGCTATCTGCTCAGTGGTCAAAGTATTCAGTTCTGCCCCCTCGATACCGAAGGCTACGGCCAGGCCATCACCAAACTCGCCATACCCATTGTTGAAGATCATCAGGTACTCGGAGACATTTGGGTAACGCGCCCAGCCAGTCTCACCTTTTTGGCCAACGAACAAAGCCTCGTCAGCCAAGTTGCCGCCCAGTGTGCGATCGCGATCCGGCAAGCCCGCCTCTATCATGCTGCCCAAGATCAAGTGGCGGTACTGGCACGCCTTAACCACCTCAAGGATGACTTTTTGAGCACGGTCTCCCACGAACTGCGCACGCCCCTCACCCGCCTCAAGATGGCGCTGCAAATGCTGGCCCTCTCCCCCGAAAAGTTTGAGCGCTACCATCCTTTGGCGATGGCCGCTTGTAACCAGCAAATGGAGCTTGTTGACGACCTGCTGAGCCTGCAAGATTTGGCTGTGGGTTGCTACAGCAGTGCCGCTGAGCAAGTCGATTTGGTTGATTTTATCCAAGCGGTTGTGCAAAACCACGACGATTTGATCACCCGCCAGCAGCACCGTCTCCATGTCAGTATTCAACCGATTACCGTCCGCCTCGAACCCAAACCTGTCCGCCGAATCATCAGCGAGCTGGTGCAAAATGCCCTCAAATACAGCCCACCCGAGAGCGACATTGCGGTGCAGTGCTTTGCCCAAAAGGACCAATGGGTCTGCACCATCCAAAACCCCGGCCATATCCCCGAGACCGAGCGCGAGCGCATCTTTGAGAAGTTTTACCGCATTCCCCGCACTGACCCTTGGCAACACGGTGGCACAGGTTTGGGGTTGGCTTTGGTGCAGCAGTTGGCGCAATACCTTGAGGGTGAAGTCGATTTGCGCTCGGATGGCCAGTTTGTCAGCGTTACTCTCAGCTTGCCCTACGTGCGCTCGGGTGCCGCAATGTCGCACGACATCTAGCGATATTGATTGCCTGTATAGATAAAATCACAATCAAACGCTTTCAGAGATCGTTAAGGATGAGAAGAGCAAAAATATCATGACAACTGCAGCGATCAAACTACCCCTCGAGAAAATTGCTGAATTTTGTCACACCTGGCAAGTTACAGAATTTGCTCTGTTTGGCTCTGTTCTACGCGCTGACTTTCGCCCCGACAGCGATATTGATGTGATGGTACAGTTTCACCCCGATGCTCACCCCACCTTCCGCACCCTAGACCAGATGGAAGCCGAGCTTAAAACTATGTTTGAGCGGGAGATTGATCTGATTACCCGCCAGGGCATTGAAACCAGCCGCAACTACCTACGTCGTCACGAGATTCTTGCCTCAGCCCAGGTAATTTATGCAACGGGATCTTCAATTTC
>CAZAGN010000063.1:0-12021 GCA_964484905.1 uncultured bacterium | reverse complement strand
GCCTGAGCGCGGGAGTGCATCGCAATACTGCCGGGGAACTGTTGCTGCACGGTCGCGATCGCGAGACTGAGATCGCGTTGCAACGCACCCATACTAATGATGTGCAGTACTGGCACGGGCAAAAACGGTGTTAGGTACAAGGGCAACCAGTCGTAAGCCCAGTTAACAATCAGGTCATACTCTGCCGCCTGCGCCCGCACTGCCGCCCACATCTCTGTCAGCACCGAGGGTACACTCAGCACCAGCTCAGTTTGGCTTTGGGCCAGCGGTGGAGCCGCTCCAGGCACCTCAAACACAGGCACCGGCGCTTGCGAACCTGTCGGGGCAACAATCATCACGGTGTGCCCCCGTCCTTGGAGGGTTGCCGCCAAATTCACCAGATTCAGCTCGACACCACCCCCCTGACCCGAGCCCAGGTAGCCAATCGGAGTTGAGGCCATCAATATCCGCATCTGGTTTGCCTAGCGTTAGTCCAGAGAATAGCCGACAAAAAAGAGGAGACTCGGCACCTCATCTTCGTACAAGACAATGTAGCGACATTCGCCCCGACCAATCTGCTCCCAAAAATCGACCTCCACATCAAAGCTTGGATTAACAGGCTCACTCACCCCATCCAAGAGCAGATCGATCAGTTGCATCGCACTGGGTTGAACGGTACCCCAAAGGGCAAGCAGATCATCATCTGGCAACGGCGACGCCGCCAAAAGACTTGGTGCTGGCGCAACACCTTGAATATCTAAGATCGAGCCCGTGCCGCTGTCTGCCGCATCTTCAAGGGCGGCTTCCATTGAGGCGTGTTGCGCCCCGATTGATGTTTCGGTCGGCGGAAAGGGCAGCTCCCAGGGCGCTTCGACGGCAGGATAATAGCGACCGGCGGCAAATTCCTGCTGGCGCAGGCTCTGCAAGGCAGCATTTAAATCCGCCTGGTAGGGCGTCAGATAAACATAGGGGTGGGAACCCATGATGGTGATTCAGTCGGTTAGCTCTCATTTTCCCCAGAAATGGGCCGCCAGCGACGCCCCTAGACCCGTGTTTGGTGCAAGTACGCCTGCATAAAGCCCAGCAACTCCTCGCGATCGCCCCCCATAAAGCCGTCGATATTGTAGGTTTCGGCGTTGGTGCGGTGATCTTTGATCATCTTGTAGGGGTCAAAGGTGTAGGTGCGAATGCGCCCACCAAAACCCTGGGTCACGACCTCACCCCGGATCGCCGCCAACTCTTGCTGCCGTTTTTCTTCCTCAAGCTCCAGTAACTTCGCCGTCAGAATCTGAATTGCCCGCTCTTTGTTTTGCAGTTGCGACCGTTCTTCGGTACAGCGCACCGCCAAGCCCGTAGGTTTGTGAATGACCCGGACAGCGGTTTCAACCTTGTTGACGTTTTGACCACCTGCGCCGCCCGATCGCGAGGTTTCAAAGTCCAGGTCTTCGGGCCGAATCGCAAAAGCGGTGCGCTCATCCGGAATTGGCATCACCTCCACCCCGGCAAAGCTGGTTTGCCGCTTGCCATTGGCGTTAAAGGGGCTGATGCGCTCCATGCGGTGGTTGCCCTTCTCTGCCGAAAGATAGCCGTAGGCGTAGGGGCCATCCATCAACAACGTCGCCGATTTAATGCCTGCTTCGGAGCCTTCGGATAATTCGGTCAATGCCACCTTATAGCCCTGGTTTTCGCCCCAGCGCCGATACATCCGCAGCAGCATCTCGGCCCAATCTTGGGCATCGGTGCCACCCGCCCCGGCAGTAATAGTGAGCACCGCTCCTTTGGCGTCGTAGGGCCCCGACAGCAACTGCTCAATTTCCCAGGCTGCCAGTTGCCGCTCCAGGGTCGCGACGGTCGCGATCGCTTCTGTCTGCAAGCTGGCGTCATCCTCGAGTTGCAAGAGCTCTAGGGTCGCTTCGAGGTCGGCCAGTTTGGCGCGCCAACGCTGCAAGGTTTCTAGCGACTGCTTCAGGCCATTCAGGTTTTGCATCACGGCCTGAGCTTGGGCTTGATCATCCCAGAAGCCAGGTTGCGAAATTTCTTGCTCTAGGACACCAATCTGTTGTTCACGACTGGGAACGTCAAAGATAGTCCTGGGCATTGCCCAGGCGTTCACTGATACTTTCAGTCCGACGTTTGAGTTCCGCTTGTTCCATGAATGGCTAACTGTAATCTGCTAAACCGTTGGCTGATCATAGCGCACGCTCACCTAGTCCAGCCGCCCATAAAAGGTAATCGCCGTTTGGCCGTAGGGTCGGGTTTCACCCCGATAGAGGCCGCCGACTTGCTCGGGCAAGCGGTGCTCACGGCTATGCTCGGCAATCAGTTGGCCGGTGGGTAGCAGCAGGTCGCGATCGCTAATAATCTCCAGCACGGTTTTGTACAAACCACTGGTGTAGGGCGGATCAAAATAGATGCAATCAAAGGGTTTCGTCTCTAGGCGACGCAATACCTTCACGACATCACCCGTCATCACCTCAAAGCGTTGCTCGGGCTTGGCCAGCGTCTGCCAATTGTGCTTAATGACCCGACAGGCCGCCGCCGCACGTTCAATACCCAGCACATAGCTGGCACCCCAACCGAGCGCCTCAGCCCCCATCGCCCCCGAGCCCGCACAGAGATCGAGCCAACGGCAACCGGTCAGGCGCTCGCGCCAGATATTACCGACGGCCTGCCGCACTTTGCTGCTGGTGGGTCGCGTTAGATCACCCGGCAGAGTTTCGATGGGGCGATTGCCCTGAACCCGAATACCCACTAGCGCCCCCCAACCGTAATCGTATCGACCTTGAGGTGGGGCTGACCGACCGTGACATAGACACTGCCACTCACCGACCCACAGAAACCAGCCGCGAGATCCAAATCATTCGAGCACATCGAGATCCGGTTCATAATCTCGGTTGCTTCACCGATTAGAATGGCACCCTTGAGCGGCTTGGTCAGTTTGCCGTTTTCAATCAAGTAGGCTTCATCAACACCAAAGTTAAACTGCCCCGTCGCGCCGACACTGCCGCCACCCATCTTTTTGCAATAGATGCCACGCTCAACCGAGGCAAACAGGTCATCGAGGCTATGGGGGCCAGGTGCAATGTAGGTATTACGCATCCGACTGGCAGCCGGATAGACATAGCCTTGGCGGCGACCACTGCCCGTACGCGGATGGCCGGTACGCAATGAGCCAGCTCGATCGGCAATAAAGTTTTTGAGGATCCCGTTTTCAATCAAGAGCGTCCGCTGGGCAGGCATGCCTTCGTCATCAATTTCAATCGTGCCAAAGGCGTCGGTAGTTAAACCTTCATCCCAGGCCGTGAGGCTCTCGTGGGCAATTTTCTCGCCTTTTTTGTCGGCAAAGGGGGTTGTCTGGCGCTCGATTTGGGTGGTTTCGAGCAAATGACCACAGGCTTCATGAAAAATCACGCCCCCGAACTGATTCGCCATAATCACCGGATACTGCCCCGACTCGACATAGTCGGCATAGAGCATTTGGCCTGCCGACTCGGCCACATCTGCCGCCGCTTTTTCATAGTTCCAGGTGCGCAAAAAGCCAGGGTCGCTGGTATTGCCATCACGCCGACTCATTGATGTACGGTGCTCGCCATCGGCACAGAGCAAGCTGTAGCCCACGGACTGTGTGAGGCGAATATCGCGGGTAAAGGTGCCATCACTGGCCGCAATCAACACCTCTTGCCAATCGCGGAAATAAACAGCTCGTCGTGACTGCACATGGCTGGCGTTTTGAGCCAGGCTGGTGTTGGCCGTTAGCAAAATATCACCCATTTCGGCCATGCCGCTACAGGTACCGAGCCAGCTATCTTTGCCCTGGCGGGTGGCATAGTCACGGAACAGTTCGAGGTTGATATCGGGTACGTAGGCGGTGGCACTGGGCAGGTTCAGACCCATGATGCCCAGTGCTTTTTCGAGGGCGGCGCGCAGACCCGTAAAGGTGACATCGTTGGTGCTGACATAGCAGTCGGCGGTACCCCGAAAGACGCGCACCCCTGCACCCAAGCTCAGGCGGGGCGACACACTCGTGATTTGATCATCTTCGGCCATGCAAGAAATATAGTGATCACGCTCGAGGAAAAATTCGATTAGATCTGCGCCGGCCGCTCGCCCCAGCCCGAGGAGCGTTGCCAGCGGTTTTTGCCAGGTGAGATCGAAGCGATCGGAGCCCAGGGTATAGGGGAGGCTGGCAAGGTCTTGGCTACGCAAAATGGTGGCGGTCATGGCGGCACTTGAGGAAGAGTGTGTACTCAGTGTAACGTTAGCGACCCAGTGCGCTTAAACCCAGCAGGGCCGTGTCAGGTATCTGGCAATCCTCGATGTCTAATAATCTAGCGACACTGATCGATCTCGCTACACTGAAGTGAATCGGTGCCTTACCGAGACACACTGCCGTTCAAGTCACTCAATAGCCGGAGGGTATCGTTATGCTAGCTGTTGATTATCCCTGCCGTGACGATACACCCTTGGCGGAAAGCTACCTCCATCTGCAGGCCCTGTTGACGACTGTGGCGATTTTGCAACTGTATTTGCAGGGCGAAGAGGCCGTTGTCTTTGCCAATCAATTTCTCTATTACGCCCAGGGGTTTCCCAAGCTGCGTGTTGCCCCCGACATTATGGTGGTGCGCCCCTATGCCCCTAATCCAGTGCCTGACAGCTACAAAATTTGGGAGGCCCAGGTTATTCCGGCGGTGATCTTTGAAATCACTTCGGCCAGTACCCGCAGCCATGATGTCAATGAAAAGCACCGGCTGTATGAACGGCTGGAGGTGCCAGAGTATTGGCTGTTTGACCCGCGCGGTGAGTGGATTCCTGAGCAATTACGGGGATTTCGGTTGGCGGGTGATATCTACGTGCCGATTACCGATAGCTTTAGCCAGCAGCTTAATCTGCGCTTGAATGTGGAAGGGGCTTTGATGGGCTTTTATCGCGGTGATACGGGCGAGAAGTTGCTACCGTTTACAGACTTGGCGGCCCGCCTAGATGAAACCAAAGCACAGGTGCAGCAGCTTGAAAGCGAGTTAGCCCAATATCGCGATCGCTATGGTTCGCTGGGTGAGAGTTCGCCTTCTTAGATCTCACAAAAGATCTCACAAATGCACATCAATAATCCTTACTGGGCTCGTCGCTGGGAGTCTAAGTTCGCTACCCTAGCGTCAAACCTTTCGGAGCGAGATCGTGTCCGTATTGCCTCGGGTTTCGCTGGCAGCTATTCGAGACCACATGACCCCCAAAGTGTATGCCCGGGCAGAGGATCTGTTGGCGTCACACGCCATCCAGCATATTACTCAGCGTGGGCAGAGCCTCGAAGCGGAGGTGCGGGGTGGTCAACTCTACACCGTGAAATTTTTGCTGGATGATACAGGCTTTCTGGCGGAAGTAGCCTGTAACTGTGAGTATTCCTTTGGCGGCTGGTGCAAGCATCAGGGAGCAGTTGCCCTTGCACTCGCGACTGAGCAAACCGCCATTGAGGAACGACCCACGATCCAAGCCTTGGTTGAGCAGTTAACTCCCGATCAGCTCAAGACAATTGCCCTCATCTGGGGCGAGGCTAATCCAGCAGATTTGGAAATGCTCATGAACCATCAATCAAAGGACTTTCAGCCCCTCGGCCCCCTACGGCAACGCGTACGGGAGCTAATCCGTGAATCGACGCGGCAAGCTGCCTACGGTGAAGAGGAATTGGCCCTGACAGAGGCCTTGGAATCATTGCTAGACCAGGTGCTAGCCTGCCTGAAAACCCAGGCAATTGAGTCAGCCTATGCCATGCTCAGCACGATTACGGAAACGTGGGCGAAGGAAGGTGAAGCACTGCACGAATATTTAGACCCGATGATTATCGGTGCCGATCTGGATGCGATGTGGGCAAGGCTGATTTTGATGCATATGCCCGCTGCCCCAGCACGGGCTCAGTATCAGGTTGATCTTAATGAGTGGGGTGGCTATGCCGATAGTGCCTTCGAGATGGCATTGTTGGCGCTCAAGCAGGGCTGGGATGATCCGCAACTTGTGGCGGTGCTAGAAGGTCGCGCGGATACGTTATGGCCTCAACACGACCGCCCTCAGGTCGCGCAGTCCTTGGCAGAGCTACGTCTGGAACTCTTGCAGGACAAGCCTGAAGTCTATGTTCGCTTTGCCTGCGCCGAGGGCTTTTATGTGAAAGCCATGGAGATGCTGCTGCACCTGGGGCAAGCCGAGGCGGCGATCGCGATCGCGAACTCATTCGCTACCTGGCAACAAGCCCGCGACGGCGCTCGCCTACTCCACAAACGGGGTCATACTGCCGCAGCCCTGAGCGTGGCGGAGCAGGGTCTGACCTTACCCGGTGATCCCAAACGGGTTTATGTCTTCAGTGGGGATCGAGCTGTCGTGTTTGAGGCGTCCCGCTATATCGAAGCCCCCAACCGCTATGAACTTTATGCTGAGGCCAGTCAACTGGCGGCGCATCTGGGCGATCGCAATCGGGCCCTCCAGTACCAACAGGCCGCCTTTGAAGCACAAGTCTCGTTCTCGGACTACACACGCCTGAAAACCCTGGCGGCAGCCGCTTGGCCGCAGTACCGGGGTGCGGTGCTCGCGCATCTCGACGGTAAGCTGCCGGATCACATTCGCATTGCCCTCGCTGAAGGTGAACTCGATCTCGCGATCGCGATGGTTGAGCCCTATGCCAATCCAGCCAGCCTGAAGCTGGTCGTGTCGCAGGCGTACCAACACCGACCCGACTGGGTTAAGCAAAAGACAAAAGCCTGCGCTGAGGCCATTCTCAAGGAGAAAAAAGCCTCTAGCTACGCTACCGCCATCGAGTGGCTACGGTGGTACCGCCTCGCTAGCAGCAAAGCCGACTGGCAAGCCTACCGCGAAGACTTGACGCAACGCTACAAGAGTCTGCGCAAGTTTATGGGTTTGCTGGCCGCAATGCCGTAAGCCAGCCCAGCCGGAGTTACTTACTGCGACAGATCGCTGGAGATCGTCCTCACAAACCCAGACCCTACTCTACCCCTCCTCGGTGGCCACCTCGGTTGGCACATCGCGCCGCCCCCGCAGCCAATCTTCCAGACTCCGAATCAAAATATAAAGCACGGGCACCACTAGCAAACTAAGTAGCGTTGACACCAACATGCCGCCAAACACCGCCGTCCCCAAGGATTGCCGACTGGCAGCACCGGGGCCACTGGCCAGCAACAGGGGCAAAATCCCCAAGACAAAGCTAAAGGCGGTCATCAAAATAGCGCGGAAGCGGGATTGGGCGGCTTCAATGGCAGCTTTGATCAGGGGGCGTCCTTCGGCCCGCAGTTGATTAGCAAACTCAACAATTAAAATCGAGTTTTTGCTGGCAAGGCCAATCAACATCACCAGACCGACCTGGCAGAAGACATCGTTTTGTAAGCCCCGCAGCATCTGAAAGCCAAGCGCCCCAAAGATTGCCAGCGGCACCGACAGCAGAATAATAAACGGATCAACATAGCTCTCGTATTGACCAGCCAGCGCCAAAAACACAAAGGCCAAGCCAATTAAGAAGACAACGGCTGCCTGACCGCCCGATTCGATTTCTTCGAGGGAAATCCCTGTCCACTCAAAACTCATGCCCTGGGGCAGAATTTGCTGGGCCAGTTGCTCGACTGCCGCCAGGGCTTGACCAGAGCTGAAGCCAGGCCCCGGTGTACCCTCAATCAGCGAGGAGCGGAAGAGATTGTAGTGGTTGATGATCGCCGGGCCTGTGATGGGCTCGATGCTAGCAACGGTGCTGAGGGGAATCATCGCCCCCGTCGTCTGAGAGCGCACATAGTATTGGCCAATCGCATCGGGGGTTGCCCGGAAGGCTGGTTCGGCCTGCACGATCACCCGATAGTTGCGGTTAAAGGCATCAAAGCTGTTAACGAACGTGCCGCCGAGCGCTGTCTGGAGCGTACCAAAGACATCACGGGGTTCTACACCCAACAGACGGGCCCGATCGCGATCGACATTCACCAACAACTGCGGCGTACCGGCACTGAATGTGGGTGGATTAATTTGCAGGGTCGGATCGCTCTGGCTGGCACCAAACAACGCTGAGCCAACCTCCTCCAGGATATTAAAGTCGTTGATGCCTCGATCCTGAAGCTGGAGCTGGAAACCTGTTGAGTTGCCCAAACCCTGAATGGCGGGGGGCTCAATCGGAATCACAAGCGCTTCGTTGATGCCGCCAAAGAGGGGGCCAAATAATTGACCGACAATGGCACCGGCAGTTTGGTCGGGTCGGGTTCGCTCTGACCAGGGTTTGAGGGTCACAAAAATCAAGCCGTTATTGGGCGAAGCGCCCGCAAAACTAAAACCACCCACGGTAAAGACATCACTAACTTCCGGGCGGGCTTGGATGATCTCAACGGCTTGATCCATCACAGCCTGTGTATAGCTGAGAGAGGTCCCTGGTGGCCCTTGGACAATGTTGATGAAATATCCCTGATCTTCGGCAGGCAAAAAGCCAGTCGGCACAATCTGAAAGAGCCAGTAGGTGGCCCCTAGCAAGGCGACAAAAAACCAAACAACGACGTAGCGCAACCGAACGAGCCCACCGAGCATGCCTTCGTAGGTGCGACGCCAGCTTTCGAGGACACCATCAACCCAGCGGAAAAAGGCATTTTTCTCGACTGCGGGTTTGAGGAGCAAGGCCGCCAGCGCTGGTGAGAGGGTGACGGCGTTGAAGGTTGAGATACAAACCGAGAAGACAATGGTGAGGGCAAACTGGCGGTAGATTTGGCCACTTGTACCGGGAAAGAAGGCCACGGGTACAAACACCGCCACCAGAACGAGGGTTGTCGCAATGACGGCGCCAAAGATCTCCTGCATCGCTTCCAGGGATGCCTGCATCGGCGGCAGACCTTTCTCGATTTTGGTAACGACGTTTTCGACAACCACAATGGCGTCATCGACCACGATCCCGGTCGCCAGGGTCAGACCAAACATTGTCAGGGCATTAATCGAAAAGCCCATGAGCTGCATAAAGATGAAGGTGCCGATCAAAGACACCGGAATGGTGATCGCCGGAATGAGTGTGGTGCGTATGTCCATCAAGAAGATGTAGATGACGAGCACCACCATCGCGATCGCTTGCAGCAGCGTAAACACCACCTCCCAAATAGATTGGTTGATAAACAGCGTGGTGTCGTACGGAATTTGATACTCTAGGCCGGGCGGAAACGACTGCGCCAGCTCGGCCATGGTATCGCGCACAGACTGAGCGAGAGCAAGGGAGTTGGCGGTGGCGAGCTTCGTAATGCCGATCCCAACCGAGTCAACCCCATTGGTTTGGAAGGAGGTGCTGTAGTCTTGGGCACCCAGCTCAACCCGAGCAACATCTTTCAGACGAATTAAGGCACCACTGCTGCTGGTGCGCAGAACAATATCCCCAAATTCTGCGGGCTCACTGAGGCGACCTTGGGCCCGCACACTCAGTTGAAAGTCTTGAAGCTGGTCTACGGGCGGGCTGCCAATGGCCCCAGCCGCAACTTGGATGTTTTGAGCGCGGATGGCACTGACAACATCTTGGGTTGTGAGCTCACGGGCGGCAAGTTGGCCCGGATCAAGCCAAACACGCATCGCAAAGCGGCGTTCACCAAAAATTTGCACATCACCAATGCCAGGAATCCGCCGCAGCGCATCACGAATATACAGGTCAGTGTAGTTGCTGACAAAGCTAATGTCATAGTCATCCGATGCAATACTAATGAACTGAACAAAAGCCGCCCCGCCCGAGCGCGTAACCGTGACCCCCGTTTGCAAGACCTCTTCGGGCAGTTGGCTCTCAACCCGCGCGACACGGTTTTGGACTTCAATGGCGGCATTATCGAGGTCGCGGCCTTGCTCAAAGGTGACGGTGATTTGGCTGGTGCCATCCGCCGTACTCACGGACGAAAGGTAGCGCATTCCTTCAACGCCATTGATCTCGCGCTCGAGGATGTTCGTGACTGCCGCCTCGACCACCTCGGCGTTGGCACCACTGTAGTTGGAGGTAACGGTTACTGTCGGCGGCGATACCTCAGGGTAGTAGTCAATCGGCAGCAAGACGACACAGACCGCCCCCAAGAGGACGAGCACAAGGGAGAAAACCGTTGCCAGAACCGGGCGCTTGATGAAGATAGCCGAAAACATAGGAATGCCTGGGGAGAGGACAGTTCAAAAGAAGTTCTAGGGCGCAAAGGCAGCCGGTTCTGGGGCCTCGGTTGTGGGCATAATCGGTGCCATTGGAAACAGTCGTTGCAGACCAGAGGTGACGAGGGAATCACCCGCCTCCAGACCAGACAGAACTTCGTACTGGTTGCCTTGTAAACGTCCCAATTGAACGGGTCGCTGATCGGCAACCAAGCCTGTCTCAGCCTCGGTAGCCACATAGACAAACGACTGGCCGGCTAGGCGCGTAATCGCTGTCAGGGGAATCACAAGGTTATCGTACTCGTCCCAGATCACGCGGACACGCAAGAATTGGTCGCTGCGCAGGTTGACGTTACTTTCGGCAATTGCCCGAACTAAGACTGTTTGAGTGGCCGGATCAACATCGGGGGCGATAAAGCTGATCTGGGTGCGGGCGAGGGGTTCGCCCACGGTGTCAAGGATATCGATGGGAGTACCCACACGCACCTCGGGGGCACGGTTGAGGGGAATTTGAATAGCCAGCTCAAGGTTGCTATCTTGGCCCACGGTCGTGATGACGCTTTGGGGGGTGACAAAGTCGCCTGCGCGTACATTCACTTCACCCACAAGACCGCCAACAGGGGCGGTAACACGAAAGAAACTCAGGTCAATGGCGGAGGCAGCCGCATTAGCTTGGGTGGCAGCAAGGGCTTGCTCGGTCTGACGCACTGAGGCTTCGAGGGCCTGGATTTGGTCACGCTGCGACTCAAGGTTCGCTTCAGCTTGAATCACGCTGCGAGTCGCCTGATCAAGGGCTTCTTGAGCTAGTGCCCCTTCGCTAACCAGTTGGCGGGCGCGTTCTTGCTCGGTTTGCGCAAGCTCAAGATCGGCTTCCCGGGAGCGCAGGGCTGAGCGGGCTGCTTGGAGGTTAGCTTCAGCCGTCGCGATCGCGGCTTGGGCGGCGGCAACGTTGGCGGTCTCGCTTTGGGTGATTGCCTCTTGGCGAAGGGGTTGAATTTGGATGAGGGGGGCACCAGCACTGATTTGATCACCTAACTGGACAAACACCTCAGTGACTTCACCGCTCACCTGGGGCTGGACGGTTGCCAGTTGGCGGTTATCGAGGCGCGCTATATAGATGTCACTATCGGTGAGGCGTTCGCTAGCAACAGGCTGAATATCGACAGCCGTGGGTGGTGGGCCACCGTTCATACCTTGGGGCGGGCCACTCTGACAGCTCGCGATCGCGAACCCAGCTACTCCCACGACTACACGTACCCAACGCCGCATCAGACTCTACTCCTAGCACCCCCCTCAAAATACTTAGCCGCATAACATTTCGGAACTGTGGGAAACAACACTCCGGCTTGATTATGCGCAGATCAGCAGTCGGCTCAGTGCAGTAGGCAAGGACTCAGCCTCACAAACCCAACTCAAGCAGGCGCGTAACAAACTCTGACCAGGGAATCTGGCGCTCCAGGTACACCGGACTTTGGGGAGTGTAGGGTGCCCGCAAACGATCAATGCTGTGAATGGTGGCCTCGGGATTCAACACAGGCACACTTGGGTCAGCCGCCGTTGAGCGTGTCAAAGAGCTGGAATACCCCTTAAAAACCACCACCTGGTCTGGCACACCATTCTGCTCGGCATGAACGAGCAATACCTCACTGGGTAAACGAAGTGTGTAGCTTTCGAGGCGTTCACCCGAGCGAGGATCACGGTTCATGAGGAGCGGCAGAGTAGCTTGTGTTGCATTATCGCAGAGCTCTCCTCTCTGGATGAGGGCAACGTCACCGAGTCGTAACACGCGCGTTGCGATTGCCAGGTCATGGCAAGGTTCAATACCCAGCACTGTATTCCTTGACGACTTGTTGTGGACACACGCTAGGGTGTGTCATCATTTTAGCCAAATGATGGAAGCAACGAGGTAAATAGCGG
>CAZAGN010000062.1:10396-14653 GCA_964484905.1 uncultured bacterium | reverse complement strand
CATTTTACAAGAAACTGATGAAGCGTAGCGACTAGAGAGCTGTGTAAGTGCTTAGTTCATCAATACTTTCGAATGCTGCACGAATCTGTAAACCTTGGCACCGTATCTCTGGCCGATAAGTCTGAGTGGTTGAGCTGACAGCTGTGTTGGCTGGGTGATTGGCTTTCGCTCAAAGTATCAGTCCAGGGCCTTGAGCAAAGACAGCAGATCAAGAATAAAAATAGTTAGGCCTTGGGGCGTCACCATGAGATGGCTGACGGCGGCGGCCAGGGGAAAACTACTCCTCTGGCGCTGAGCTGGGTTAAGGGCTTGGCACATATCTGTGGCAACATCAAGCAAATCGGGTGGATCATCAACCCACAGCCCCCACCGCTCACCCTGGGGGGTAGACACAATCAGAATGCAGGGGCTTTCGCTGCGCTCACCCAGTTGGGTGTGGAGATCGATGAGGGGGATCGCACTGCCCCCCAGTTGGAGCAAGCCTGAGTCAGCCAATACCTGGTGTTCGGCGGCGGGCAAGACCCGCAGAATCGTCGCGATTGGTAGCGACAGATAGTAGTTACCGACCCGAAAAACCATGAGCTTTTGAAGTTGGGAGGTGGTGGTCATGATCGTGGGCCTCTCAGTCAAGAATTGGGGAGCTTTTGAGTACTGGGCTTTAGGTATGCGAGGTGGTGAACTAGAGAAAACTAGGCTAGGAGTTCAGCAATTTGGTTGAGTAACTGCTGTTCTAAGTAGGGTTTGGTGAGGTAGGCATTGGCACCCAAGCCCAAGGCCAGCTGTTGATGCTTGGTGGAGCTGCGCGAGGTGAGCATCATCATCGGAATGGCTTGGAGACGGGGCTGGCTTTGGCGGAAGTTGAGCAGTTCAAAGCCATTCATACGCGGCATTTCCACATCACTGACAATCAGTTGAATAGAGGTACTAGCCTGATTCAGAAGCTCGGCTGCCTCTTGGCCATCGCGTGCCTGCATGACGGTATAACCTGCCCGTTGCAGTGAGGCTGCCAGGGTTTGTCGGACTGTCACTGAGTCTTCGACGACCAACACAGCCGGTGTTTTGGCCATGGTGGGAACTTCAACACTCGGGTCGATGGGGGAGGCGCTGTGAACAATCATGCTCCGCAGCAAGGCAACACCATCGAGAACCAAGGTCAGCCGACCATCGGCCAAGATACTGCCCCCAGCAACATAATCGGGTGGGCGCACGAGGGTTGAGAAGGGTCGCACAACAAGCTCTTGCTCACGCAGTACCTGATCGACTTCTAAGCCCATGAGGTTGTCGCCTAAGCGCAGCAAAATAATCGCGCGCTGGTCGCTATGACGCTGGCTGACTGGTTGCAGGGAGCGATAGTCGAGCAGCTGGCTGAGGCGACGGAGGGGAACGAGAGTTTCGTTGCCCGTGCTGCCCCACCGTAACAAGCGATCGCCACCCCGCTGGAGAATTTGCGCGGGTTTGGGATTGAGAATGTGCTCGACTTGATCGGCGAGGAGAGCATAGGGGGTTTCGCCAACTTCGCAGAGCAGAAGCTGGACAATGGTCAGGTTGAGGGGAATTTGAAGCCGGAAGGTGGTGCCTTGCCCTGGCCGAGACTGGATGCTGACATCGCCCTGAAGAGCTTCGAGCTGAGTTTTGACGACATCAAGGCCGACACCGCGCCCCGAAAGATCGCTGACGGTAGCCGCCGTTGAGAAACCGGGTTCAAAGAGGAACTGCGTGAGGCTATCTTGATTAAGGGACTGAGCTTGGGCAGCGGTCACTCGCTTTTGGGCGATTGCTTTTTGGCGAATGCGGGCATAGTCTAGCCCTTTGCCATCATCACTAACATCAATAAAAAGGTTAGTGCCTCGGTGGTGCGCCCGAATCGTGATTTGGCCTTTGGCCGATTTGTGAACCTTTGCGCGTTCACTGGGTGTTTCGAGGCCATGGTCAAAGGCATTGCGGACAATGTGCAGGAGCGGATCGTAGAGTTTTTCGGCAACGGTTTTATCAATCATCACATCGCCACCCCGCACAACGAGCTGCACCGGTTTTTCGTGACGGGTTTCGAGTTGTTGGAGGACGCGCTCAAAGCGACCGAGGACATCTTGCAGCGGCAAGAGGCGGGCTTCCATTAAAACATCGCGGGTCGTGCCAAGCAGGCGTTGCTGCTTATCGCGGGTGATGCTGAGCTGGCGTGCGAAGAGATCAACCGCGTCGGTTGCTTCTTCGAGCTGGACAGTGTCTTCAAAAATAGTCTGGGCCAGCACTTGGAGGTCGTTGTAATGATCGAGTTCGAGGCTGTCAAATTGACGCTGCCACTCTAGCCCGCCTGCCATGGGCAAACTGGGGTGAATCAATTGCTGGTCTGACCACTCCCGTAGTTGTACAAGCAGGGTTTTGTGCTGTTGCAGGCGATAGTGCAACATCTGGACGGCACTTTGCAGTTGCTCGTCTTGAAGACTTTGGCGGTTTTGGTTGGTGAGCAGTTCAGCGAGGGAGGTACCGAGGGATTCTAGGTGGTTGATGTTGATCCGGACCGTTGCCGCCGGGGCTTGAGGCGCTTTGGGAGGTGGGGCAACAGGGGTTGAGGCAATTTGAATGGGGAGTTGAGCCGTAGTTTGGGCTTTGAGGGCGGCAATGGCAGCCACAGTCGAGCCGAGGCCGGAGTTAGTAGCACCGCTTTGAGCTTGGGATTGGTCACGTCGGGGCGCGGCTGATGGCATCGGTGGGCTAAAGGCGATGGGAACCTCAGCGGCGATCGCGACTTCAGGCATTACAGGCACGGGGAATGCTGGCTGGCTGGGTGCATTAGGCGGTGTTACTGCGGCGGCAACAACTGGCGTTTCTGGGAGAGAAGCTGCTGCTTTGGCCTTGGGTGCGGGTTTAGGGGATGCAGGTGTTGCTACAGGCTTGGGGGCAGCGGCTGGTTGAGGGGGTGTCGCTTGCGTTGGGGCTGGTGTTTTATTGGCTGCTTTCGCGATCGTTTTGGGTGGCACTTTAGCTTGTGCTGCGGGCCGCGCAGTTGCTTTGGTAGGCGCAGCAACTACGGGGCGTTGCTTGGCAATGGGTTGAGGTTTGGGCGGTTCTGGTTTCGCTGGCGCTACTTGGGCCGCAGGCGGTTTGGCTCGGGGCACAGTAACTTTGGGTCCGGTCAATTTAGGCTCTATAAGTTTGGGCTCAGCGAGTTTGGCCTGGGTAAGCTTGGGGGCGGTAGGTGCGGGTGGCTCGTCAATTTCAGCCCATAGGTTGGCGAGAACTAGGGGTTCTGGCTCGGCGGGCGGGGTCAGACTGCCCCAAAAATCGCTGGGGGGCAAGATGGGTGCCGGTTCTGGCTCGGTGAGGCTAGATGATACGTCGGCACTACGATCAGGCTCGAGTGTTGGATCAGGCTCAAGTGTTGCCCAGAAATCATCGGTTGTCGATTCGGGCGCTGGCTCTGGTGTGAGTTCAGGAACTGCGGCTTGGGTTGCCTGCTCAACGAGGCTATCCATTTCAGCCCAGAATGAATCTTCAAGGTCTGAGGCTGGCTCCGAGGCGATCTCAGTCGCTAGCGATTCTTGTGATTCGGTTACGTTTGCTAGAGCATTTGGAAGGGCTGGCTCTGCCGTCACCCCGCTATCTGAGGCCAGTGCAGCGGCAGAGTCAAGATCGAAATCGTCGAGGCTATCATCCCAAAGGTCTGTCTCGGGTGTGGGGTCTAATTCTGGCTCAGAGATGGCGAAAGTACCCAGTTCAAATAGATTGGTATCGTCGGCTGGTACGGCACTGGCTTCGCTTGGGTCAACTGCGGCGCTGTCGGCTTCTGTAAGCCAGTCTAGATCGGGCTCTAGTTCTGCAGCCGGTATTGCCGCTTGGTCAGAAGCTGTAAACGCAGCAGCACCCCAGAAATCATCGCTGAGGGTGTCGCTGTCAGCCGCCTCGATCCAAAAGTCACTGTCAGGAACGTTGCTGTCAGAAAGGTTGCCACCCGGTAGGTCATCCAGGTTAGTTTCAGACTCTGGCGCGGCTTCAACGATGGTCAAATCATCCCAAAAATCTGCCGGTGGGGCTGCTGGCTCAGGTTCGACGGCACCCCAAAAGTCATCCGGTGGCAGTGAGGGTAGGGCATCCTCTAAAGACACGTCTGATTCGGTAACATCGGCGGCGGCCCAAAAGCCATCGGGTAGGGCCTCGGTGTTGTCGGCGCTGGCTGCGGCAGTGGCCCAAAAATCGGCGACGGGTAGGCTCTCGTCCTGCCAATCACTAACAGCCCAGAAGTCGTCGGTAACGGTGTCG
>CAZAGN010000062.1:0-10296 GCA_964484905.1 uncultured bacterium | reverse complement strand
TAGGCTCTCGTCCTGCCAATCACTAACAGCCCAGAAGTCGTCGGTAACGGTGTCGGTGAGTGCCTCGCCCCCGCTCGCGATCGCGAGTAAATCAGGGCTGGGTGTACCGCCTTGGTCGCGATCGCCTGCAATAACGGCTTGATGACCGGCCTGCCAGTCGACAAGGGCCAGGGTGGCAATGGTGGTTGCTTGCTCGGGATGGTTGGCCACGGCAGTGATTACAGCATCGGCAATCGCTTTAAAACCAGGTAGGGCCAGCGATTCGGCAAGGCCTTGGAAGATACTGGCATGAGTACTGAGGAGCTCACTCAGCTCAGGCGATTGGCTCGCGATCGCGACTCGTAAGGCATCGAGACGCTGGGACACCCCAGACTCAAAAATGGAGAGGGTGAGATCAAAACCCAGCTCGGCGGCGGTAGGAATACCGGCATCTTGATGAAAAGCATCACCCAGCTTGGCTTGGACACGACTGAGAATCGTTTCGACTTGCTCCAGGTAAGGTGCGATCGCGACGGGGTTATCACTGAGCTGAGCACTGAGGGGTTGGCGCAGGCACTCAAAGCCTTCAAACAGGAGCGACTCGAGTTCGCGATCGGGAACAATGTCGGGCTGACAGAGCCCCCGAAAGAGATCCTCAAGGCGGTGGGCAACGCTCTTGACCCCCTCAAGGCCCACACTGGCCGCCGCCCCCTTGAGGGTGTGGGTGGTGCGCATGAGGGTATGGGCTTTGTTCACACTCCACTGACCGCCGAGGCTCAGCAGTTCGTGCTCCAAGGTTTGCAGCAGTTCGGGTGCTTCTTGTTGGAAGTAGCCGTAGCTCTGCGCGTGCAGATCATCAAGCATGGTCGTGAGCCTCGTGCTAGTTCACCTTGAAGCGGCCGGTGACGGTTTGCAGTTCTTGGGCCGTGCCGAGCAGCTCTTGGAAGGAACTGGCCAACTTGGTTGCGGCCTCACTGGTCTCGTTCGCGATCGCTGCCACCGCATCCATGGTCAGAGTCACAGACTCGGACTGGCTGGACTGAGCTTTGGCAGTTTGCTGAATGCTGCTGACGTACTGGAGAATTTGCGCCGTCGAATCAACAATCGCATTCAAGTTCTGCCGTGCATCGCTGACCAGGGTTGTCCCGGTCACCACCTGCTCAATCCCCGTTTCCATGGCGGCAGATACCTCGGCGGTACCGGCCTGGATCTCTTGCACCAACTGCTCAATTTCGGTCGTTGCGGCTGCCGATTGCCGGGCCAGGGAGCGCACTTCATCGGCAACCACCGCAAAGCCCCGTCCGTACTCGCCCGCCCGCGTCGCTTCAATCGCCGCGTTCAGCGAGAGCAGGTGCGTTTGGGTCGTAAAGTTGCTAATCAAGCTGACGACCTTCGAGATCTTCTGGGACGATTCGCTGAGGCGCTTAATCCGTTTGCCGGTTTCCGCCACAGTTTCCCGAATTTGGAGAATCCCCTCCACAGTGCGGTTCATGGCCGCATCACCCTTTTCAACGGTGGCGTTGGTTTGCTGCACCGCCGCATCCACTTGTTGGGCATTTTGAGACACAGCGGCGGTGGCGGCAGCCATCCCCTTAATTTGGCTCAGTGCCTCTTGGAGAGCGGCAAACTGGGCTTGGGCTTGGTGAGCCAACTCACCAACAGCAGCTTCACTCGATTGAGACGTTTGCGTCACTTGGCCAACGGCCCCCTGCACCTGGATGACGATACCCCGCAAGCTTTGGATGGTGTTGTTGTAGGCATCGGCAATCGTACCGATTTCATCCTCGGTGAGGGGTGCCCGCACCGTCAGGTCGCCATCCAGAGCTGGTAGCACCGCCGACAGAAGCTGCACCGCCTGCATTTGGAGGCGCTCTTTGTCACGCCGCTCGCGATCGGCCGAGATTGTCAGTTGCTCGGACTGAATCCGTAACTGCTCGAGGTATTCGGCCTGCTGCAGCGCCACTGCCAGCTGATTGGAGATTTGCATCATCAGATCGGTTTCTGAATCTTCCCAGGCGCGGAAGTTGTCGTTCTGGTAGGCACCAAAAAGGCCCCAGAGCTTACCGTTCTGGAAAATTGGCGCGATGATATAGGCTTTCGCCTGGTATTTCTCTAGGGATTCGACATAGCAGGTGGGGAAGTTTTGGGTATAGATGTTGTCGATGACCGTAACTTTTTGGCCCTGAACGTAGCGACCACCGCTGGTATCGCGGAGGTAGGTATCGGTGGTCGTGCGATCGCCATCAGACCATTTGCGCAAAATACAGCGCTCGTTGCTGGTGCGATCACCGCTCAGGACTTCGTCGTTGGTTTGCTCGATGAGGAGCGAAACCCAACCACTGGCCACCGACTCGGCGACGACCTGGCCGGAGTAGTCGGGGTTGAATTGATAAACCACGACCCGATCAGTAGCCAGAGCCCGCCGCACTTCTTGGGTCGCCACCTTAAAGATGGTGTCGGGGTTTTGGGACTGACGCACTTTATCGATGATCGTTGCGGCGGCTCGCGCCCGTTCGGCGGCAATAGCTTGACGCTGGGCTTGGGCTTGCAGTTCTTCGATGTAGCTGGCCTGCTGAAGGGCGATCGCGAGTTGGTTCGCAATCTGCATCATCAGGTTGGTTTCGGAGTCTTCCCAGGCGCGGAAGTTGTCGTTCTGGTAAGCCCCGAGTAAGCCCCAGAGTTCACCGGCGAGGAAAATCGGCGCGATGATGTAGGCTTTCGCTTGGTATTTCTCCAGCGAGTCGACGTAGCAGGCCGGGAAGTTTTGGGTGTAGATGTTGTCGATGACGGTAATCTTCTGGCCCTGTTTGTAGCGGCCACCGCCGGTATCGCGGAGATAGGTATCGGTGGTCGTGCGATCCCCATCAGACCACTTGCGCAAAATACAGCGCTCGTTGCTAGTCCGATCACCGCTCAGGACTTCGTCGTTGGTTTGCTCAACCAGTAAGGAAACCCAGCCACTAGCAACCGACTCGGCCACAACTTGGCCACTGAAATCAGGGTTGAATTGATACACTACAACCCGATCAGTTGACAGGGCACGCCGTACTTCCTGGGTGGCCACCCGGAAAATCGTGTCGGTGTCTTGGGATTGGCGAATTTTGTCGGTGATCGTACCGGCAGCTTCGGCGCGCTCGATTGCTTTGGTTTGCATATTGGCTTGGCGTCGGAGCGCAGTCGTATATTCCGCCTGCTGGAGGGCATTACCGAGCTGTGGCCCCACTTGCATGAGGACAGCCAACTCGCGATCGTCCCACTCGCGGGGGTGCTCGTTTTGGTAGACGCCCAGCAGCCCCCAGAGCTTCGTGCCCTGGAAGATGGGCGCGATCATGTAGGCTTTGGTACCCCACTTCTCAAGGAGATTGATGTGGCATTCGTCGAGGCCTTCAGTCCGGATGTTGTGGACAACATGGGCTTCGTTGTCCACATAACGACCGCCTTCGTTGCGTTGGAGGTAGGTATCTTGAACGCGTGCGAGCTCGGTGCCGACTAAATGGGGCCAGCCACTGGCTACCGATTCGGCGACAAACTCACCACTCCAATCGGGATCAAATTTGTAGATACCGACGCGATCAACTTTAAGTAAATCGCGCAGCCGTCGGGTGGCACTTTGGAAAATGCCCGCAACATCCTGCTCTTGACGAATCTGATCCACCAGTTGGGTTGCGGCCCGCTCGCGCTCAGCGGCTAGCTTGATTTGCTCGCTTTGCTGCTGCACTTGCTGGACATTCTCGGCCTGTTGGAGCACCACGCCTAACTGGGGGCAGACCTGCTGCAAGAGGGTCAGTTCGTCATCAGTCCAAGCGCGTGCTGCCGAGTTTTGGTAGACACCCAGGAGTCCCCAGAGTTTGGTGCCCTGGAAGATCGGGCTGATCATGTAGGCTTTGGTGCCCCATTGCTCGAGCAGGTTAATGTGGCACTCGTCGTGACCAACTGTATAGATATTGTCGACACGGAGACTTTCGTTCTTGACGTAGCGACCGCCCTTGCTGTTCTGGAGGTAGGTATCTTTGACCCGTGCGAGCTCAGTCCCCACGAGAATTGGCCAATCGCCACTGACCGATTCGGCGACAAACTCACCACTCCAATCGGGGTCAAAGCGATAGATGCCAACCCGGTCAGTTTGCAGCAGTTGGCGCAGTTCGCGGGTTGCGATCCGGAAAATGGTGTTGACATCAAGGGTTTGGCGCACCTTTTCGAGCAAACGAACAATGGTTCGTTCCCGGTCGGCGGCTTGTACCAGTTGGCGCTCGTACTGCACCTGTTGCAGCGCCAGGCTCGCTTGATTGCCCACCTGGGCGATCCAACTGCGTTCTTGGTCATTCCATTGATGGGGGTTGCGGTGATTGTAGGCAATCAGCAAGCCCCAAGGCTTGTCGCGCAGGCGGATGGGAACACTGAGATGGGCTTGAATCTCAAGCCGCTCAAGCAGATCGACCTGAACAGCGCTGTAGTCAGCTTGGTGAATATCACTGACGGCATAGAGATCACTAAAGTGACCCAGCTTCGGACTGTAGAGATCTTGAAGGATGGGCGGGGGCGAGGTCTCACTAAAGAAGGGCAGACCCGCTGTCACCGACTCGACCCAGAAATAGCAGGGGTCATCGTAGCGATACAGGGCGACGCGATCACAACGCAGCAGACGCCGTAGCTCCGCCAACATGGTTGTAAAGACATCTTCTTGGCTGTCATGCTGCCGCAGATCGCGACTGAGCTGGGCCAAGAGGCGATCAATCATCTGCTGTTGCAGGCGCTGCGAGCGGCCTTCGAGGGCTTGCCAGTGCAGCAAGAACTCCAAAACAACCTGCTCGAGTAAGCTCCGCTCGGCTTCTTGCCAATGGCGGGTTTCGTGGCAATGCTGTACGGCCAGAACGCCCCACCACTGCCCTTGATGGACAACAGGAATCGCCAAGCTAGCTTGAATTTGGAAGCGATCCCAGAGCTGGTGTTGGTACGGTGTGAGGCTGGCGCTGTGGCGGTCGTTGATCGTGGCGGTTTGCTGGGCTTCGGAGAGGCCAAAGAGAACCAAGGGCAGAGTTTCGTGCAGGCTGGGGGTAAAACCGTTCTGCAAGGATTCGGCAACGACCATGCCCCGCGCTTCGTCTTGGCAGCGGTAGAGCACAACCCGGTCGGCGTTGAGATGCTTGCGTACAGCCGTGACGGTCAGCTCCTGGAGCATATCCATATTGACGGCTTGGCGCATCAGGGTCGCGATCGCGCCAAAACGTTGCCGCTCGGTTTGAAAGCGCTTGTCAGCCATCGCAGCGGCACTGGCTTTGAGGTTGCTTTGCAGGGCTTGGGCCAGTTTTTCAAGCCAAGCTACTTTATCGCGGGTGGCTGGGTTATCAAGCCGACCAGCTTGCTCTAATTCGGCCTTAAGCGAGCTCACAAGGGCCATGGCTTGGCTGGTATCGACACTAAGGGCAGCAGAGGGAGTGGTGGTGTCGGGCATGGGATGATTTTCCTGAGGCGCACGTAAACGGGACGGGAGTAGTTCTGGCGGGGCCGGTGAAGTCACAGCAGGCTTAGGCACAGTAGGCTTGGGAGCCGCAGACTTAGGCACAGCAGCAGGCTGGTGTGTATTGGGTGTAGCACTGGGTAAAGAGGGGCGGCGAAACCACTGAATCATGAACGTTCCTCAATGACGCCACGTGGCCGAACGACCAATTGCACTCAAATTGAGGACAATACTGCCGTCAGCCAAATAGGCTTGGATAAACTCAAGCCACTGTGCCGGAAACACATTAGCTTGGGGGGCTTGGAGCTGGGCGGCGGCAACGGTGGCAATATCGCCAACGGCCCGGACAACGAGGCCCAAAGATTTGCCCTGAACTGTAGTGACGAGGGTGTGCGCGTGAGCCGTAGGGACAGAAACACCACCCAGAAGCTGCTCAATATCGAGCAACCAGAGCAGCTCACCCCGCCAGCTAGTGACCCCCAACAGGGCCGTAGCGACACCAGGGACAGGCAGAATATCAGTGATCGCGATCGCCATAATTTCGCGAATCGCCGCCAACTCAAGTAGCGCTCGCCCGTTCTCACCGAGGGGGAATTGGAGAAATTTGGTGGCGGCGAGGGCTGCGGTCATCGGGTTTCCTAACGTACTAATTGCTGTACCTTTTGAATCAGCTCAGTGGCATCAACAGGCTTGGGAACGTAAGCATCAGCGCCCAACATGGTGCCCCAGAGCTTGTCAGCATCACTACCTTTGGTTGAAGAGATGATCACTGGAATTGCCTTGGTGGCCGGATCATTCTTAAGCTCGCGGCAGAATTCAAAACCGCTCTTGCCTGGTAAAATGACGTCTAAGATCACTAGGTCGGGCTTCTGCATCTGCATCTGTTTGCGTGCGTCGTCTGTATTGACAGTCACAATGACATTGTAGCCACGTTGCCGCAGGTGGGCCGAGAGTGTTTCAGCATCGGTGCGGCTGTCTTCTACTAAAAGCACTGTACTCACGCTTGCTCTCCAACAATGGCAAAAATCGGGGCTAGTTGCCCACTCACCTCATGCTAGCGGTAAGCTATGACATCGCCCAGAACTTCCGGGGAAATTCATACTGTCCTGAAAACAAGGTAAAAATCACCAACTTAGGATGGCAAAGACGTCTTGGGGCAAGTCAATCGGCGTAGATGACGGGGTGGCAGTTGAAGCTGGAACTGCTGCGGTGACTTGTACCTAGGGCTATGGACATAGAGCATAGACATAAAGGTAGTCACAGCAAAACACCACAAAAAAATATCTCAAATGGGTTCAGGATGATCGCATGGCATGTCTCAAAGCTTCTTCTATCGGTATATCACCGAGACCTGTAAGCGTGTGTAACAATCGACGTTTGGGGACTGCGTAGATCTGCGCAAATACTGCTCGGTAGTGCCTATGACCCTGAGGAAGATACGTGCTTTATGGGTCTTAGTCTGCGATGGCTCTGAGTAGTAATAGTCCTGCGTGGTGATAATTCTGGCTGAATGTGGGATCTGTAACTGTGACGCCACACGTACCTGTAATTGACTACTGAAATATACTGATGAAGTCCTGTAAGGTACCGCGCTCTATGCCGAAGCATCCGCTTGCGCAAGCTGTGACCCGTCATTCTTACTGGGCTGAGGTACCTGATTCGTTATGGCAAGACTGGCATTGGCAATTGAGTAATCGCCTTAGCAGTGTTGAGGAACTCAGCCGCCTTGTTGATTTGACAGCTGATGAGCGGGCGGGTTTGGCGGCTGATCAAAAGTTTCATGTGGATATTACGCCTTACTTTGCCAGTCTGATAAGTGGTCGTGATCCTCACTGTCCGGTGCGCCGCCAAGTTATCCCCACAGCGGCGGAGTTTAGGGCGTTTGACGGGATGCGGCGGGATAGTTTGGGTGAGGATCACGATAGTCCGGTACCGGGAATTGTGCATCGCTATCCGGATCGGGTGTTGATGCTGGTGACGACCCATTGCGCGAGCTATTGTCGCTTTTGTACGCGCAGTCGGATGGTGGGCGATCCGGCGCAGGCATTTGGTAAGGCTGATTTTGAACGCCAGATTCAGTATTTGCGAGCGCATCCTGAGGTTCGTGATGTCTTGCTGAGTGGCGGTGATCCCCTGACGTTGTCAGATACGCTGCTGGACTATCTGCTAACTCAAGTGCGCTCGGTGCCCCACGTTGAGATTGTCCGCTTCAGTACGCGGGTGCCTGTTTTTTTGCCGCAACGGATTACCCCCGAGCTGTGTGCTTTGCTGCATCGGCAGCATCCGTTTTGGCTCAATATCCACGTCAACCATCCACGTGAGCTGACACCCGAAGTTGAGGTCGCGATCGCGAGGTTGGCCGATGCCGGTATTCCCCTCGGCAGCCAGACAGTGCTCTTGGCTGGCGTGAATGATCAACTGGCGATTCAAAAAGAGCTGATGCAGCGCCTAGTACGTAATCGCGTGCGTCCTTACTATCTCTACCAGTGTGATCTTGTGCAGGGGGCCGGGCACTTTCGGACGCCGGTTGCCCTGGGGCTGGAGATTATTGAGGGGTTGCGTGGCCATACCAGTGGTTTTGCGGTACCGACGTTTGTGGTTGATTTGCCCGATGGCGGCGGTAAGGTGCCCGTGATGCCCCAGTACCTGATTAGCCAAGGCCGATCGCGAGTGGTGTTGCGCAATTTTGAGGGGCAAATTGTTGCCTACGATGAGCCCTCCGATGTTGAGGCTACGCCGGGGACGGCTTCGCTGTTGGGCGTATCTGGCTTACTCCAAGGTCAGGATCAGCTTTAGACGCTACGCTAAGCACTGGGTACACCAAATGAGATGCGCGGCGTGATTGAAGCATGGGTACAGCAACTTCAGTCAGCGCTTGATGAACCCGCTGTCCAGGTCGTGATGGTGAATGCTGAGCCGCTCCAGATTATTCTCCGCAGCGATGATCCTGCCCTCATTGCCCAGGCAAAGCCATGGTTAGAGTGGCTCAAACGTCATTGGCCCGGTGATAGCCGCGAGGTCTGTCTCGAAGCCTGGTCGGGTGAGGTGTGCCTGTGGCGCGAAGTCGCGATCGTGGCGGCAACCACAGGTCACATGCTGGCGGGCCTTGCGCAGGGGCTGGGTGCAAGCACTGTAGCCAGTCGCCTAACGCCTGAAACAGCCACTACCAGCGGCATCAAAACAGCCGAGCATCAATCGGCTTGGATTGCGTTAGCCATCATTTTTTCTCTCAATACCCTCTCGCAACGTCTGGGTGAAGTTATTTCGATTAGTAATTTCCTCGAAGACGTCGGCGTTGACAGCATTTTCTGGGTATGGATCCTAGATGCTATCCTTTTGATTGTGGCAACATCGTTCCAATCATTACTTGTTGATCGCATCTTCCGACTTAGCCTCACAAAAATTGTAGCCTTGGCGGTCGCCATGCTCTTTGCATTCTGTTGGCTATTAATTGCAGTTGGTGCCCCTAGCGGTCTAACATTTACCATGATGTTTTTGATCGCACAGCAGCAAACTGTCTTTGTCCCTGTGGTGCTCTGGACATTGGCGAGTGATCTGTTTGATGTCTCGTTGGCACGGCGAATTTTTCCACGCCTTGCCGCTGTTGCCTTTTTTGGTAGCCTTGTGGGTAGCGGTGTTGCTGCACTCATGCCTCGTCTGCAAGGTTGGCTAAGTGTTGAAACTATTCTTTTGATAAACGTCGGTATTTACTTAGGTATAGTTCTTATTTTACAGCTTATTTTTAGACCTCAATGGATTCGTAAAACAACAATCACCCCACTCAAGGCTGCTGATGTAATCAAAGAAGGCTTTGGTTTTATTACAGATGTGCCAGCCTTTAAGTTTCTGACAGTTTCACTGCTGCTGCTTTACACTGGCGATGTCCTAATTGAGTATTACTTCTTTGCTGCTGCTGCTACTGCTCTGCCTGATCTCAATCAATTTCAAACTTTCTTTGGTATCTTCTCGCTCCTGCGTCAGGTTGCCTATTTATTAATCCAGCTCTTGGTCGTAGAACGCCTGGTCAATTACCTAGGGCTGCGCTCGATCTGGCTCGTGGCACCAATTGCGACCGTACTTGCCGGTATCAGTGCCTTGGGCATTGCGGGCCTGGCCGGGGCGGTCTTCAGTTTTACGCTCCTTAAGCTTCCTCTGTACGGCGTTGATGAGACCGCCCGTAAAAATCTCCAGGGCCTAATTCCCGAAGAACGCCGTGGACGTGTCAGTCTCTTCATGGATGGTTACGTCAACGCCCTCGGTTCAATTATTGGTGCCATTATGGGGGCGGGAGCACTGTACCTCGGGACACAGTTTGCGTTTCCCAGCCAAACCGGCATTTTGCTGCTGGTAAGCGGGCTAGGCTTTGTTGCCGTCTTCATGGCGATGCAAATTCGCCGTACCTATAAGGCATCAATGCTGAATTGGCGCCTCAAGCGCCGCCAACGCGGACGTTCGTCCGTCCTCGAACGCTTTCAGTAGCGCGCCGCCATCTTCTTGAGTAGCTAACTAACATGACTCTATCAACTGAAACCAATTCAGGCCAAAAACCAAAGAAGCAGCTTTTTATTAGTCTGCGCATCCGCCTACTAGTTGGTTTCACCGTCATCTTCACAGGTGTATTTTCTGCCGCCTATTACTGGTTCTATACGTTCACAATCGAAAATGCCACAGAGAGATTACGTCAAGAGCTCAACAATACCCTTGAGGGAGCAGCGGCTGGTATCGATGTGGATGAATTAGTAGAGCTTTATGAAACAGGTGAGCCCAACGCCGAAGGCTTCTCGGATGATCCACGCTACCTTGATCAAATGGCCTGGTTTGAAACCATTCAGCAGCTTGAGCCCCGTGCTTGGCCTTAC
>CAZAGN010000061.1:12525-15120 GCA_964484905.1 uncultured bacterium | reverse complement strand
CTCGATACGATAGCCGAAGTGTTTGTTCAAGTCTGGCGTCAGTGCTATCACGAGCGCATTCGCTATCCCGTTGTTATGAGTATGCGCTGATGCGGTTACTGCCCCTTGTGTTGGTTGTTGGTACGGCGCTGCCCGCTTGGGGCACTGTCTGCCCTGAGTCGCCACGGCCACCGCTGCAGGCAACCGGCACCCTTGATGTTGTTGCCGGCGATCCGGTGCAACTCGAGGCCGCCACGGCACCGCTGCAAATGCTGATTTTGACCCACGCTCAAGGTCAAGACGAAGTGACTAATCTCAGTCGCAGCCTGGCGCTCGAATTTGGTCAAAATGCCAATCTGCGCCAAGTGGTTTTAATTGATGGCACCCGTCTGCGCTTACTTGAACCGTTGGTACTGGCGGCCATTGAGCGATCCCAGCCCACTGAGCCCGAACTGATTTCGCCCTATGTTTCGGTAGCCGTCGATTTTGGGGGCGAGCAGGTGCTGCCGTTGCATGAGCTCGCGATCGCGACCCTACCCGGCATCAACCCACTGCGTCAGTCGGTTGCCTTACTCTTGGATGCTCAGGGCACTGTCTTGGCGGGCTTTCAAGACTTGGCCGCTACCGAGCTGAGTATCCGCCAGTGTCTGCGCACCGTGATTAACTCTTAGCTAGCCCTACTAAGATCCGTCGCCGTGCTGCCCATATCCTGAAGGAGTTGGGGGGTCATCGTAGATGTCAAATTAAAACGCTTGCAGAGACGGTCTGACAGGGGTTGGGGCAACTCAACTGAGTTAAGAGTCAGTGAATCAAGCATCTCACTGCATACCCGTTAGGGCTGCTGGGAGAGCGTCAAGAGCCTGGAGATGGCCAGCCTCTAAGCTTAGGATAGTCTTGTGCTTTGAGTTCTTGTTATGACCACTCACACCACAGATGTCCTGATCATCGGTGCTGGAGCGGCTGGGCTGATGTGTGCCATCGAAGCCGGTAAACGGCGGCGGCGGGTCATCGTGGCCGATCACGCAGATCGAGTCGGCAAAAAGATCCTCATTTCTGGCGGCGGGCGCTGCAACTTTACCAATTACACGATCCACCCCGAAAAGTATATTTCCAACAATCCCCATTTTTGTAAATCAGCCCTCAGTCGCTATACCCAATGGGACTTTATTGATTTGGTGCAACGACACCAGATCCCTTTTCACGAAAAGACCCTTGGCCAATTATTTTGTGATCGGCGGGCATCGGATATTGTTAACCTGCTACTGGCGGAATGTCATCAGGCTGGGGTCGAGATTCACCTCAACACGACTATCGAGCACGTTAAGCAACAGGAAGATCAGGGCTTTGTCATTACAACACCAACGGGAACTTATCACAGTCAGTCCTTAGTCGTGGCCTGCGGGGGGTTGTCGATGCCGACCCTAGGGGCTAGTCCTTTGGGGTATCAGATCGCCGAACACTTTGGCCTGCCTGTGCGCGCCCCCCGAGCGGGTTTGGTACCCCTCACCTTGCACAAAGACGATAAAGAACGCTTTGCTGCGTTAGCCGGAATTGCTGTAGAGAGTGTGGTGAGCCATGACCGCACGCAGTTCCGAGAAGGGTTGTTATTTACCCACCGGGGTCTCAGTGGGCCAGCGGTGTTGCAAATTTCCTCCTACTGGCTACCGGGTGAAACGATTACGGTCAATTTGCTCCCAGATATTGATTTGCCTGAGATCCTGCGCTCCCACCAACAACAGCAGCCGATGATGAAGCTGAAAGCCCTCTTGGGAGATTACCTCCCCAAGCGAGTCGTAGCGATGGTATTGGATTCAGCCCTAGCGGAACAACCGCTGCACGCCATAGCTGTCAAACGATGGCAAACGCTTGCGGCGCAATTGCAGCAATGGGCGATCAAGCCCAATGGGACGGAGGGGTATCGGACGGCGGAAGTTACGGTGGGTGGCATCGATTGTCGTGCGTTGTCCTCGCAAACGATGGAGGCTAAAACGGTACCAGGGCTTTATTGTGTTGGCGAAGTAGTTGATGTCACCGGATGGCTGGGGGGATATAACTTCCAGTGGGCCTGGTCTTCGGGGTGGGCCGCTGGGCAAGTGGCTTAAGGGAAAGACTGGCCGTCAGGATTCTCAGAGTTCAGGACTCTCAAAGCAGGTACTCTCATGACAGCTCCGTGATTTAGTGGAATGTAAAGAGATGTGGCTCATCGATAACGGATTGGATGGTATAGCAGGTGCCGCTAACAACCGTACATTCCCTCTAAGTGTGACCTAAGCAGCAAGCCTTTCGCTGCCGGATCTTGAGTAGGCAATCTGACCATAACCAGCCAGCCCCGAGCCTGCCCCCGTCGTCAAGCCGTGTCACAATAAAAACCGTAGCTGCAATCCCAAGGATGATGCCAATGGGCGATGCCAAACGCCGTCGTGCCGAACTTCAAGAGCAGTACGGTAACCCTGATGATGAGCGGGTCTTTAGCTGGTTTCCCCTAACCCGTCGCCAAGCCCGTGAAGCAAACGAGTTTACAACCCGGGGTGCCTGGGCCAGCATCATCATTTTGGTTATCTACTGGCTAACCGTTCGCTTTATTGGCCCCTACCTTGGCTGGTGGCAAACGGTTGA
>CAZAGN010000061.1:9707-12425 GCA_964484905.1 uncultured bacterium | reverse complement strand
GAGATCACCCCTGTCCTGTGAGCAAGCCGCTACTCTAAAAGAAAATAGTGTGAGGCTGCGATGGCCACCCCTCCCCTGTATGTTGTGCAAATGACCGATATGCATCTCTTTGCCAAGATGCGGCACAAACTCTTGGGAGTTCAAACGGAAGCCACCTTCCAAGAAGCCCTCAAAACACTGCAGGACTTTGAGCCAGTGCCGGATGTGGTGCTGCTGACGGGCGATCTGTCCCAAGATGGTAGCGCCACGTCGTACAAGCGCCTGCGCGATTATTTGCAAGCTGTGCCAACGCAGTTTTATTGGCTGGCTGGCAATCACGATCGCCTCTCAATCATGCGCGAGGTGCTAGCCTCTGACGCCATGCCCCTCAAAAATGGCCACCACCTGAGTGCCGATAAAACGTGGCAGCGCAACAACTGGGCCTTTGTCCTGCTGAGTTCACTGGTACCCGGCAAAGACAGTGGCTATCTCAGTGACGAAACCCTTGCCTTTTTAGATCATGAGCTCGCCCTTGCTAGCCGTAGCCCGACAACCCAGCACCTTGCAGTTTGCCTGCATCACCCTCCCTTCAGCGTCAATTCTCGTTGGCTTGATACAACCACCCTCCGTGAACCCGAACGCCTATTTGCGGTGCTGGATCGCTACCCAGCCGTACGAGCCGTCATTTTTGGTCATATCCATCAAGAGTGGCACAGCCAACGCCAACAAGTACAGTATTTTGGCTGTCCCTCAACCTGTATTCAGTTCAAGCCCAACAGCAACGACTTTGCCCTCGATGTCATTCCGCCGGCCCTGCGGCAATTTTGGTTTCATGCCGATGGCCGCATTGAGAGTGAACTGGTGCGTATCCCCTCAGCTCTAATTCAGCCCGATTTGATGGCCCAGGGGTATTAACGGCTTCGATCTGGCCTGATCGCGACCTTATTGTTTATAGTCCCTTGCTTTTTATAGTCCTTCGCTCAGCTGCAACTGAAGCCGCTCGACAGCGAGCAACTGCACCGACTCACCCCCTGCCAATAACTGCACCACCTGCTCGGGCCGCAAATACGTGCCATCGTTGCGCAGCATGCCCGTATAGGTCAGCTCCGCCTGATTCTCGGCCACAGACACCAGTTGCAAATCGAGCAAGCGAGCCCGTGCATCAAAGGTCTCGACGCGGCCCGACTTGGTTGTCTTCTCCAGCAGTAAACTCTCAGCCTTCAAGACACGCTCAACCGCCGCCGCCCAGTCCAGATCCCCCTCAACACTCAGGCGATACTGAGCGGCTTGCAAGGCTGCATTGGCAGAGATCGCCTTGAGCGGAATTTCTTTGAGCGCATAAATAGGCAGCTCACTCGGTAGCTGTGCCGCTAGCTGCTCTCGCAGTTCCCTTGCACTCAAGCCTTCATACAACTCCAGATCTAACACCTCTGCCTGACTGGTAAAGCCCAAAGGCAGAGCGGCCGCTACGGCCAAACGCGGGCTCGGGTGAAACCCACCCGTATAGGCCAACGGGAGTTGAGCCCGCCGACACGCCCGCTCCCACAGACGCATCAAATCCAAATGCCCTAGCAAGCGCATCGAGCCTTGCTTGGCAAACACCAGCCGCCAGCGCTGCACAGTATCGGCGGGTGTAGGTGACGGCGCCAGTTCGGGTACGGGCACTGGTTTCAAGACAATATTGTGGCCAAAATCGGTACCGCAAATGCCGCAATGAGAGCAACTTTCAAAGGAGCAGTCGGGCACCGTCGCCGCAGCCATCGCCCGTTCCCAATCCTCTTTCAGCCACTGCTTACTGATGCCCGTATCGATGTGATCCCAGGGGAGAGGGTCATCAAAGCCATAGGTTGTCGTGGGTAGTTCGGTAACGGTGGCATCCTGACTGACCTGATACGCCCGCAACCAGGCCCCATAGGCCGCATCAATATTTTCCCACCAGCTATCCATACCTGCCCCGGCAGACCAGGCAGCGTAAATCATCCGGCTGAGGCGGCGATCGCCTTTGCCAATCAGATCTTCGAGCACCCCAAAGCGGACATCACTAAAGTTGCCCCGCACACCGCGCAGCTTGCGAAACTCACGCTTCAGCAGTTCTTGCTTACGGACAATTTCGCCATAGTCAACCCGGAACCATTGAAAGGGCGTGTGGGGTTTGGGCGTAAAGTTTGAGATTGTCACAGTCAGGCGTAACTTGCGTCGCGAACTGGGCTTACACTCCCGCAGCAGCAATGCCAAAGTCTCGGCAATACCAATCACATCGGCGTCGGTCTCACCGGGCAAACCAATCATGAAATAGAGCTTGACCTTATCCCAACCCGCATCAGTAGCTGTTTTTACGCCCCGCAGCAGTTCTGCCGTCGTCAAGCCTTTGTTAATAATGTCTCGCATTCGCTGCGTACCGGCTTCGGGGGCAAAGGTCAGGCTGGTCGGACGGCTACCACCCATGATCGCGGCAATATCCGTATCAAAGCGATCGACCCGCTGACTGGGTAGCGACAGGTTGATCGTGTCCGTCGGCAGTTGGTTTTTAATTTCAGTGCCGACTGCCGCAAGACTGAGATAGTCAGAGCAACTGAGGGAGGTCAGGGAAAACTCATCGTAGCCTGTATGCTTCAGACCTTCGACCACCGCTGTGACAACATCATCAGGCGCCAGATCCCGCGCTGGACGGGTCAGCATTCCCGGTTGGCAAAAACGACACCCCCGTGTGCAGCCCCGCCGCACTTCCACTGAGAGACG
>CAZAGN010000061.1:7138-9607 GCA_964484905.1 uncultured bacterium | reverse complement strand
CGATCACACAGCTGACGCGGCTGCGAATTGAGAATGCTGTAGAGAATAATATGACCCGTGTTTGACGCCCCCAGCTCATACAGCTCGGGATAGCTGAGCGCCCAGCGTACTGTACTGCTCTGCCAGGGTTTATGCACCGCACCGCGTTCGTTGCCTAGGTAGCGACCGGGCCGCATAATGTCGGCAGTGAGGAGCGGATCAATATTAAGAGCAACCACAGGCGTATAGGGTTTTCGATACAGCGTTATCTCTCAGCATAGGCTGTGACGCTAGGCTGGAGCTTGCAACTCAACCTCAAGCGACGAAAAAAAGGCAGACATCAAGCCTGCCCTGTGAGGTTTGCGCCTGTGACATCCACGCCGTTGCGGCAGACGATTCAGGCGTTGTTGGTTGGCGCTGATTCAGACTTTGCAACTGCGTGATCGGTGACGCTCAAGCGGGAGCGCGCTTCATCAATTTGAACCCGTACCTGCTCGATTTTTGACTCGAGCTCTTGACGCGCCTTCGCGATGACTTCGTCGGCCTCGCGATAGACATCATCAAACATCGTGACATCAGCCGCATTACCCTGACCCAAAAGTGGGGCCGAGCGTTTCCGCTTAGGCTTAGCCTCCAGACGAGACGTCAGGACAGCACCAAGAATGCCGCCAACCGTACCGCCGACGACAGCACCTGTTACTAGGCCCAACCAAAAGTCAGAGCGTTGATCTGCCACAATGTTGTCTCTCACATCGCCTATTCGAGCTTAACGTGCCAAGGCGGGCGATGTGGGCCAACGACCCACAGCTTGACCTAATTGGCTCAGCTCTTGCATCAGCTCATCAAAGGCGGCAAAGGTGAGTGATTGTGGGCCATCAGACAGTGCCTTGGCAGGATTGGGGTGAACCTCAATCAACATGGCATCGGTACCCAAGGCCAGAGCCGCCTTGCTCATCGCGGGCACATAGGTCGATTTGCCGGTGCCATGGCTCGGATCGATCACAATCGGTAAATGCGTCAGTTGTCGTAAGACCGGCACCGCCGACAAATCAAGGGTATTGCGGGTGTAGGCGCTATCAAAGGTGCGGATGCCGCGCTCACAGAGCAACACATTCGGGTTGCCCGCCGCCAGAATATATTCAGCAGCCATGATCCACTCGTTAATCGTCGCTGCAGGCCCCCGCTTAAGAAGCACGGGCTTAGGTTGGCGGCCCACTTGCTTTAGCAGCGCAAAGTTTTGCATGTTGCGGGCACCGACTTGGAGAATATCAGCGACTTCGGCAATGCGCTCGATGTCGGCTGTATCCATAACCTCGGTGATGATGCCCAGGCCAGAAGCTTCACGGGCTTCGGCCAGCAGTTCGAGGGCACTTTCACCATGCCCCTGAAAGTCGTAGGGAGAGGTACGCGGTTTGTAGGCACCACCCCGCAGGAACTTGGCCCCCGCTGCCTTCACGTGCTTGGCAGTCGCCACAATCATCTCGGAGCTTTCGACGGAGCAAGGGCCTGCCATAATCACAGTCGGGTGTTGCAGACCGAAGGGAACCGGGCCAGAGGGAGTATCGACAGTGACAGTGGTGAATTCGCCGTGACGGAATTCGAGGCTCGCCCGCTTAAATTTCTTCTCGACACGAAGCACTTGTTCGATGAAAGGTGATAGCTCTTGGATACGGGCTTCATCAAGACCAGCCGTTTCACCAACCAAACCAATGACAACCTTGTTCTTACCGACAATTTTCTCGGGCGTCAGACCCCAGCTGCGGAATTCTTCCGACAGTTGCTCGATCACTTCTGAAGGTGCTCCGGTCTGCATTACAACGATCATTTGCGCTTCTCCTGCTTTTGCTCACGCCACTGTTGGGTCAAAATCCCCCAATTGACCCAAAACTCTTGCCAGCCAAACCACGAACCCACCTGCTCTGGTTCCCAGGAGGCAGATAGTACTCCATAGCTGATGCCAACAAAGCCAAAGCCAAAAAGGGCTAACGTTTCCACTAACGTAACCCAGGTCGGCAGAATCAGAATTTTGTTGACTAAGAGGTAATAGTTAGCAATAAAAGCACTGATACCCAGGGCTGAAGGGACACCAGCGAGCCAGATTACACGGCGTACCATGCGGTCACTGACTGCTTTAGGGATAGTGCCTTCGGCTGCCTTAGCATCACGACGGCGGTTGGGAGGTTGCTTGGCCATGCCCTATTTCTTGACGCGGATGTTGAGCTGAGCCGTGAGCTGTAAGAACTTCTCGGGTGACTTGGCTTGAATGTAGCTTAAGAGGCGCTTACGCTTGCCAATAATCACCATGAGACCCCGGCGTGAACTGAAATCCTTGGGGTTCCGCTTGAGGTGATCGGTCAGGTAGTTGATACGCTCGGTCAGCATCGCCACCTGAACATCGGGCGAGCCTGTGTCTGTTTCATGAACCTGATAGGAGTTGATCAGCTCTTGCTTGCGAACCTGCTGTAGTGCCATGGGGTGTCTAAAGACCAA
>CAZAGN010000061.1:1694-7038 GCA_964484905.1 uncultured bacterium | reverse complement strand
TTGTCAACATTACCTGTGTACCTTTAGCAACTTGGTGGTTGATTGCTGATTCATTCCTGCTGGGCCCAGAATAGCAATCAGCTCACAATGGCGATCGTTTTTCGTTTGCCCTATCTCAACTATTGTGTTTAGTGGCTCTCCTTAGCCATCGGGCACCTAGGGAAAAAGTAGAGCACCGGCAACTGAGTTCTAGGACACCGCCATGTATCCACCTATTAGTCCCATTTTGGTCGAACTCGGCCCCATTACACTGCGCTGGTACGGCATCTTGATGGCCGCTGCCATCTTGGTGGGCACTACTCTCGCTGCTCACTATGTCAGCCGTCGTGGTCAGGAAGCTGATAACGTCTGGGATCTCCTCTTTTGGGCCCTGATTCCCGGTTTGATCGGGGCTCGCCTGTACTACGTTTTTATTCAGTCACCGCGCGGGCCACAGGGTTTGGGGCGTTATCTTAGTAACCCCATTGAAATTGTCCAAATTTGGTCGGGTGGACTGCATATTTTTGGTGGCTTTATCTTTGGGGGACTTGCTGTGTGGCTGTTTCTGCGCCTTCGCCAGCTGCCACCCCTAATTTATCTCGATGGCATTGCCCTGGGGCTACCTCTGGCCCAAGCGATTGGCCGGCTGGCAAACTTTATTAACCAAGAACTCTATGGCCCGCCAACAACACTGCCTTGGGGCCTTCGTATCGATCCACAACATCGCATTCCCCCTTTTGATGATCTTGATGCCTATCCCGACAGCACTCGTTTTCAGCCCCTCTTCCTCTATGAATCCCTTTGGAACTTCGCTGGGTTCATCATCATCAGTCAGGTGGCCCGCCGTCAGCCTCAGCCTGGCACGTTGGTGCTTTGCTATCTCATCTGGTATCCCCTAGGGCGTTTTGTGCTGGAGTTTTGGCGCACTGACTCGTGGTTTTTCCCGGGCACACCTTTCAATGTGGTTCATGTGCTGAGTATGGGGGCCGTAATTGTTGCTAGTCTGACTTTGATTCAACAACGATTCACGACTAGATCCTAGCTGAACCCCTTAGCGCCCTCAATCATGAAGGCTTTGGATCAATCATCAACACTGACAAAGCGCCAATGATACGGTGAACATAGGTCGGGAGAGAGCGAATGCTAAAGCGTGTACTGATAGCCACAGATTTTGAAGATGGCTTAGGTCGTCTTGGTCTTTGCCGTGACGATATTGCTGCTGGTGGTGTCGAGGCTCTTGGGTTTGTTCATGCTGTGCAATGGGAAGAATCAGGCAAAGGGCGAGTGTCGGGCTCAGCCGCTACCGAAATAGCCACCGCCGAGACGAAGCTTAAGCACTACACTCAGCAGGCTCAAACTACTCAGCTTGATGCCAAACTGATTGCGCGTGTGGGTGATCCGGCCGATGTGATTCGTCAGGTTGTCACTGAGTTTCAGCCTGAACTCTTGGTGCTGGGGATGCCGGCCCGCAGCTTGCTTGCTGAGAAAGTATTTGGCAGTACAACTATTGGTTTGCTGCCCAAGCTGAGTGTGCCCGTACTGATTTTGCGGCCTCAATTTATCTCCACACTGACAGTCGCTGAGCTGCATGTACGCTGTCAGAATCTCTTTCGGCATCTCTTGGTGCCCTGTGATTTGGAGGCGGGTACGCCTGTTTTACTCGAGCGAATTAGAGCCTTTGTCAAAGCCAGTAAAAATGAACCTCGCATTATTCAGCTTTTGCATGTGATCGATAGTAATGCGCGCCAAAATGCAGGCGGAGATCGCCAGTCTTTGATGGCCAATGCTGCTGCTAAGTTAGATGAGATTGCGCAGACATTACAAACGCAACTTCCTGAGGGTATTAGTGTTGTAACTGAAGTACGCTACGGTTCACCTGTCAAAGAAATTCTGGAAGAGGCTCAGGAGTCAGATGTTACAGTGATCGCGACCAGTTCGCGCAACATTGGCCGTGCTTGGGAATGGACCGTACCCAGCGTTACCGGCGATATTTTGCGGCGGAGCTGGCACTCAATTCTCTTCTTTCCGCCGCTCATGGGAAGCTAGATAGCGGCCTGATTCAGTGAGCAGCAGTCGGGGACTGGGGCATGGAATTTCTTGCTGTACTCGTACTTGTGTTTGCCATTGTTGGCATCATCGTTGCGGTGCAAGCCCTTAGAGCACGTAAACGTCGCGAAGCGCTTCAGGCAATCGCTTTGCGCCACGGGTATACCTTTACGGCAAAACCCGTGGGCTATCAGCCCTATCCCGGCTTTGCTTTTCGTCTGTTCAATGTTGGCCGAGCGAAGCAACAGCACAATGCCCTCAGCAAAACCCTGAGCGACGGCACCCAAATTGTTATTTTTGACTATCAATACACCACTGGCTCGGGGAAAAGTCGAACAACCCATTACCAGACTGTTTTTGCTGCCCAAGGGCCGGATCTGGCACTCCCCACTTTTCGGATTGATCCTGAAATTGGCTGGGTGCACAGCATTGGCAAGGTCTTTGGCTTAAAAGATATCAACTTCGAGCGCTATCCCAAGTTCTCTAAGCTCTATCTGTTGCGTGGTGATGATGAGGCGCAGATTCGGACTTACTTTCACGGTGGTATTTTGCAATGGTTTGAACAGCATCCAGGCTATTGCGCCGAGGGACAATCGCGTTTGCAATCCAACAGCAGTTGCCTTTTACTGTGGCGAGAACGGCGTACTGTCAAACCCGAAGTCCTGCCAGAGTTTGCCCTTCTGGGCCAAGACCTTTGGTATCGCGTGCGCGGTCACTGAGTGCCGCACATGAGAGTCTGGATTGGAAAATCAATTTAGGTGGGACACTCTAGCGAGTCGCGGGTACTGATGCCGGTGGTCGGGTTGACGCCACTGGCGTAGCCACAGAGGTAGCTAATGTCTTCGCGATCGAGAATCGCGTTACTAAAATCAGCGCCCGTAATATCGGCATCTTGCCAGACTGTGTTGGTAAAAATCACACCCTCCAGGATGGTGTTGCGCAGGTTGGCGCGCTCTAGGGTCACCCGGTCAACGAGGGCGGCAGTCAGGTCGGCGCCTTCGAGGTTGGCATCGAGCAAAATACCCTTGGTGAGGGTGGCCCCGACCAGCTGGCTACCGGAAAAGTTAGCGCGGCGCATATCGGCACCGACAAAAGTTGTGCGGGTGAAATCAATGCCGGTAAAGTCGCGATCGGCTAACAACGTACCGTTGTAATTGACCATGCGATCTTGGGCCCATGCGGGTGTGCAGGCGAGCATCAGCAGGCTGAGCACGATCAAAAGGCGACGGAGCATAGACGGATGCCGAGCAGACTGGCTTGAGTGTAGCAAGGAACGCCTGATGGCCTCTAGGCACTGACTAACCGAACCTGGGCGTATTTTCGGTGTTTGACCCAGACAATACCCACTAACTGACGCGGGCGAGTTCGAGCTCGGCGGCACCCGTAATACCCACAACGTTAGCCCCATGCAGGCGTATGTCTTTGAGGTATGCACCCTCAAAGCGAGCCCCGAGTAAATCGGCATGGCTGAGATCGGCACCCGTCAAATTCGCACCCCGAAAATCGGCGCCACAGAGATTGGCACCCCGAAAGATTGCACCTTGGCACTGGGCTTCGACGAAGCAGCAGCGAATCAGGCGGGCACTGACACAGTGGAACTCACGACAGTTTGCCTGCCGAAAGCGACTAAACTCCATTTGGGCACGTGGCAGATGAGCGTGTTGCAATGAAGCTTGATCAAGGTTGACATAACCCGCCACTAAATCAACCAGTGATATACCAGCCAGGTCAGCACCGGGGTAAGCGGCTTCGGCAACCAGCTTGTAGAGTGGAATGGCAGCAGGATCGCAGACCTGGGGCAACTTGGTTGCGTCATCGATAACAGCACCATAAAGGTTGGCCCCGGCTAAATCGACGGCGGCCAGATTGGTACCGCGCAGATCGCTGCGGCTGAGGTTAGTGCCCAAAATATCGGCATTGGCTAGGTTGGCGCGCCGCAGGTCGGCGTAGGCAAGGTTGGCATCGCGTAGATCCGCATGGCGCAGGTTGGTACCCGCGAGTAGGGCCGCTTCGAGTTCTGCCTGTCGGAGATCAATACCCGCCAAACAAGTGCCGCGGAGGTCAGCCGCTGCTAGCTTGGCGCGTCGAAAATCACGTTCACCAAGGCCATAGCTTCGTCGCAGAAAGGCTACATCCATGGAAGCAAAGCCTAGCGAGTGAATGTGTTTACGTTAGCAAAGGCTATTGTTCAGGGCTGTAGTTAACGCTACTGTCGTGGCTGGGTGCTGCTTAGGCGGGCGGCACAACAAACTCGAGGGAGCGTCCTTGCAGCACCATGGTTGTGGTTGCATTCTCAGTAAAGCCAATGCGCTCGTAGAAATGCTTTTGATGGGTTGTAAAGAGATAAACCCGCTCGACCGCCATCATATCGGGGTGGGAAATGAGGGTTTCAACGAGTTTGCGTCCCAAGCCTTGGTTCCGGTAGTCCTGATCGATCACGACATCCCAAATTACAGCTCGAAAGACACCGTCTGAGGTGGCGCGGGCAAAACCAATTTGTCGCTCGCCATCCCACACTGTGACAACAGGATGGCTGGCGGCTACAACTTTGGCCATTTCGACTTCGGTGCGTGTTTGAGCCCAGAAGGCATTGCGTTGAAACAGGGTAATCAATTGGCCGAGATCAACTTCATGGGCATCCACAGAAAAGCGAATGTTGCGGTTATCAGGGCGTGTTATCGGCAGCTCTGGATGATCTGAGTGTTGATTTGAGTCTTGCCCTTGCGCCAGGCGAGTGTCGGCCATGACGAACCCTCACAATTCGACTCATAGCGTAACAGGTTATACCGAATGACGGCGATACTCTCAGCGCTGTTGTGTCAGGGGCTGCTGATGGAGGTTTGGGCAATGGGCCATCAAGATCAATTTTGGTAATGACTAAGGGCTAGGCCGCTTGGTGACGGGTGTCACAGCTTCGCTCAAGATGTCTTGACGCCACCTCAGAAAGCGCGTTTGATAACCGAGTATTGATGTGAAGCAATGATGAAGCGAGTTGGACTATCCCTGGTTGCCCTGGTGCTGATGCTAGGGGGCTGTGGCGGCGGACATGACACCAATCAAACGCCTGCGAATCAAACGGCGGCCCCAACATCGGATAATCAAGCTGCCGCAAGCGATGGGGTCGCTGGCGAGTCTGGGGCTGATTCGCCACAGTCTACTGCCAGTGATCCTGATAGCCTCGTTCAAGAGGCCGTAGATCGCTTTGTTAGTGGTGAGGCCTACCCTGAGCTGGTGAGCTATCGCCTGATCCTGGAAACTCAGCAAACTACGCTCACCGAGGACAGCAATACCGAGTCGCGATCGCGATACGAAGAAGCCC
>CAZAGN010000061.1:0-1594 GCA_964484905.1 uncultured bacterium | reverse complement strand
CCCATGTCAGGATGGTGAGTGGGTGCATGGATTGAGCAATGGCGTCAGATTTAGAAGGATTGCGCGCAGAGCGCTTACGCAAGGCAGCAGATTGGCAGGCGGCGGGTATCAATCCTTATGCCTATCGCTACGACGTAAGTCATACGATGGCCAGCCTTCAGGCAGAGTATGCCGATCTGGCGGCGGGCGAGAGTGTCGCCCTATCAGTGCAGGTAGCTGGGCGGATTATGCTGCGGCGCGTCTTTGGCAAGCTGGCTTTTTTCAGCCTTCGCGATCGATCCGGCACGATTCAGCTTTATCTCGATAAAGCAACCATCACGGCCTCCATGGGAGACGAAGCCTTCGATCAGCTCAAAAAGCTGACCGATGCCGGTGATTGGCTCGGTGCCGCCGGTACCCTCAAGCGTACCGATAAGGGCGAGCTGTCGGTGGTCGTCGAGAGCTACGAACTCCTGACCAAGTCACTCCTGCCCCTGCCAGATAAATGGCATGGCCTTAAGGATGTCGAAACCCGCTATCGCCAGCGCTATCTGGATTTAATCGTTAATCCAGAAGTGCAGCAGACCTTTCGCGATCGGGCACTTGTTGTCCGGTCGCTGCGGCGCAGCCTCGAAGACCAAGATTTTATCGAAATCGAAACCCCAGTCCTTCAGGCGGGTGCGGGTGGCGCGGAAGCCCGACCCTTTATTACTCACCACAACGCCCTCGATATTGACCTGTACTTGCGCATTGCCACCGAGCTGCACCTCAAGCGCCTGATTGTCGGTGGGTTTGAGCGCGTTTATGAGCTGGGGCGGATTTTCCGTAACGAAGGCATCTCGACGCGGCATAACCCCGAATTTACCTCGGTTGAGGTTTACCAAGCCTATGCCGACTATCACGACATGATGGATCTCACCGAGACCTTGATTGTTAAGGCTGCCCAGGCTGTTCTGTCGAACTTAGAAGTTGACTATCAGGGTGAGACGATTGATCTGACCCCCCCTTGGCGACGGGTAACGATGCGCGAGCTGGTGCAAGCGGTAACGGGTTTAGACTTTGCGGCGCTGGCTAAGCAGGCTGATGGCCTAGATATTGGCAAGACGAAACTTATGGCGCTGGGGTTGAAGGATCTGGAGGCGGTAGATAGTTTAGGGCTGCTTTTGGTACGCGCCTTTGAAGATCTCTGTGAAGAGAGCCTGCGCCAGCCTACCTTTGTGATTGACTTTCCGGTCGAAAATTCACCCTTGGCTAAGCCCCACCGTAACCTGCCCGGCTTTGTCGAGCGTTTTGAGCTGTATATTGTTGGTCGAGAAACAGCGAATAGCTTTTCAGAATTGACAGACCCCCTTGATCAGCGCCAACGCCTCGAAGCTCAGGCGGCCCTCAAAGCTGCAGGCAATCCGGAGGCTCATTTTCTTGATGAGGACTTCCTGACTGCCTTGGAATATGGCATGCCGCCAACGGGAGGGCTAGGCATTGGGATTGATCGTCTTGTGATGTTGCTCACTAACTCAGCCAGTATTCGTGATGTGATCGCTTTTCCGCTGCAGCGCCCAGAGTAGGACGCTGCTTTACGGAGCTTCAACGGACTCGAAAGCCGAAATGTTGCTCA
>CAZAGN010000060.1:12367-15258 GCA_964484905.1 uncultured bacterium | reverse complement strand
ACAAAAATAGCCGTATTCGAACTGTCAGCTAGGGGCGGTAAGACCAGTACTTGTAAGCTCGCAGCCGGATCGGGGCCAGCCGGAAACATCAGTCGCGATCGCGACGGGAGCTCCAAACGTTGTTGCGCGGAAATCTCTGCGGGGAGCGTATTGATCAGCGCTTGGGTCGCCTCACCCATACCCGCCCGATCTGCACTTAAAACGGCATTGCCGGTCGGCCGGGGTGCGGTGATGGCGGTGATCGGTGGCCGCGCCACAAGACCCGTCAGGGCTTCGAGATCGCAGCCTGATAGAGCCAGCGCTAAAGCTGGCAGCGGTAGCCATTGCTGCCACAGGCGCGCCATTACTTGTGATCCGTCTCACACCATGTCAAGTCTAGGAGAGACGTCAGCACTTGCCTAGAGCACTTACCGCTGTGTTTAATACGCCCCAAACCGTAGGGGTGGCCGAGGTAAGAGTGCTAATCGCAACGGTGTCGTCAACGAAATACCATATCTAGTGTTTCCTTGGCGGCAACGACCACTCGCAAGAAGATAAATAAAATCTGACAGTTAGGCCACCAGAGTGGCGATGTTATGGCGCTCTAAGCTTGCAACTGTACGCTTAGCCAAACCCGTCAAGACAGTGCCAGGGCCAATTTCCCAAAGGGCGGTGATGCCGGCGGCTTCCATCGCTAAGAGGGTTTCACGCCAGCGTACCGGGCCGGTAATTTGCGCTTGCAGATTGGCCTTGAGGGTGGCAGCAGCTTGGCTGGCCGTAGCTGTGACGTTGCTGTAAACAGGCACTTTGGCATCCTTAAAGACGGTCTCAGCCAATATCTGGCTGTATTCTTGGGCGGGTTCGGCCATATAAGGTGAGTGAAAGGCACCACTGACGGCGAGGGGGACGGCTCGCTTGGGCTTGAGCTGATCGACTACCGTCGCGATCGCCTCTGGCCCCCCCGTAATGACTACTTGATCGGGACTGTTATCGTTGGCAATGCTCACACCTTCGGTCGCTTCACAAAGGGCAACAAGTTGCGCGCGATCAAAGCCAATCACGGCAGTCATCGCACCGCCGGTAACGGCATCCATCAGAAGGGCGCGCTGCTTTACCAGGTGGACACCCGTCAGAAAATCGAAAACACCGGCCACGCACAGGGCGCTATATTCACCCAGGCTGTGCCCTGCCACAGCGGCGGGTTGGTCGCTCAGTTGACTCGCTAAGAGCGTGGCGACAACGTAGAGAGCCGGTTGGGTATAGCGGGTTTGCTTCAGCTCGACAGCGGTGAGATCAGCTAATGACCAGCCCAGAATCGCTTCGGCGGCCTTGAGATCAGCCAAGCCCTGGAGATCGCTGCCCATCCCGACCACTTGCGAACCCTGCCCCGGAAACACCCACGCAGTTGCCATATCTTCTCTCTGTCAACGCCCCGCCATTGTCCCAGGTTCTGGGGGCACATGCTAGATTGACCGTGGCGCTCGTGTTGCCTTCGCTACTTAAGTTCTAGTTATTTCCTATGTCTGCCCATCTCCGCGATCTGTACCAGCAAGTGATCCTGGAGCGCTATAAAAAGCCCCGTAACAAAGGCAGGCTTGATCCGGCTGATCGTCAGCAACGCGGTCATAATCCCTCCTGCGGCGACATGATTGAGCTGACCTTGCAAATCGATGCCAACCAAACGATTACCGATGTCAAGTTTGAGGGTGAGGGTTGCGCGATCGCGATCGCCTCAGCCGATTTAATGGCCGATGTGTTGCGGGGTTGCTCCTTCACCGAAGCCCTGACGCTGGTGCAGCAGTTTCAGGGCATGCTGCGAGGGGAAGTCAAATTTCCGCGCGAATACCGCAGCCTCAACGTTATGCAAGGTGTTTCCCGCTTTCCGGTACGCATCAAGTGCGCCAACCTAGCTTGGCACACCCTCCGCTATGCCCTCGAACAACCCACCACCCACGACAGCTTTGTCAGTAACGAAGATGACGAAGAGAGGGTGAGTCTCTAATGCGTTATGGCGTGATTGGTACGGGTGCCATCGGTGGCTATTATGGTGCCCGCTTGCAAGAGGCTGGGGCTGAGGTCCATTTTCTCTTGCACCGCGACTATGACCATGTGCGGCAGCATGGCCTTGTGGTGCGCTCTATTGCCGGTGATCTCGAACTTAAATCTGTCAATGCTCACGCCAGTATCGAGACGATGCCCGTCTGTGATGTTGTCCTGATCGCCCTCAAAACAACCCAAAATCATTTGCTGAGGTCACTGCTGCCACCTCTCGTTGCCCCTGGATCATTAGTAATCACACTGCAAAATGGCTTGGGTGTTGAGGCAGACATTGCGGCTTTGGTACCAGAAAGCGTGGCCGTTGCGGGTGGCCTCTGTTTTATCTGCGCCAACAAAACAGCACCGGGCTATATTGAGCATCTTGATTATGGTCATATCAATGCGGGGCTGTACCGTGGCGATCAGACGCACCTTGAGACGCTGGCAGCCACACTGCCCCTGCTCAACCTAGTGCCCGATCTAGCGCTTGCTCGCTGGCAAAAGCTGGTTTGGAATGTGCCCTTTAACAGCCTATCGGTAATCCTGGGTGCCACAACCGATCAGCTTATGGGCAACTCCACCACCCGTGACTTGGCCTACGCAATTATGCAGGAAGTCCAGATCGCCGCCGCCCATAACGGGGTCGCGATCGCGACCGAATTCCTCACCGCCATGATCGAACATACCGCCGCCATGAAGCCCTACCACACCAGCATGAAGCTCGATTTTGATGCCCGCCGCCCCCTCGAGTACGAAGCCATTGTCGGGGCACCCCTCCGAGCTGCCGCCCAAGCCCCCCACATGCAAATGCTCTACGCCCAACTGCGCTACCTCGATGCCATTCACTGCCACACCGCACCAGGCGCGAGCTAATC
>CAZAGN010000060.1:4577-12267 GCA_964484905.1 uncultured bacterium | reverse complement strand
AACTGCGCTACCTCGATGCCATTCACTGCCACACCGCACCAGGCGCGAGCTAATCCCGCCACTGCGCCGCTTCCAGAATATCCATCAAAACCATCACACTTGCTTAGGGTTGTAGGGGAACTACAGTTCCTGAGACAGTGCGCCAAACCCTAATGTAGAGTGGTCATCAGCATCAGTGCTTGAACCCTAGAATTAAAGCACCAGTACTTATGAGTAGACTTATGTTGAGAACCCTTTGGGCTACAGTTCGCCAAGGCAAAATTGAACTTCTAGAGCCAACAGAGCTCCCCGAAGGGACAAAGGTGCTAGTCACACTACTTCCTGATGATGAAGTGAGCTTTTGGCATCAAGCTAGTCAAATGTCGTTGGATACGGTGTGGGACAACACGGAAGATGATGTGCATGCCCAGCTACTCCAGGAATGACATTGTCTTAGTTCGGTATCCATTTTCAGATTTGTCAAGTACCAAAGTAAGGCCTGCTGTTGTTGTGAGTTCAGAACATCTTTCTCAAGATCTCTTGATCACACCTTTGACAAGCAAAACGGGATCACTGCTTGCAGGAGAGTTTGAACTCTTTGAATGGTCGGCAGCAGGGCTCAACGTAGCAACAGCAGTCAAGTGAGGCGTGTATACAGTGCATGAGAGCTTGGTAATCAAAGTGATTGGCCAGTTAGCTGATGTAGATGCAGCACAGCTTGCACAATCATTGCGAGATTGGTTGGCATTATGATGCGGTCATTGAAATCTTTCGACGCTAATCCCGCCACTGCGCCGCAAACGCTTCCAAAATATCCATCAAGACCATCACACTTGCTACCGGCAGCAAATCCAGCAAAGGAATATGGTGCTTGTGCCCCCCGATCGCGACAGTCTGACGTCGGAGCACAGCCGTAACAGCCGCTTCATCGTAGTTTCCGGCCGCGAGCAGGGGCGCAAAGGCTTCCGCCAGCACGTGATGGAGCTTCGCCTCCCGCAGGTAGAGGTGCCAGCCGGCCACGTCAATATACACATCAGCCCCAACGGCGGCTGCCAATTGCTCAATTTCTACCGAAGTGGGCACCATCTGTCTAGGCCTCGTAACGAGCAAACACCAGTACCCACAGCGCATTGAGGGCAACAATGACCGTCCAGCTGAGGGCAAAAGGAGCGAGCCATGTCCACTCTGCCCCTTGCAAACGCCGCCAAAACTCCAGACCCAAAATTACTGTCGAGCAACACATAAAGTTTGCCGCAAGCGTATAGCGATCATCGAGCTTGCGGTAGGCCGGATCTTGACGGTTGGGGGGGGTGGGCCAGCGCGGCGGCATAACTATTCAATCAGGAACGCTACTCCTAGCCTAGACGATTTCGGAAGCTTCCCCCAAGGCTCGCTGGGCCGCCTGAGCGACCTGCTCATGCTCATCTTGGGTCAATTGAGCCAGCAGCGGTTGCGTGGCTGCATCCTTAATCTGTCCCAAGGCAAGACAAGCCCGAAAGCGAATCTGCCAATCCGGGTCAACCGCTAGGGATGCCAGGTGGGGCACAGCACGCGGATCGGCCAAATCCCCCAAGGCGGCGGCCGCCGCCGTCCGCACCAAATCATTCTCATGGGCAAGGGCCGTCACAATCGTCTCGAAGGCACCCCGATCACCCAGCTCACCCAGGGCCGCAATCACACTAAATTGCAGTAGCCACTCCGTCTCGCGATCGTAAGCAGCCAGTAAATCGGGCAGAGCTACCACTGCCTTCAAATCACCCAAACATGCCGCCGCCGCCGCCCGGACATCTACCTCCGGATCGGCTACGAGGGCTTGGCGTAAGGTAGGCAACACGTGGTCAGGATTCGCGATCGGATGCGTGCCTAACTGACTGAGGGCAGCATAGCGGACACGGGCGCTGCTGTCTTGAGCCGCCAATAACAGCAGCTCAACCGCTTCTTTCGGTTCTAAGTTCCGCACATGATTGACAGCGCGAAGGCGCTCGCCCAAATCCTCTGACTGCAACTGCTGCCTTAGAGAGTCTGCACTCACGCCCTCACCTCAGTCCTTTGGTATCCTATTGTACCAAGTCGAAGATGGCAAACATCGGCATATACATTGCCAAGATGATGCAACCAACCATACCCCCGAGGACAACAATCATCAAAGGTTCGATCAAGCTCGTCAGCGACTTCACCGCTTGCTCAACTTCTAGCTCATAAAAGTCAGCAACTTTCATCAGCATCGTGTCGAGCTCACCCGTTTCTTCACCAATCGCCAACATCTGAATCGCCATCGGCGGAAACACCTGGTGTTGGTCAAGGGCGGGTGCAATTTGTCCGCCTGCTGAAATCGACTGGCGTGAGGCATCAATGGCGTTGGCAATCACCCGATTCCCAGCTGTATCGCGGACAATTTCCAGCGAGGTCAGAATCGGTACCCCCGATCGCGACAAGGCGCCAAACGTTCGACAGAAGCGTGCCACCGCCGTCTTCTGAATCAAATCACCAAACAAGGGAATTTTCAGCGACAACGCATCAATCGTTTCACGACCCGCTGGCGTCATATAAAAACGCCGTGCCAAAAAGCCAAAGGCAATCAAGACAATGATCAACGTACCCGAAAATGCCGGGTTACGGAGAATATCACTAATCGTCAAGAAAAAGCGCGTAAACGCTGGTAGTTCTGCCCCCAGTTCTGAGAAAATCCCTTCAAAGGTTGGCAGAATAAAAATCACCATCCCCAAGAAGATTGCGACTGCCAAGAGGGTCACAACGACTGGATAGGTCATCGCCGACTTAATCTGCTTGGTCAGCTTATCAACGTCTTCCAGGAGCTTGGCCAGTCGATCTAGCACCTCATCCAACACCCCACCGATCTCACCGGCCTCGACCATGCTGCAATAGAGGCTATCAAACGCATCCGGATAGCTCCGAATGGCTGACGACAACTCCCGCCCTTCTTCAACATCGGCCTTAACAGCCTTGAGATAGCGCTTAAACTTTGGATTGCTGGTTTGCTCTGCCAAGATCGTGAGTGAGCGCACCATTGACACACCGGCATTGATTAGGGCCGAAAACTGCCGCGAAAATACCGCCTTGTCGCGGGTATCAATCGAGGCCATCGCGAGGCTCATTTCGGCAAAGTCAAGGTTGAATCGCTTCTCCTCATCCAGTTGCTTGACATAAAACCCTTGCTGTCGCAGCAAAGCCCGGGCTGAGGTTGAATCAGCCGCCTTAATCTTGGTGGTCATCGGCTTGCCAGCCTTAACCCCAGTCGCTCTAAACGTCACCATTGTCTAACCTCCTAGCGTGCACGGGCAGCGGCGGGACGAGCTGGAGCCCCAGCCGCCGCCTGTTGAGGATTGCCGCCCAGCAGGCGCATCAGCTCATCGGGTCGCGAGCTCTTCGACATCGCATCATCAAAGCCCACCTTGCCCTGTTGATACAAATCTGAGAGCACCTTCTCCAGAGTTTGCATGCCCATACGACCGCCGGTTTGAATGGCCGAATAGATCTGGGCTGTTTTTCCTTCCCGAATCAGGTTGGCAATACCTGGTGTGACCACCATAATTTCTTGCGCTAGGCACCGACCGTACTCACCAGGCTTGGGATTAGCTTTGGGCACCAAACACTGGGAGAACACTGCCACCAGAGAACTTGATAACTGCACCCGTACCTGGGTTTGCTGCTCGGGCGGGAAGACATCGACCATCCGGTCAACAGTCTGAGAAGCAGACGAGGTGTGCAGGGTCCCAAAAACTAAGTGACCTGTTTCAGCGGCGGTAATCGCCAACTGAATCGTTTCAAGATCCCGCATTTCCCCCACGAGGATCACATCGGGATCTTCCCGCATGGCCGCCCGTAGGGCATTGGCAAAACTCTTGGTGTCTTCGCCCAGTTGGCGCTGGTGAATCACACTCTTAACGGGGTTGTAGACATACTCAATCGGGTCTTCGACGGTGAGAATGTGCTCCGAGCGACTGCGATTAATAAAGTCGATCATCGAAGCGAGGGTCGTTGATTTGCCGGAGCCTGTTGGCCCTGTGACCAGTATCAGCCCCCGAGGCCGCTTCGACATTTCTTTAACGATGTCGGGCAAGCCAAGCTTGTCAATATCAGGAATATCAGAGGCCAGTGCCCGTAGGGCTGCGGCATAGGTGCCACGGTCTTTGTAGACGTTGACCCGAAAGCGACCAATCCCTCGCACACCGTAGGAGCAATCCAGCTCCCAGTTTTGCTCAAGATTTTTACGTTGGTTGTTGTTGAGCATGCTGAAGATCAAGCGCTGCACCTCCTCGGGGGTCAGCACATCGTGTTCGGTAGGTTGTAGGTGGCCACTGACCCGGATGTAGGGTGGCAAGCCCGCTGAAATGTGCAAGTCCGAGCCCCCCTTTTGGATGGTCAGTTCCATGAGGTCTTCGATCATCAAGGACATATGTGGCTCCTGATACGTACTGAATTGAACATTGGCGGGCCAGATCTGAGCCCAAATTTCGCTGGTAGAGGCAAAACAGTCTGAATCGATACCCTAGGCTTTAGACCACACTGTTTACACCTTAGCGCCTAGGCAGAGGTAAGGGCGGCCTCATCTTCAGCCATATCCTCAAACCCATCAGCCTCGAATTCCGCCTCAGGCGGTGGCGACCCAGCAAAGCGAGGTGTCAGGCAGTAGGGACAGTCCAACCACTCTGGCTTGAGCTCAGCATTACAGGTACGACAGGTATTCATACTCTTGGCGCGGGCCTTGAGCTCTGCCTCCAAGCCTTTATCGGTCAGGATAACGCGGCTGATCTCATCTAGGGTCGTTGCACCCTGCTGCACCAACTCCAGACCATAGCTGAGTAGGGTCTTCATACCCGTTTCAATGGCGGCTTCTTTGATTAGTTCGGTCGGGGCTTCTTTGTTGACCAACTCCGAAATGCGGTCGTTCATGCGCATCAGCTCATAAACGCCACAGCGGCCCTTGTAGCCACCACCGCCGCATTTCTTGCAGAGAGTGCCCGCTTTTTTCGCTTCTTTGGCTTCACTGGGTGTGAGTGAATTAGCGCGGTAGAAGGTGAATTGCTGTGAGTCACCATTGCTGACCAGACCGAAGCGGCCCAGTTCCTCTTGAGTGGGGTGATAGGGAATGCGACACTCACTGCAAACCCGCCGAATCAGACGCTGAGCCATGATGCCAATCAGTGAGCTGGTGATGTTGAACGGCTCGATCCCCATTTCGATCAGGCGGGCAATTGAACTGGGAGCGTCATTGGTGTGCAGTGTTGTCAACACCAAGTGACCGGTCATCGAAGCTTCGACTGCTGTCTTGGCTGTTTCGTAGTCACGGGTTTCACCCACCAGAATGACATCCGGATCTTGGCGCAAAAAGGCACGCAAAATGGATGCGAAATCCATGCCTTTCTCGCGGATCACCTGGACCTGGGTGACGCCTTCAAGGGTGTACTCAATTGGATCTTCGGCCGTACTGATGTTGACACCAGGATCATTCCGCTCGGCGAGGGCAGAGTAGAGGGTCGTTGTTTTGCCAGATCCGGTTGGCCCCGTGACCAGGATGAGGCCGAAGGGACGCTGAATAATATCGCGGAAGTTGGCCAAGGTTTCGGGGTCGGAGACCAACTGGCCCAAGCCCAGTTGTGTTGACGAGTTGTCAAGAATCCGCATGACGATTTTTTCGCCGTAGCGCGAGGGCAATGAGTTCACCCGGAAGTCAACTTTGCGTCCGTTGTATTGACGCCGAATGCGACCGTCTTGGGGTTTTTTGCGCTCGGCGATATCTAAATCAGACAAAATTTTGAACCGAGCAGTCAAAGCCGGCACTACTTTTTTAGGGAGGGTTTCAAAGCCTTGCCGCAGGACACCATCTTTGCGAAAGCGAATTCGGAGGCCGTTCTCCTGGGGCTCGATGTGAATATCGGATACGCCTTCTTGGAGGGCTTTGATCAAAATTTGATTAGCGAGTTTGATGATTGGGGCGTCTTCAGCATTGCGTACAGCATCTTTGAGATCGCCTTCGCCACCATCCTCTTCAATATCTACGATGGTACCGAGATCAATATCCTCAATCTCAAGCGGTTCATCGTCTGCCGCTTTTTTTGCTTGAGCTTTGGCTTCCGACTCAGCAGCGATTTTACCTGCCAACCAGTCGAGGTACAGTCCCATCAGACGGTTGAAGTCATCGATGGTAAGAGCTAGCCGCTTGGGTTTGAGGTCATGAATGCGCAGACGCTTGCTGACATCATCGGTGGCTTCGAGGTTACCCGGATCAACGAAGGCAATGCGTAGCTCTTTGGTCGCTTCGAGGGTACTGATGGGGACAAAAAGATACTTTTGACAAAGCTCGGGGGTGAAGTAGGTTTGGATGAGGCTAACGAAGTCGGTGGTGTCGATGGTGTCGACATCAAGATCAAAGGTGGGCAGACCATAGATGACTTTGAGCTCAAACAGGTCTTGGCGTTTGTACTGACGCTCGATTTCGGGGTCGAGGGGCTTACCAGTCATTTCGGCAATGATGCTGGTGAGCGAGCGCCCAGTCTGGCGACGGGTTTCGAGGGCGGTTTGAATTTGGGTCGCGTCGGCAATACCCTTGCTGATTAGGGTGTTAGCAATTGGCGTAGACCCGTGTTTGGCAACTAGGGCTCGTCGCGAAGCTCCAGCTTGATACGAAGATGTCATGCACCACCCTTGAACCTGGCAATGTTCATATTCTAGGAGGTGCTTTTGAGTTTGGCAGTGGCTTTATCTGAAAGTAGCCACTAAAATTGCCAAAAGATTGCGAGATATTACGGAGCTTAGTGACAGCCATTGCTTTGGGAGTTGGCACAATGTCTTTATGCTCCAGAAGAAAAACGGAGCGAGCCGTACCCAGATCAATACTTGTCAGTCATCTTCTTGAAAACAACAACTGATTTAGCCCAAATAGTTGCCGAAATTGATAGCTATGGCAGATAGCTCAACGCTTGGAGCAGAGACAGGCATGGGTAAAACCACACTAGCCGTAGTGATATTCGCTAATGTGCCAACTGGTGGAAACAACACCCACTTCTGGGCTGAGTTCACGCATGAATCGCTCGATAGCGGCATCGTCTCGTCTGCAAGCGATGACCTCAGACTCTAGGGAAACAGCGCCGGTGGGGCTGACACGGCTGACTACAGAACGCAGCCCAAGCGGACTTCCAGCCAGCTTTTGCACAATTTGAGCCCGAATATGCATTTCCACAGTGCTATCACACGTAATGTGACAGCGATAGCATAATTCGACATCTATGTTGTATGGGTGTAGTGGGTGTCGATAAAGATAGCGACTGACAGGACGAAAAAGTAGGTTTGCCAGGAATACCAAACCGGTACCTGCCAGCGCTTCTGGGATGTGACCACTACCTGCCATGGAGCCGACAGCAGCAGAGCACCAGAGGGTGGCCGCAGTGTTAAGGCCGCGCACGCTAGCGCCTTCTTTGATAATGACACCACCGGCCAAAAAACCGATGCCAGTGACGACTTGAGCTGCTATACGTGTTGGACTGCTTTCGTCATCTGTGAGGACTGCTAACATCACGAACAGGGCGGCCCCGAGGGATACAAGACTGTTGGTGTGTAACCCGGCAGGCCGATGTCGGAGTTGACGTTCTAGGCCTAAGAGCGAGCCCAAGCATAGGGCTACGCCTAGGCGGATGATGACCTCAGCAGGGCTTAAAACCATTGTTTGGACAGCCTGAGGTAATTCATAAAT
>CAZAGN010000060.1:0-4477 GCA_964484905.1 uncultured bacterium | reverse complement strand
TGACCTCAGCAGGGCTTAAAACCATTGTTTGGACAGCCTGAGGTAATTCATAAATTTGGCAAACTTTGAGAGGCTAGAGCAGCCTAACATCTTTTAGCAAAACGACGGCTTTTTCTTGGCGCTGCTGGTCGAGGGTCTGCACTATATGAATTAAGTGATTATGACTTGAGTGATTTGACCTGAGCGGTTTGACAACAGTAATTTTGGGGTCGCGATCGTGTTGTTCAGAGGCGGCATATTGAGGTTACTGTGCAGTTTTTGGGGTCGCGATCGCTTGCAACGCTGCCGCAGCCACAGTCTCGGTTTATCTGTCCACAGCATCGAGCGCCCAAATCTGCTGTGGACAACTCGCGACTCCTAGATCAGCCCACTTACAGAGATTTAGAGGCAGAGACTTAGAGGGGTCAAGACTCCAAGAACTGACCCATGCGGCGGTACTTTTGATAGCGCTCTTCTTGAAGTTGAGCGGGGCTGAGGGTTTGCAGATGGTGTAAGTGCCGCAAGATCGCTTGCTTGAGGGTTTCGGCGGCGGCAACGGGGGCACGATGGGCCCCACCGACAGGTTCGGGGAGGATTTCGTCGGCAATACCCAGGCGGTACAAATCTGAGGCTGTAATTTTAAGGGCTTCGGCGGCGCGGTCAGCTTTTTTCGCATCTTTCCAGAGGATCGCGGCGCAACCCTCAGGGGAAATAACGGCATAGACGGCGTGCTCGAACATCAACAGGCGATCGCCAACACCGATCGCGAGGGCACCGCCAGAACCACCCTCGCCAATAACAGCGGCAATAATCGGTACCTGTAGACTAAACATTTCGCGCAGGTTGACAGCGATCGCTTCGCCCTGGCCCTTTTCTTCGGCCTCGATACCCGGGTAAGCACCGGGGGTATCGATAAAGGTGAGGATGGGCATGTTAAAGCGGCTGGCGTGCTGCATGAGGCGGAGGGCTTTGCGGTAGCCGCCGGGGTTGGGCATGCCAAAGTTACGGGCAACATTATCTTTGGTGTCACGCCCTTTTTGATGACCAAGCACCATGACGGGCTGTCCGGCGAGCTGGGCAACACCACCAACCAGGGCCGGATCGTCAAAGCCGTGGCGATCACCGTGGAGCTCGAACCAGTCGTCACAGATGGTCTGGACGTAATCGAGGGTGGTGGGCCGGCTTGGGTGGCGGGCGACTTGAAGGCGCTCCATGGGGCTAAGGCGCAAGAAAATCTCGCGGCGTAGTTCAGCAGCGCGTTGCTCTAGAGATTCGATTTCACCACTGGCTTCGAGTTCGTTATCCTCAGCCAAGGCGCGAATTTCTTCAATACGACGCTCGAGATCGGCAACTGGCTTTTCGAAGGGCAGCAGCGAACGATCAGCGGCTTTGGCCATGGATGAGAGTACGGATAACAACGCATACTCAGCTTATCGCGTTGCGGAAGCCAGACTTGGCCGTGGCTCCGACGGAAAGGCCAAGACCTAAGGGCGTTAAGCTAGTTAATACCCTTTGTTTTTCTGGGCTTATGTTCGATATTGTTGGCCGTCAACGCCTCTGGTTTTCAATCTCGGGGGGCGCGATTATGGCCGGGCTTGTGGCGATGCTGGTGTCGTGGGCAACGGTGGGCACACCGCTGCGTTTGGGGCTTGATTTTACGGGGGGGACGCTGCTGCAGTTGCAGTTTGCCGAGACTGTGACGGTCGATGCGCCCGCAATTCGCCAGACACTGGCGGCTGAGGGGGTAACGGCGGTAGTGCAGCTGGATGGGAGTGATGCCCGGGTGGTGCTGGTACGGATGCCGCCCCTGAGTGAAACGGATCGGCTGGCGGTGGAGGCCGAGTTACGCGAGAACATTGGTGAGTTTCGTCGCGATCGGGTCGAGACGGTGGGCCCCACCATTGGGGCGGGCCTCTTGCGCGCGGGTTTACTGGCGGTACTGGTAACGTTTGGCCTGATTGTGGTGTACGTTGGCTTTCGCTTTCAGTTTGACTATGCGATTTTCGCGATCGTGGCGCTGCTGCACGACATTGTGATTACGACGGGCATTTTTGCGCTGCTGGGTCTGACCCTCGGTATTGAGGTTGATAGCCTCTTTTTGGTGGCGCTGCTGACGATTTTAGGGTTCTCGGTTAACGATACGGTGGTGATTTATGACCGCATCCGGGAAAATAGCCGCAAGCTATTGAGCCGCAAGGTGACGTTTGCTGATGTCGTCAATATTTCCGTTAATCAGACGATTACCCGCTCGGTTAATACGTCGCTGACGACCATGCTGGCGTTGGTCGCGATCGTGATCTTTGGTGGCGCAACGTTGCGCTATTTTGCGTTGACACTCCTCATTGGTTTTGCCTGGGGAACGTACTCCAGTATTTTCATCGCTGGCATTTTGCTGGCTTGGTGGCGGCGGCGGCAACAGCCGCTGCTCCCAGCCCTACCGGACGAGGGGGAACCGGCTGCTTAGACCAGGCATTTTGGGGGATTCTCAGAGGCTGTTGAGAAACCGGGTCTGGGCCTGCTTGAGTTTGGCTCGCAAGGTCGCAGTATCGGCCAGTGGTGGCAGGCACTTGAAGGTGATGCACAGGGTTGTGCTGTCGGTATCGGGTAGCCAGGCGGTAGTGGGCCAATACTCTTGACGCAGGGCGGTGGGCGTTTTGACAAGGCCGTTGTGCATCAACCAATCCCAGGCGGCAAAAAGGCTGGGGCAGGCGCGGGGATATTTGGCCATGACGCCGCTGAAGGTGGTGAGGGCGGTCTCGGCGCGATCAAGGTAGGTGAGGCCATCGGTGAGGATCGCCAGCCGGACAAGGTTCGCGATCGCGACGCCGTTGGCCGCCGGTACAGCGTTATCTTGGTAATCCTTTTCGCGAATGAGCAGATCGGGCGCTGCCGGAGCCGTGAAGTAACCGCCTGTTTCGGTATCCCAGAGGGCGGCATCCATTTCGGTTTGGATCGCGATCGCCCGCTCCAACCAGATCGCCTCAAAGGTTGCTTGATGAAGATCGAGAAATGCCTTAACCAAAAAGGCATAGTCTTCGGCCTTGGCTACTTCGCAAGCCGTCCCTTCGTAGTTAAGCCGCCGTAGTCCCGTTTCCGCGTGCTGCTCGCCCCAAATAAATGTTGCGGCCTTGAGCGCCAAATCAAGATAATCAGGCCGCGACCAGACCGTTGCCGCCCGTGCTAGACCCGAAATCATCAGCGCATTCCATGCAACGATCAGCTTCGTATCGGTGACCGGCGGAATCCGCCCCGGCCAAGGGTAAGTCTTGGCGGTGTTGGCATCAGGCGCAGGCGGAAAGTGGCTCACATCGGGGCTGCCGTAGCGGCTGGCAAAGAGTTTCTGGAGCGCACTTTCGACGGTTTCTGAAAGGACACCCTCACGCAGGCGCTGGAGGACAACATAACCGGGCCGATCGCGAAAGTTGGGGCGCAGATCAAAACTTTCTTGGAGAGCAATCCGTTCGGCCTCTGTGAGGGCGGCTTCGAGCTCGGGGAGCTGCCACACATAAAAATCGCCTTCTTCCGGTTCAACGGCGGCGGCGGTCATGAAGCTGTCCGCATCTTGGGCGGCATAAAAGTAGCCTGCGGGTGCGGTCATTTCGCGCCGGAGCCAGGTGACGGTCAAATCAGCCGCCCGCGCTAGGGCCGGATCTTGCATCCCAGCCGCCCAGAGATCGGCAACAAACTCAAGAATTTGGCCATTGTCGTAGAGCATCTTCTCGAAATGGGGCACGGTCCAGGTCGGGTCAACGGTGTAGCGGTGCCAACCGCCGCCCACATGGTCAAAAATGCCGCCCAGAGCCAAGTCCAGACCCCGCTCAAGCGCCCGATCGCGAGCACTGGCCAGGAAGCGACTACTACGCAGGGCGGTCTGGGCATAGGGCATCATCGGGAACTGCTGCCCCCGACCGTGGCGGTCGACCATTGTCGCGATCGCTTCAAAGCCCTGCTGCATCAGGCTGGGGGTGAGTTCGCCATTGGCTTCGAGCTCGGTGGTTGCCGCCAAGTACGACTGCATCTGGGCCGTTTGCTGCGCCAGTTTCGCCGGCTCGGCCGTAAAGAACTGAAGCAATGCTTGGAGAATTTCGAGAAAGCCCCGCCGACCATAGCGCGGCTCGACCGGAAAATAGGTGCCGCCGTAAAACGGAATCAGGCTCTGGGGCTGCAAAAAGATATTCAGGGGCCAGCCCCCTTGGCCAACCATCGCCTGCAAGGCTTGCATGTAAATGCTGTCGAGGTCAGGGCGTTCCTCGCGGTCAATTTTGATGCACAGAAAGTGGCTGTTTAAGAAGGTCGCGATCGCGAGATCGGAAAACGCTTCCCCTTCCATGACGGTACACCAGTGACAACTGGAGTAGCCAATCGAGACAAAAATTGGGCAGTTACGCGCAGCGGCAGTTTCGAGGGCTTCCGGACACCAAGGCCACCAATCAATCGGGTTTTCAGCGTGTTTGCGCAGGTACAAACTGGCACTGTGCTGGAGGCGGTTGGGCATGAA
>CAZAGN010000059.1:0-15544 GCA_964484905.1 uncultured bacterium | reverse complement strand
TAGGTCTATCGCGAGGGTCTTCGATCAGCCGGCGGTCATCGCGAAGCCGAAGTTAGCCATCGAAGTGCCCTCAAGCAGCTACGTTTTTGCGTTGAGACCTGAGTCTGCAATTCGGGCACATCACGAGTAAATGACGCCTCCAGGCTCACGATATCAATTTTTTGGACTGTAAGGTTTGGGGATGTGTCTTTCCCTCTCTACGTAGTGTGAGGTCAAAGTAATGTGAGGTCAAAACTCTATATCTCTTACATCCGTATCTCCATACATCCGTATCCCGTGTATCCGTAATTTCTGTCGACTTGCTACCCAAGTAAAGCGCCATAGTCGATTTGAACCGTAGTCTTGAACCACAGTCAAAGTGCTCTAGAAGCAGCTAACTGTGAGATTTTGCTACGACCTCCTGAGAGAGGGGAACCAGATCTTGCTATCTTAGGAAAACTGCCTTTCACCGAGATTGACCCTATGGCGCAGATGTACTACGATACCGACGCGAATTTAGACCTATTGTCGGGCAAAACGATTGCGGTTATTGGCTATGGCAGCCAAGGCCACGCCCATGCCCTTAACCTCCACAATAGCGGCATTAACGTGGTGGTGGGTCTGTACAAAGGCAGCCGTTCTTGGGAAAAAGCCACTAACGATGGCCTCACTGTCAAAACTGTTGCCGATGCCGCCGCCATGGCCGACCTGATCATGATCTTGCTACCCGACGAAGTGCAAGGCAAAATCTACGCCGAAGAAATTGCGCCCAACCTCCAAGCCGGTAACGCCCTTCTGTTTGCCCACGGCTTCAACATCCACTTCCGCCAAATTGTGCCGCCTGCCGATGTTGATGTTTTCATGGTTGCCCCCAAAGGCCCTGGTCACCTGGTGCGCCGTACCTACGTCAATGGCGAAGGGGTCCCTTGTCTCTTTGCCGTCGAGCAAAACGCCACAGGCAAAGCCCGCGACTGTGCCATGGCCTACGCCAAAGCGATTGGTGGTACCCGCGCCGGTATCCTCGAAACCACCTTCCGCGAAGAAACCGAAACTGACCTGTTTGGTGAGCAAGCTGTCCTCTGCGGCGGTCTCACCTCACTGATCAAAGCGGGCTTTGAAACCCTCGTCGAAGCTGGCTACCAGCCCGAACTGGCCTACTTTGAGTGCTTACACGAAGTCAAGCTCATCGTCGATTTGATCGTCGAAGGTGGCTTGGCAGGTATGCGTTACAGCATCTCCAACACCGCCGAGTACGGCGACTATACCCGTGGCCCGCGTGTCGTTGATGAGCGCGTCAAAGCGACCATGAAACAAGTGCTGACCGAAATTCAGACCGGCCAATTTGCCCGCGAATTCGTCCTCGAAAATATCGCTGGTAAGCCTGGCTTTGAAGCCATGCGCCGCCGTGAAGCCGAGCACCCGATCGAATCGGTTGGTACCGAACTGCGCTCGATGTTCAGCTGGCTTAAGAAAAAGTAATAAGTCGGCACCCGTCCTCAAAGTCCTCGTAAACTGAGGCCAAAGCACAGAACCCAGTCCCGCTTCGGTGGGACTTTTGTTTTAGGAGAGGACGAGCCCGTGCTATTCGTTGCGGCCCTACCACTACTGGTTGTGTTTGTCTTGCTGCTCGGTCTGCGCTTACCGGCGAGCTGGGCGATGCCGCTAGCCTACCTAGCCACGATCGCGATCGGGGTGCTGGTCTGGCAAATGCCGGGGCGTTGGGTGGTCGCCGCGTCCGTACAAGGGCTCTTTACCAGCCTCGAAATCCTCTACATCATTTTTGCCGCCCTCACCCTCCTCAATGTGTTGCAGCAATCGGGCGCAATGAATAGCATTCGCCAGAGCTTAGCCAGCCTTTCCGGGGATCGTCGCGTCCAGGTCATCGTCATTGCCTGGTTATTTGGCAGCTTCATCGAAGGCGCATCCGGCTTTGGTACCCCCGCCGTCATTGGTGTACCTTTGCTGGTGGGCATCGGCTTTCCGGCTGTGGCCGCCGTGCTCGTGGCGCTGGTTATCCAAAGCACCCCCTCAACCTTTGGTGCTGTCGGTACACCGATTGTGATTGGCATGGATACGGGCTTGCGGGGTGTCCCGGCGGTCGATGCCGAACTGATGCAGCGAGGTTGGCGCTTTACCGACTATCTCCACCATCTGGGCATTTACGCCGGTGTGCTCCATTTGTGTGTCGGCACCGCAATCCCCCTTATTTTGTGCCTCATGCTGACGGGCTATTACGGCAAATCCTGGCGTGAGGGTCTCGAAGCTTGGCCCTTCGCGTTGTTGAGCGGCCTTGCCTTCACCGTGCCCTACACCCTGACAGCGATCCTCGTCGGGCCAGAATTTCCGACCTTGGTCGGCGGTCTTGTCGGCCTCGGCCTCACGATTTTTGCGATCAAGCAGGGCTGGTGTCTACCCCAAACCTGCTGGGATTTTCGCGCCGACCAGTGTGATGTCCCCGACCTCGATATGCCTGTTGTTATGCCTGCCTGGCGTGCTTGGCTTCCCTATGCTTTGGCGGGAGTTATCCTGGTTCTGTCCCGGGTAATTACGCCTATCCAGGCGGCCTTGCGCTCGGTGCAGTTTCGCTGGCTGGGGCTTTTCGATACCAGCCTCAACGTCACGCTCCAGCCCTTGTATCTGCCGCCCAGCCTCATTTTGGTTGTGGCGCTCCTCACCCTCTGGCTCCACCGTCAACCCTTCACAGTATTTCTTAGCGCCTCACGCCAAGCCCTGCCGATCATGGTCAAGGTCGCCCTCGCCTTGGGTGGTTCGGTGCTGATGGCGCGTGTCTTCATCAACTCGGGCACCGCCGAACGTCTCAGTATGCCCCTCACGTTGGCAGCGGGGATGGCAGAACTCGTCGGCCAGAGCTGGCCTTTGTTTGCGCCCCTTGTCGGTTTGCTCGGTGCCTTCGTCGCGGGCAGTGTTACCGTCAGCAACATGATGTTTTCTCTGTTTCAATTTGGGATTGCCGATCAGCTTGAGCTCAGCACACCCTTAATCTTGGCGCTACAATCCGTTGGCGCTTCGGCAGGCAATATGATCTGTGTTGCCAACGTGGTTGCTGCCGCTGCCACAGTTAACCTCTTGGGGAGTGAGGGTTTATTGATGCGACGCCTGATCTGGCCAGCCCTCTACTACACCTTGTTTGCGGGGCTGCTCGGCTGGATGTGGTCAGCGCTCTATCCTATCGCCTGAAGCCTAGTCTAGGTGAAGTTTTCTCAATGACAGGTGTTGACAGAGCCCGAAATAGTGTCCTATATTACGAAAAGTCTCAACTGACGCCCCCATCGTCTAGAGGCCTAGGACACATCCCTTTCACGGATGCGACAGGGGTTCGAATCCCCTTGGGGGTATACAAAATTGAATGGAGTGCGTGGCCAGTGATTCACAAGTCATTGCTAAGTTGCTCAAACACCTGACTTCAGATATTTAATCGCTGTCTCCAGAATGATTAGATAGCGCTGTCTAGATGGCACTGTGCAAACAGTCTGGACATAGTCTTCCACGGCCGATTACTGCTGCTACAGACATATCTCAGGGCAAGGTACAAGCAGCCCATCGCGTGAAACCCCATGCCAAAATAGGGGTCAGTCTAGTAACGTGACATCTGTTTTATGGATACACCTGCCGCTGCGTCATTGTTAGATCGCGTTCTCATTTTTGATACGACTCTGCGGGACGGTGAGCAATCACCGGGTGCAACCCTAAACGCAGATGAGAAGCTAGCAGTGGCCCGGCAGCTATCCAAGCTAGGCGTTGATATTATCGAAGCTGGTTTTCCCTTCGCCAGTCTGGGTGACTTTGATGCTGTTCAGCGCATTGCGGCCGAAGTCGGCACCCCAACTGGCCCCGTAATTTGTGGTCTGGCCCGCGCCACCCAGCAAGATATCGAAGCCGCCGCCAAAGCCCTCGCACCCGCCGCTAAAGGTCGCATTCATACCTTTATTGCGACGTCTGATATTCACATGGAGTACAAGCTGCGCCGCAGTCGTGCAGAGGTCTTAGCAATTACCGCCGATATGGTGGCCCACGCTGCCTCCTTGGTTGATGATGTCGAGTTTTCGCCTGAGGATGCAGGCCGTAGCGACCCCGAGTTTTTGTATCAAGTCCTCGAAGCTGCGATCAAAGCCGGAGCCAAAACCGTCAACATTCCCGACACCGTCGGCTATACGATGCCCGAGGAGTTTGGCAAACTCATTCGTGGCATTCGCGAGAATGTGCCCAACATCAATCAGGCGATCATTTCAGTTCATGGTCATGATGATTTGGGTGTGGCTGTAGCCAACTTCCTCGAGGCTGTCAAACAAGGAGCGCGCCAAGTTGAAGTAACCATCAATGGCATTGGTGAGCGAGCCGGTAACGCCTCCCTCGAAGAAGTCGTTATGGCCCTGCATGTCCGGCGGCCCTACTACAACCCTTACTTTGGTTTGCCGGTTAATTCCGAAAGGCCCCTCACACAGATCAAAACCCAAGAAATTTACCGCACCTCGCGCATGGTCTCTAACCTGACGGGGATGTTGGTACAGCCCAACAAAGCGATCGTGGGTGCTAATGCTTTTGCCCACGAATCGGGCATTCACCAAGATGGCATTCTCAAAAATCGCCAGACCTACGAAATCATGGACGCGCAACTGATTGGTTTGCAGTCTAATAGTTTGGTGTTGGGTAAGCTCTCGGGCCGTAACGCCTTTCGGACTCGCTTAGCTGAGCTGGGGTTTGATCTGTCTGAGCAAGACCTCAACAAAGCCTTTATCCGCTTTAAGGATCTCGCGGATAAAAAGAAAGAAATTACCGATCTTGACCTCGAAGCGATCGTCAATGACGAAACACGTCCTGTCCCCGAGCTCTTTAAGCTGGAGCATGTGCAGGTCGTCTGCGGTAACCAAGAAACACCGACAGCAACCGTGCGCCTTTTGACTCCTGATGGTCAAGAGTTGGTTGATGCGGCAGTCGGGACGGGCCCCGTGGATGCCATCTACCGAGCCATTAACCGAATTGTCAATATTCCCAATCAGCTGATTGAATTTTCCGTACAGTCCGTGACGGCGGGCATTGATGCGATTGGTGAGGTTACGATTCACCTGAAGCATGAAGAGCGCGTGTTTTCGGGCCATGCCGCTAACACGGATGTGATAGTTGCCTCTGCGCAAGCCTACATGAATGCCCTGAATAAGCTCTACTTCACGCTGCAAAGTGCGCCTGCTAGTGCCGATCAACTGGAGGCGGCAACGCAGAAAATCTAGCCCAAAAAGTCTGGCTTAGGGTTCAGGGGGTAGTTCTCGTTGGCTAGACAATGCTCTTGTGTGAGAGAGTCACGTGCCTGAGATCGCTTGAGCGGCACTGTGTACGGATCTGGCGATCAGCCCCGGTATACACAGGGCAGGTAGGTTTATTACTACCTACTTTTTGCTTAGCTGAATTGGGATGGTACAAAGGTGAGCTAAGCGCCAGGAGGGGCAGTTGTTGACGCTCATCCCGCTAACGCTTTGCGTATAGTAGGAGATTCCCCATTCACAGAGTCTTGGCTAGATGCCCCGAAGGACACCCCCGCCAGATCCTCTCCAGGGGCATTTTCAGCACGGTGCGCCCCACCGCGCTTTTCAAACCTATTTCGCAGCACCAATCCGCTGGCAATATCCCTAGGCATTGAACAGCCGCAAGGGCATTCATGCCAACGAGTTGCCGGTGTTTTGCGAACTGCCTCACCACAGGCAGGGCACTCCTGAGAGGTGCCTGCCGCTTTTTCCTTCACCACGGCTTTGCCCCGCTTGAAGCCGACCCAGGGCAGCACCGAGTTAAGGAACTACCCATGACCCGCATCCAGCATGTGCTTACCCAACATCCCGCGACTTAGCCCAATCAGGTTTAAGTCCTCAACCACAATTACATCGGCGGCATCACAAAGCTGGTGAGCCGCCTTGAAGTGGAAATCTTTGCGGATGCGGGCAATCTTCTCATGCAGTCTCGCCACCCTGGCTTGAGCCTTCTTCGAGTTAGCCGACCCAATCCGTTTCCGCTTCAGTCTGCGTTGCAGCAATTTAAGCTCGCGTTGCAGACCCACGAAAAACTTAGGGCGCTTTAGTTGAAGCCCGTCCGAAGTGGAGAGAAAGTACTCCAGGCCCACATCTACGCCAACCACATGACCCACCAGCGGCGGTTCTGGGATGGCAATGTCAGCCTGAAAACTGAACATGACGTAATAGCCAGAGGCTCGTTTAACGACCCTGGCTTGCTTGACCATAAACTCATCTGGGTATGGTCGGGACTGCCGCATAGCAACCCACCCATACCCCGGCAGCTTAACCGCACCATTGCTCAATGGAACTTTGCCCAGTTGAGGGAATGAGAACGACCGCATTTGACCGGGCTTTTTGAACCGGGGGAATCCAGCCCCTAGCTTTTTGCGACGGTCAAACGCTTGGTCTAAGCGCCTCAAAATCTGCTGCAATGCCTGGGCATTGACCGAGGATAGGTCGGCGTTGAGCCGTTTGGCCTCAGTCAGCCGTTGGCACTGCAACTTAAAGCTGGGGTATGGCGCGTCCGCTGGAATGATGTACTCGCTACGCAAAGAGCAGGCATTGACTGGGCGCTTGCGAGATGCAATCCAGTCTTTGCGCTCCCTTAGCGCATAATTCCAGACTCGGCGGCACACCTCCAGATCGTGGTCGATCTGTTCGGCCTGCTGCTTAGTCGGCTTTAACTTGTACTCATACGTCAGGGTTATCATGGGTATATTATAGCTTTTAGTCGCACCTGATGTCATTACCCTTAAACACCCTTCATCACTGCTCTTACAAGATTCACTTTCATTTGGTCGCTTGCACAAAGTATCGTCGCAAGTGCATCACCCAGCCCATGTTGGATAGGCTGAGGGAGATATTTTCTGAGACCCTGAAAAAATGGGAGGGAGAACTGATTGAGTTCAATGGAGAAGTGGATCATGTCCACTTACTCCTGTCCGTAAACCCAAAGGTTCAGCCGTCCAAGCTGGTCAATAACCTGAAAACTGTCTCTAGTCGCCTGATTCGGAAAGAGTTTGCTGAGCACCTAGCCACAGTTTACTGGGGCAAGCCTGTTTTCTGGAGTCGTTCGTACTGCATCATCTCTTGTGGAGGGGCACCACTTTCAGTTCTGGCTCAGTACATCCAGCAGCAAGCCGAGATTGAGTGATTGCTCCCTCCGGTCGCCCGCCGCTTCACTACCCCCTAACCGCTTCGCGGTATGGGCGGAGCACTGCGACGGTTCTTGGTAGAATAGTACAAACACTTCTGACTCCGGAGCGCTTACTTGTACGAGGTTTTGGCGTTGCTACAGCCTGAAGTTGAACGTCGTCGCACGTTCGCGATTATTTCTCACCCCGATGCCGGGAAAACGACCCTCACCGAAAAGCTGTTGTTGTACGGCGGTGCGGTCAATTTGGCCGGTTCAGTCCGGGCCAAGCGTAGTCAACGTCAGGCCACATCCGATTGGATGGCACTTGAAAAACAGCGGGGGATTTCGATTACCTCAACGGTATTGCAGTTCGAGTACGACGGACGCCAGGTGAACCTGCTCGATACGCCTGGACACCAAGATTTTAGTGAAGACACTTACCGGACTTTGGCGGCAGCGGACAATGCTGTGATGCTGCTTGATGGTGCGAAAGGGATTGAGGCGCAGACCCTTAAGCTGTTTGAGGTTTGCAAGCTGCGGCAGTTACCGATTTTCTCATTCATCAATAAGATGGATCGACCGACCCAAGAACCGCTGGCGTTGCTGGATGAGATTGAGCAAACCCTGGGCTTGATTCCCTATCCGATGAATTGGCCGATTGGTACAGGTGATCGTTTTGTCGGTGTTTATGACCGCCACAGCCACGAAGTGCATCTGTTTGAGCGCGTTCGACATGGGGCCAAAGCAGCAGCGCTTCAGGTTACACATCTGGATGATCCGGCCTTGCGTGAGCTGGTTGATGATGATGTTTATAGTCAGCTGTTAGAGGAGTTAGAGCTCCTTGACGGGATGATGCCCGAGTTGGATCTGGCGGGACTGCATGCGGGTAAGGTCACGCCGGTATTTTTTGGCAGTGCGATGACCAACTTTGGTGTACAGCTCTTTCTCGATGCGTTCTTGAGTTTGAGCCTTGCACCTCGGTCTCACCTGAGCACTGCGGGGACTATCGAGCCGACAGCAGATGACTTTACGGGCTTTGTCTTTAAGCTTCAGGCCAATATGGATCCGCGCCATCGCGATCGGATTGCCTTTGTCCGGGTGTGCTCGGGGCGTTTTGAAAAAGATATGACGGTGCATCATATGCGTACCGGCAAAGAGGTGCGCCTGTCGCGACCGCACAAGCTATTTGCCCAAGATCGTGAGGTGATTGAGACGGCCTATGCTGGCGATATCATTGGTCTGATTAATCCGGGCCTCTTCGCGATCGGTGACACCATTTGCGTGGGTAAAAAGCTTCAGTACGAAGGGATTCCGAGTTTCTCGCCCGAGCATTTTGGCTGGCTACGCAACCCCAACCCGTCTAAATTTAAGCAGTTCAATAAAGGTATTCAGCAGCTTAAAGAAGAGGGGGCCATTCAAATCCTGTACTCGGCGGATGAGAGTAAGCGTGACCCGATTATGGCAGCAGTAGGGCAACTGCAATTTGAGGTGGCTCAGTATCGGCTAGAGTCGGAATATAACGTTGAAACCCGTCTCGAACCCTTAGCCTATGAGGTTGCTCGCTGGGTTGAGGGGGGCTGGGAGCAAGCCCAGAAGCTTAAGGGTAGCTACGGTGCTGAACTGGTCAAAGACAGTTGGGATCGACCTGTGTTGCTGTGTAAAAACATTTGGAGTTTGCAGCAAATACAAGAGCGCTGCCCAGAGGTCAAGTTGCTTGACATTGCGCCGGTGTTAACCCTGGCTGAGGCGTAAGCTGTGCCTAGTGTAGGGTTTGGCTAGGTGAGGCGACCCCGAGGGTTCATTTCAACGGCTTTGGGTGTGATTTGTATTACCTAATCACCAAAGCCATGGTGGAGACTCCTGGAAGTCTGTCAAAATAGGAGAACCGAGCTGCAACTGTCATGAGTGCTTTTATCCTAGTAGTGGATGACGACGAGATTGTCTGCAACTCGTTATCACGAGCACTCCAACGTGTTGGCTATCGGGCGCAGGCGGTGCAGCGGGGTTGGTCCTGTTTAGATGTCTGTCGGCATGATTTGCCCGACTTAATTTTGATGGATGTCGCGATGCCGGAGATGAGTGGGCTGGCCTGCTGCGACGAGTTGCATGATCGCTACGGTGACCGATGTCCACCGATTGTGATGCTAACAGGTTCACAAGATACCAATACGATTGCCTATGCCTTTGAGTTGGGCGTTGTGGATTACATCACCAAGCCTGTGAACTGGACGTTGTTGCAAAACAAGATTCGCACTATTTTGTCGCAGCGTGAGCAGCTCGAAACGCTGCAAAGTTTGAATCTACAGCTGCAAAAACTGGTGCCGACCGATCTGACGTTGGGGATTGCAACCCGAGCGAGCTTTTTAGCCCATTGCGATCGCGAGTGGAGCCGTCAAGCCCGTGAGGAGTTGCCTCTGAGCGTCGTTCTGCTGGAACTCGATGAATTCACACGTTATGCCGCCTATGTTGGGGAGCTAGGTAGCCAACAGCTTTTGCAGCAAATAGCAGCCTTGCTCAGGGGCGTCGCACAGCGGGCCACCGATGTTGTCGCGCGTTTTGATGGGGCCTGCTTTAGTATTTTGCTACCGAATACACCTCTGGGTGGCTGTATTCATCTGGCTAAACTGATGCAACAGCATGTCAACATGGCCGCCATTCCTCATCCCACATCGCCGATCGCGACGGTGGTGACCTGTAGTATTGGCCTGACATCATTGCTACCCGATACCAGCCGCTCGGCTGAGCATTTAGTCTGGCTGGCCCAGCGGGCTTTGGATCATGCCAAAGCCGATGGTGGTGATCGCATTGTCGCCAGTCGGGCACCTGTGGCCGAAGAGGTCGAGCTCGTCTCGCTGTAGGGCTCAGCAGGGTCGACGGCATACTCGCACAACTATCGAGGACTAGAGATGGTACGGTTGTTGCATTTAGCCGATGTTCACTTGGGTAGTGGTCTATCTCACGGTCGCCTCAATCCGGCAACGGGGCTTAACAGCCGCTTTGAAGATTTTTGTGCCAGCCTAGCGCGCTGTATTGACCATGCTCTGGCTGAGGCTGTTGATCTGGTGCTCTTTGGTGGTGATGCGTTTCCTGATGCGACGCCACCGCCCTTGCATCAAGAAGCCTTTGCGCGGCAGATTTACCGTCTTGTTGAAGCCGAGATTCCTGTTGTCTTGTTAGTTGGCAACCATGATCAATATGGCTTGGGGCAAGCAGGCTCAAGTATGGCCATTTTTCGGACGTTAGCGGTGCCCCATGTTATTGTGGGCGATCAACTGACAACTCACCGCATCAGAACGCGCCAAGGCTGGGTACAGGTAACAACCCTGCCGTGGCTGAATCATTCTGCGTTACTAGCCTTGCCCGAGCTGGCCCAGGCCGATGATGGTGAACGGCTGCAACGCCTAGAAATTGCCCTAGCAGCTGAAGAGGCAACCTTAGATCCAACTATCCCGGCAATTTTACTGGCCCACGTCATGGTTGACCAAGCTCAGTTTGGAGCAGAGCGCCATTTAGCGGTCGGTAAGGGATTTACCGTGCCCCTGGCGATGCTGGTTCGCCCTGCCTATCACTATGTGGCCCTGGGGCATGTGCATCGGCACCAAATTTTTGAGACTACACCGCCTGTTGTTTATCCCGGCAGTATTGATCGGGTTGATTTTGGCGAGGAGGGTGAAACCAAGGGCTGTATTATGGCGGCGGTGTCACCTGAGGCAACATCGGTTGAGTTTGTGCCCCTGCCAACCCGTCCTTTTGTGACGCTGCGCCTTGATTTGACAACAACACCCGAGCCAACCGCAACCACTCTGGCGGCGATTGAAGCAGCCGCAATTACCGATGCGGTTGTGCGGCTGATTTACACATTGCGGGCTGACCAACAGCTTGATCTCAAAGCGATCCAGGCTGCCCTGAGCGCCGCCAGTCACTTTCGCCTTAGCGGGACAGTCCATACGCCCATACGCCAAACCACGATCGCGATCGACAGTACTCCCCTCCAAGCCCTTGAGCGTTATCTGCACCACCGGCCTGATCTGGCGGGTCTTGAGACGGCGATGCTAGCCGCGGCCGCCACCCTTGTGCCTGATACCGCTGATACAGCCCAACTGAGCCTGCTCGACGACTAATCTCAGTAACTTAGCCGAGTGAATCCTTGACGCCGTCGGCAACATCTTGGACAGAATCCTTCAAATCCTCTTTGGCATGCTGGGTTGAGGCTTGCGCTTGCTTGGCTTTACCTTCGACCTGGTCGGCTTTACTGCCGGTGACTTCACCGACAGCCTCTTGCACCTTACCGGCAATATTTTGGGCGGTGGCTTCGATACGTTCTTCGATACTCATGTATGTCCTGTGAATTCATCACGTTCGGATCTGAACTCAAACTGAGTCCAAATCAAGAACTAAAACAGTCTTAACACAAATAATCTAAGTAGCTGTCACGACAAAACGCAGACCTAGGAGCGGAGTTCCGCAGGCGATCGCGAGGCTGTGACCTCATAGCTGGCAGGCTGCACCAAGGATTGGCCCGTCATTTCGGTGGGTTGCTCAATGCCCAAAATTTCCAAAATGGTTGCGGCAACATCAGCCAGTGATCCACCCTCACGCAGAGGCACCTCGGTACCGTGACCCGGAATTTTACGCGACTCGCCCTCAACCAGGATAAAGGGCACCATGTTGGTTGTGTGCGCCGTCCAGGGGTTGCCGGTCTCATCCCACATCAACTCGGCATTGCCATGATCGGCGGTGATTAGAGCGGTACCACCAACGGTAACAATGGCTGACAACAGTCGCCCCAAACATTCATCAACAGTCTGAACCGCCGTCACCGCTGCCTCAAAATTGCCCGTGTGGCCCACCATATCGGGGTTGGCATAATTCAAAACCACCAAGCCATACTCGCGGCGGGAGATCGCTTCAACGGCCTTCTCGGTGACCTCAACCGCCGACATGGCTGGTGCGGTGTCGTAAGTCAAAACCATCGGGCTGTTGATCAACACCCGTTCTTCGCCAGGGTAGGGCTCTTCGCGCCCACCATTAAAGAAATAAGTGACATGGGCATATTTTTCGGTTTCGGCAATGCGCAATTGCTTCAGACCCGCATCACTAATGACTTCACCCAGAATGCGATCAAGATTTTGGGGCCGAAAGACGACCTCAACGGGTAAATCAGCCGCATATTGGGTCAGGGTAGCGAAATGCAGTGGCTGAATGCGGTCACGGGTGAAGCCATCAAAGTCGGGACTAACAAAGGCTTGGGTGAGTTGGCGGGCTCGATCGGGTCGGAAGTTACAGAAAAGCACCCCGTCACTGGCTTGAATCGTCGTCTCGCTGAGACGAACGGGCTTGATAAATTCGTCGGTGATCTCGCTGTCATAGGCCGCTGCAATAATGTCGGCCACCGGACGCTGATCAACCTCGGTTTGGCCGGTCATCGCGGCATAAGCCAGTTCAACGCGATCCCAACGCCGATCGCGATCCATCGCGTAGTAGCGACCACTGAGGCTAGCGAGGGTGCCCTTGCCAGCCAGATGCGCTGCCAGTTGCCCAATAAACCGTTTGCCACCGTGGGGGTCAGTATCACGACCATCCGTGATCGCATGGACAGCGACCGGCACTGCCGCTGCGACCGCAATATCCACAAGCGCCATGATGTGCTCGATATGTGAGTGAACACCACCATCGGAGCACAGCCCTAGCAGGTGGAGCGTGCCCCCGCTAGCCTTGAGTGTGCTGAGAAGATTTTGAATCGTGGGCTCTTGGCCTAGGGTGCCTTCTTCCGCAGCATCGGAGACCCGGACTAATTCTTGCGGTACAACCCGCCCCGCGCCAAGGGTGAGGTGGCCTACCTCTGAGTTGCCCATCTGATCTTTGGGTAAGCCTACTGCTTTGCCCGAGGTGGCGATCAGGGTATGCGGATAGGCATGCCAGAGACTTTGCATAACGGGTGTTTTCGCAGCGGCAATCGCGTTGCCATCAAGCGCTTCACGGTATCCCCAACCATCGAGGATGATAAGAGCAACGGGTGCGACTGGCTGCATAAATCAACTCTGCATAAGTGCCTGAATAATACCACTCACTTTCCCCAAAGTCTTGAGATCAGAGCTAGGGGGTGGCATGCATACATACTGGAGACCGAATCTACTCAAGTTGATAACGCTATGGTCGCAAAGGCTTGCTCCGCTTGGTTGCCTGCCAATACGGGCAACACCGAAATGCAATCGCCAGCCTAATAAGATTAAGAGGGTCTTAAGATATTCAAGACCCTCTCTTAAGCGTTGCCTGCCGGGTATGCAAATGCTGTGAGCGGTGCCAACGGGGGTGCTGCTGTGAGAGTTGGATGTCTGCTTTGGGCACGATGGTCTCCAACCAGCCAACGGCCATCGCGACAAGACGTTAACAACCGTCATTTCTTTTTGCAGAGCCAGTTCAAAACATAATCTTTCCCAGGCACTGAATTGGGCCGGTAACCGAAGCTTTTGTGGGCAGCTTTTGTCAGCCTCGGGTTATCGACGGTACGCGATGGTTCGTGACTCAGGGTGAGGGCGGCGACTCAATCAGGCCATCGCGGGTAATCAGCATCTGGGTGAGGCTGCGGTCGCTGTAGCGCAGGCGGTGGGAGAGTAACTGCTGCGTCATCGCCAAAAGGGGCTCACGGTACTGGGGCTGCTGCGCGAGATCGGTTGTTTCGTGGGGGTCACGACTTAAATCAAACAGCAGCGGTGGCAAATCGGTGAAATGAACGAGCTTATACTCGCGATCGCGCCAGACATTGAGCGTACAGGCGGTACTGGCCAGGCCGAGGGCTTTTTCAGCGGCCTGATGGCGCGGATCTCGAAAATCAAACTCCCAATGCACTGCAGTACGCCAAGATTCCGGCAGCGTCCCCCGCAGCCAGGGCAGCAACGAATGGCCATCACAGGTGACTGGGATTGGCAGATCAAGCCAGTGCAAGATGGTCGGCATCACATCGATCGCTTCGGTAAAAGCCTCAACCTGTAAACCCGAAGCGAGGCCAGGGGCACGGATAATCAGGGGAATGTGGTAGCTGGCATCAAAGTAGCCGCCTTTGCCCCACAACCACTGATCGCCCAATTGCTCGCCGTGATCGACGGTAAAGATGATGAGGGTGTTGTCGTACTGCCCCGTGGCTTTTAGATAGTTAATCAAGCGGCCAATATGATGATCAACCTCTGTAATCAGGCCGTAGTAGGTAGCCCGCAATTGGCGCACTTCCGGCGCGGGCAAATCGACGATATTGAGGGGGTGGCCGGTGTAGTAGTCTGGCTGGCGTTGGCTGTTACCCCAGTACTGCAAAAATGGGTGCTGCTGCCAGGTAGATTCGGGTGTGCCCGTGCGTCTGGGAAAATCGACCTGCGCCGGGTCGTAAAGGCTGTTGTAGGGCTCGCAGGCATATAGGGGCGGGTGAGGCCGCAAAAACACCGCATGCACAAACCAACCACCCTCGGGATGACTCTCTAAATAGTCAATCACCCGATCACAGGTATAAGCCGTATCTGAATCCTCAGCGCGGTAACGCGGTGGTGCAAAGCTGTGACCCCGTTCGGGGGGCAAGACAAAGTCAGGGTCAGGGTCGTAGATGGCTAACCCCGGTGCGGGCAGATCATAGCCTCGCCGCTTGAGGTGGGCATACCAAGCCAAAGGAATATCGTGATCAAAGCGCATACCCTCGCGATAACCGGGCATGATGCCGCCGTAGTCGCTAAAGGCAGGCTCCTGGCCTGACGGTCTTCGACCCGCCTGTCGCGATCGCGGATCGGGACTCGTATCGGTGTAGCCGTAGAGAATGGGGTCGTACCCCGCCTGCCGCACTTCAAGCGCCACATTGGTGTGGTGAGCCGCTAGGGGGGTGCCGTTCAAAATCGAACGGTGATTGAGCGCGTACAGGCCAGTGTGCAAACTGGTGCGAGCCGGGCCACAAGGAGCCACCTGGGTGTAATGCTGCCGAAAGAGTACGCCCGCGGCCGCAAGCTGATCGAGATGGGGCGTTTGGACTTGGTGCCCCAGTAGTGACAGGCACTCAGCTCGCCACTGATCGGCAGAGATAAAAAGCACATTTTTCGTTGGCTTATGGCGAGTCATGAACAACCTCCAGTGAGCATGAACAGTACAGAGTCAACACCATCGCCACTCCTCAAACCCAGTTTGAGTCGCTAAACCTAGTTTGAGTCAGCCCAGTTTCTGAGGGAGAAACAACAGGAGACGACACCGGCTCTGCAAGAACTTTACAGCAGACGCCGTAAAGCCCACACTAGCTGTGGAAGGATGTTAGACCATGGGTCTAGATAGGACTTGGGCAGCCGTCACGTTCAGTGCCAGAAATGTGGGTGAGACAATCAGGTCGTGGTAGTGCACCGGAAGTAATGATAGGGTTAGGAGCGTAGTGGGAATCTGCGAA
>CAZAGN010000058.1:0-15727 GCA_964484905.1 uncultured bacterium | reverse complement strand
CCGACAGGCGGCCAGTCGAGCCCTCTGCCCTAGGTATTCGGACGGCGTCGCCGTAAGAATTCCGGAATATCCAGCGATGGCTCAACAGCCGGGGCCGAGGGTGTAACGGTTTCTGTTGCTACTGCCTTACTCGCAGACGTCTCCGCAGCCCGGGTTGCTGCTTTTTTCGCACTCTGACTTTGGAAGCCCGTTGCAATCACCGTAATCCGAATCTCGCCCTGCATTTTTTCATCAATCACCGCGCCGAAGATGATGTTGGCATCTTCATCCACCGCATCGGCAATAATCTCAGAGGCTGTCGTGACTTCATGCAGTGTCAGATCGCTACCGCCTGTCACATTCAGCAGCACCCCAGTTGCTCCATCAATTGACGATTCCAGCAGAGGTGATGAAATTGCGGTCATCGCTGCCTCCCGGGCCCGCGACTTGCCCGAACCCATGCCAATACCCATCAAGGCCGAGCCAGCATCAGCCATCACGGCCCGAACGTCCGCAAAATCGACATTCACCAAGCCCGGAATTGTGATGATGTCCGAAATACCCTGGACACCTTGGCGCAGTACATCATCGGCAACCCGGAAAGCTTCCTGGACAGGTGTTTGCTCTGAGATCACGGTCAGCAGGCGATCATTAGGAATAACGATTAATGTATCAACACAGCCTTGCAAACTAATAATGCCGTCATTGGCTTGATTGGTGCGCCGCCGCCCTTCAAACGTAAAGGGGCGTGTCACCACACCCACAGTCAATGCGCCTGTCTCCTTGGCAATTTGGGCAACAATCGGCGCTGCTCCCGTACCTGTGCCACCCCCCATACCGGCGGCGATAAAAACCAAGTCAGCTCCCTCGAGGGCTGCAAACAGCTCATCACGCGATTCTTCGGCTGCCTTTTGGCCCATGGCAGGATTACCGCCTGCCCCCAAGCCCCGGGTCAGTTTTTGGCCAATTTGAAGGCGGTTCATAGCGCTCGATTGGACGAGCGCCTGGGCATCGGTGTTAACGCACCAAAACTCAACACCACCCAAGTCACTGATGACCATGCGGTTGACGGCGTTACCGCCACCACCACCGACCCCAACGACCTTGATTTTGGCTGCATTACTGGGCACGATTCCCTCGGGTTGCGCAGTGGGCACGGAGTAGGGCTGGTAATAACCATGCCCATTATCACCGCTGGCGGTACGCTGTGTGCCCGCATCAAGATTAGGATTGTGGGGATCTGAAGCCATTACGTACACCCAGGGGGGATAAGTGGGATATGCCAGTTTAAACTATGGAAACTATAAGGCATTGTTTAAAAGATAGGCTAGCAAAACGACGTCAGTACGGATTACGTAAGCAACCTAAGTTTTTTGCCTGGACATTTAGGCAGCGCACCATCCTTAAAGTTATTGAGTGAGCCTGAATCATTGCCTACATTTGGCATTGGGCATCCATGATACTGTTTTTTAAAGCTTATCGAGGCATGGGTTCCACACAGATGATCGGGCTGCCATACACCAGTCATGTCTATCCAAGGGCTCATGGGTACAGCCGTCTATCTCTGCTAGCAATTCCCCTTAACTCCGATTCTCAGCGTTCAAGGCAAAGCGGTGTGAGATCATCCAGGTATCACCTTGCCCAGCCTCAATTATGACAATTATGAGCAACTGAGACTATTCGGGCAGCATATGATGCTGTACAAAATCGGTGTAGACATCACCACTCAAAAAGGCGGGGTGCTTGAGAATTCGCTGGTGAAATGCAATCGTCGTGGGCACACCCGTAATCGCACATTCGTTGAGAGCCCGCTTCATACGCTGGATCGCACCCGCCCGATCCGGAGCCCAGACAATGAGCTTGGCAATTAGGGAATCGTAATTCGGCGGAATGTCGTAGTCGGTGTACACATGGGAATCCACCCGTACACCCGGGCCGCCCGGCGGCAAAAAGGCACTGATCCGGCCCGGACAGGGTCGAAAATTAAAGTTTGGATCTTCGGCGTTGATCCGGCACTCAATCGCATGGCCACGATATTCAATGTCGGCTTGCTTGAAGGGGAGTTTTTCGCCGGCAGCAACCTTTAATTGAGCCGCCACCAGATCGACCCCCGTAATCATTTCGGTTACGGGATGCTCGACCTGAATACGGGTGTTCATCTCCATAAAATAAAAGTCGTTGTTTTTATCAACGAGAAATTCGACCGTTCCGGCACCGCTATAGTTAATCGCCTTGGCAACCCGCACGGCGGCATTACCCATTTGTTGGCGGAGCTTGAGTGTCAGAACGGGGCTGGGTGCTTCTTCTAGGAGTTTTTGGTGCCGTCGCTGAATTGAGCAATCTCGCTCAAACAAATGGACAACATTGCCATGGCTATCGGCCAAGATTTGAATCTCGATGTGGCGGGGCTTTTCAATAAATTTTTCGAGGTAGACCCCTTTATTGCCAAAGGCGGCCTCAGCTTCCCCCTGGGCGGTACGGAGCATCTTCAGCAGTTCATCAGGATACCGGGCAACGCGCATTCCTCGGCCCCCACCCCCCGCCGTTGCTTTGATAATGACTGGATACCCAATACGTTCGGCAGCCGTTAGGGCAACGTCATCCGACTCGATCAGGCCATCACTGCCCGGTACCGTCGGCACCCCCACGGCTTGCACTGTCGCCTTTGCAGTCGCCTTGTCACCCATCTTAGAAATCGCGTGGGGCGTGGGGCCAATAAAAATCAAATTATGGTCGGCACAAATACCCGCAAAACGCGCATTCTCGGCCAAAAAACCGTAGCCCGGATGGATTGCATTCGCACCCAGGGTTAGAGCCGCCGAAATGATGTTGGGGATATTGAGGTAGCTGCGGTTGCTGGGAGCCTCACCCACGCAGACGGCTTCGTCGGCTAGTTGCACGTGGAGCGATTTTTGATCAGCTTTGGAATAGACCGCCACCGTCGCAATACCGAGTTCATTACAGGAGCGGATAATGCGCAGGGCAATCTCGCCCCGATTGGCAATCAGCACCTTTGTAATGGCAGCCATGGCAAGCGTCTGATGAGCAATTTATCCTACCACGCTGAGGACGCGGTTCAATTTGCCACTCACGAAGCCCTCGAGATCAAGTGTCACATACAAGAAACCGGCTGCTTGCAAGGCGCTAACCAGCGTCGGTAAATCAGTTTCCGCGATAAAGCGGGGCAGTTCCTGCACGGGCAACTCGATCCGGGCTGTGTCCTGTTCGGATCGCACCCGTACCTGTCGCCAGCCTAAATTACGAAGATAGCGCTCAGCCGCTGCCACCCGTTGCAGTTTCTCGGTGGTGATCGCCTCACCATAGGGAAAGCGGCTGCTGAGACAGGGCTGGGCGGGCTTATCCCACCAGGGCAAGCCGAGGTGTTGAGAGAGCTGTCGCACTTCGAGTTTACTAATACCCACTTCGGCGAGGGGCGATCGCGAGCCCCGTTCTTTGGCCGCCTGAATGCCGGGGCGATAGTCGCGCAGGTCGTCGGCATTGACGCCATCAACCACGTAGGGATAGCCCCGCTGCTGGGCGAGGGGTTTGAGGGTATCGTGGAGCTCGCTTTTGCAGAAATAGCAGCGGTTGCTGGGGTTGCTGGCATAGTTGGGGTTAGCCAACTCATGGGTTTCAACCAGCTCGTGCTGAATCCCGATCCACTGCGCTTGGCTGATCGCATCATCTTGATCTTCGGGCATCAGCGAGGCGGATACGGCTGTCACAGCGAGGGCCCGCTCACCGAGCGCGTCGTAAGCCACTTTGGCGATGAGGGTACTGTCGATTCCCCCCGAATAGGCAACCAGCACCTGCTCCATGGCCTGAAACAGGGCTTGTAGGGCTTGCCATTTGTTCGCTAGGGCTGCATCCATCAGGACAACTCAACGATCCGCTACTTCATTTTGGCATTTCTATTTCGCTGATAGACTCTCACCGGCGCAGCTCAGGAATGCGGTCAGTGTGTACGGTGGCTCTGGCCTCCAGGCATCCGGTTAAGATAAGATCTTGATCGCGTACCCGTTCTTCAGAAATCCTGCAAAGACCGTACACAACCCCAGACTCTACTGCACAGGCTTAGCGACATCACCAATCGAAAAGCCGGTACCCGAGGTGATCCGACCGACACTCGAGCCACCGTCCACCTCGGTGAGCTGAATTTGACCGGCAGGCTCGGTGATCTGCCGCAGGACGGCGCCAGTTTGCGGATCAAGCACATCACGGACAACGCGCTCGATCGCGAAGTTCATGCCTACCCGATAGCCATCTTGGCTGCCTTTGTTGAGAATCACTTGATTGCCAAAGACATCGGCCACCACAGCCGTTGTCGTAGGTAGGGCGGCGGGCAGGGCGGCGAGACGACTGGCTTGATCGTTAAGCTGCACCGCTAATTCATCAACGGCTTGTTGGCTCGCCATGACCAAGAGCTTTTCTTCGTTGCTGGTGGCAGCACCGCCACCAAACCCGGCGACCGTGACCGTGCTGTCTGACTGGCTGACGTTACCGCGTCCTTCGGCAGTCGCGAGAATTTCGCCGGTATTGGTATCAACTAGGCGGGCATTGACCTGCACATTAGCATCGGCATCGCGGCTGCTGGCCCCGATCCCAATGGGGAAGCCCCCGAAGGGAATGAACACGGGTGCGCCGCCGCCGGATTGGCGCACTGAGACATCAAACTGGGTGACGCTGCCGATAATGACGGCATCAACCCCCAAAATACGGCCCACCTGCGCCGCTGTACTGGCATCGACACGCTCACTCATGCCCAGGTTTTGCTCACGCAGGATCGCATCCAGTCGCGATCGTTCAATCACCGAGTACGCCCCCCCATTAACCAGGCGATCTACTAAAATCTCACTCACACCCCGCGAGGCATTAGGAATACTAAACTGCATACTCAAACTACTGAAATCAAAATCCAAGACCGCAACGCGGGGCTTGTCGGTGGGTTGAGCGTTGCCTTGGCCCTGGGGCTGTGAAAGGTTGCAGCGAATATCTTGGGGGAACTGCTGACAAAGTTGAGTGAGATCAGTCTGTGCCAGGGCAGGCGATCCAAACAGACTTGCCATCAATGCCAGGTAGTACATGGGGGACAGTTCTCAATGCTGTGCTCGCATTGTATGAAGCTCTTGTGAAATAAACAAGTGACAGGGGTATCATGGCGCACGTGATCCGGCGCATATGTCAGCTTCCCCTTGTGATCGGGACTGGGGGTATCGCGATCGGTTCACGTTCAATAACGAACAGGATCGCTAATGATGATTGTGTTAGGGCCGTACCCGCGTGACTACCAGCCACTATGAACACCTCAGACACCGTCCAAGCTTTTTACGAGCACTATTCCTACCCACCTGTGCCGATCGCGACCCAGCCCCATTTCAGTGCAACCGCCTGCTACAGCCTCGCTCGCTATGCCCAGACCGGCTTCTGGCCGGAGGCTGATCGGCCCCGCCGCGCTCTGGTGGGGGGCTGTGGCAATGGGCATGAGCTGCACCTGGTGGCGGCCAATAGCCCCGAATGCCAAGAGGTGATTGGTGTCGATCTCGCGCGCACGGCTGTGGCGACAGCGCAAGAGCGTCTTGCCTATCACAAGCTGGCGCACTGTCGTGTGCAGTGGGCCGACCTGATGCAGGCTGACACTCTGCCTGATGGCCCCTTCGACTTTATTACCAGCTACGGTGTGCTTCACCACACGGCCGCACCAGAGGTAGCGCTCCAAAATTTGGCCAGTCGTTTAGCGCCCGATGGTGTGATGGCGCTGATGGTTTACAACGCCAGTGGCCGCCAGATCATCTATCAATTTCGCCAGGTACTGGCCAGTCTTGGCCTAGATCAGCCCGAAACGGTCGCACCCCTCCTCCAAGCGCTTCAGCCCAATAGCCAGACCTACACCCATCTGCGCGGCAATGCCAGCTACTACCGGCATCCCGAAAACATTGCCGATAACTTTTTGCACCCGCAAGATCTGCCCTTTTATGTGGCTGATATTCCAGCGTGGCTTGAGCAGGCCGGTCTGAGCTTCCTTGATATGATTCCCCAGGGTCAGTATTGGTGCCCTGAAGCCTTTGTCAGTCGCAGCAATACAGCGTTTTATGAGCGCTATGGGCAACTGGATCGTCTGAGTCAGCTCAGCCTCCTCGAAACCCTCAGCCCAACGACGCACACCCAAAATATCTTCTGGTGCAGCCGCACCCATCAACGTACTTGGACAGGGACATTTCCGCCCTATGACCCTAGCTATGCTTGGCAACTTAATCCGCTTGTCGCGACGCAGGCACGGCTCAAAACTCCCAGCGGCACAACCCTTGTGCCGTCTCAGATCGATACCCTCCAGCCTGATCTGGCGTATCAGCTGGTATGGCCCCTAGTCCCGATGCCCCACAGCAACATGCACCTGAGTGGGCGGCAACTACAGGCTTTGCTAGGCAACGCACTCCAAACCCTATCACCCCAGGTCTGCCAAGCGCTGGCGGCGCAGGCGCTTATAGTCCGCAGGGATAGCTGATGCCCACTTCGGTGACATAGCCATGCAGGGGTATGTCCCAGGGGTCGCGGGGCAAAGGTTGAGGGCTGAGGCAGGCGGCGGGGGCAATACCAATGCGCAAAACTGAGGCAGGTAGCGTGGCGAGATAGCGATCGTAGTAGCCGCCACCAAAGCCCAAGCGGGTGCCGTAGTGATCAATCGCGATCGTGGGTACCAGCACCACATCGGGCCGTGGAGCTAGGGGTGTCGTTGCGACGGGCTGCGGCAGACGGGTGCCCTCAAACTGGATGGTTGCCGTCCAGAGGTGCCAACAAAGCTGATGCCCAGGCAAGCAGCGGGGCAGTGCCCAAGTTTTGGCGACGCAATCTTGAGTGAGGGCGGCCAGGTCAATTTCTTCAGGGAGCGCCCAGTAGGTATAGATAACCTCAGCCTGCTGGAAGCATGGCCATTGCCGGAGATGATGAACAATTTGGGCACTCAGATCCGCCTGTGGTAGTTGGCGACGCCGATCGCGAAAGTACTGGCGTAGGGCCGCTTTGGAATGCAGGGGGTCGGAAGCCATGTTATCTAGCGCACGGTGCAGTCTGGAAACACGTTACCCTGGGAATGCTTCTCCCGTTATGTTCGTCATGGACGCCATTCAGGCCATACGTGGCACCCGCGATATTCTGCCGACTGAGGTGCATACCTGGCAGCATCTTGAGACGATCGCGAAAACGATTTTCAGCCGTGCGGGCTATCAAGAAATTCGTACCCCCATTCTCGAAGTGACTGATTTGTTTGTGCGCGGTATCGGCACGGCAACCGATGTCGTCGATAAGGAGATGTTCAGCTTCCGTACCCAGGGTGATCAGGCCGTGAGCTTGCGCCCCGAAAATACGGCGGGGGTTGTGCGCGCCTTTATTCAGCAGGGTCTGTACGCCGAAGGCGATGTGCAGCGGCTGTGGTACTGCGGGCCGATGTTCCGCTACGAGCGACCCCAAGCCGGGCGGCAGCGCCAGTTTCACCAACTCGGCTTAGAGGCACTAGGCAGTGCTAACCCGCGCGTGGATGCGGAGGTGATTGCCCTCGCGATCGATATTTTGGCGGCTTTGGGTATTCAAGACCTGACGGTATCCCTCAACTCTGTGGGCAGTGGTGCCGATCGCGATGCCTACCGCCAAGCCCTGGTCGACTATCTCACGCCCTACTTTGATGAGCTTGATCCCGATTCGCAAAATCGCCTGAATCGCAACCCGCTCCGGGTTCTTGATAGCAAAGTCGAGCGGACGCGCGAAATTACGGCGACAGCACCGCAACTGCATGCCTACCTGAGCACCGAATCGCGGCAGCATTTCGAGCGTGTGCAGACTTATCTCGATACCCTTGGCATCGCCTACAGCCTCAACCCGCGCCTCGTACGGGGTCTCGATTATTACACCCACACTGCCTTTGAGATTGAATCGAGTGCCCTCGGCGCCCAGAGTGCTGTGTGTGGGGGCGGTCGCTACGACCGTTTAGTGACTGAGTTAGGCGGCCCCGCCACGCCTGCTGTCGGTTGGGCGATGGGTATGGAACGTTTGGCGCTCCTGTTGCCGCCCCAAACACCGCCGCCACCCCAGGTGTATTTGATTACGCGGGGCGACGTTGCCGAAGGGGTCGCGATCGCGATCGCCCAAGAATTACGCCACGCCGGAATTAGTACTGTCATGGATGTCAGCGGTAGTGCTTTTGGCAAGCAGTTCAAGCGGGCTGATCGCTGGCAAGCACTCGTCGCTGTCATTATTGGTGATGACGAGGCAAAAGCGGATCAGGTGCAGGTGAAATGGCTGGCTGAAGGTCAGCAAAAAACTGTAGCGCGGGCGGAACTAATACCACTTCTGGGGGGACGATGATGAAGTTTCTCCTCAAACATGAGGATCAGTGGCAGATTTTGCCACCTACCGGCATGCTGCTACCGGCAGGCATCCATACAATCGCGATTCAGTCACCCCAACCCCATTTCACCATCACCGCCCATATTCGCCACTACGAAGGCCCGCGTAATGACAATGCGCGCGAGCGGCGCCAACTGTGGTCTCAAGACCGGGCTGTGCGCACCAACGAAGAAGGCTTGGGCCTGATCCTCCTTGATATGGCCTTGTCGCCGGGGAGCTGGGAAGTGCGCTGCACCGACGCTGACCTAATTGCCGAGCTGTTTGGTGAAGGAATCGCGGACACCTTGCAGTTCACCGTTGTTCCTTTGACGCTCAACGACCGCAGCCCCCGCCCTGCTCAGTACGAAGTACCGCCGTCACCAGTGGCTGAGCCGCTACCACCAACCACTAACCGCGCAGTCCCCCTTGATATGTCTGGCATCGACTTTCAAATTCTGCCTAACCGCCTCACAGCCGCTGCCGGAAACAAAGCCTTCCTTGCCGGTCGGACAAACTGTTCGGGTTTGGTTGTCGTTATTGTCACAACCCCCCAGGGTGCGCCCCTCATTCAACTGCGGCAGCCCGTCAAGCTCCGGACTGGGGCTCAGTCTGCCGCCTTTACATTGCCTCTTTTTGTGCCCGATAACGCCAGCGGCACCTTGCACGGACAAGTGATCCTCTTTGATAGCCAGGATCAACCCCTGGCCGAAAGCCAGTTTCAGTTGGTTGTTGATACTCCCACTGCGCCCATTCAGGCCGTAACACCGAGGCCCGAACCGACTGCGCCCGAACTTTCTGTGCCTGAACTTTCTGTGCCCGAGCAACCGCCGCTCCTTGCTGCCCTGCCAATGATCGCGACCCTTTGCCTTGATGCACCCCCCAGCCAAACCCTGAGCAAGTTGCAGCGCTTTGCCAACATTGCGACCTTGCCTGCCAGACCTGTTGTGCCCGAGCCGGAACCCGAACCTGAGCCCCTCAAAGAAGCACCAAAACTAATGCTTCAGGTGCCCGAATTCATTACCTCGGGGGTGTCGGTGCCAATCAGCGTCAACCTGGCGACAGACCTACCCCCCTGCGCCGTCTGCCTGACCCTCTTTGCCGGTGATCGTCTTCTCGATGGCCCCCGCTGGCTGGTGCAGTGGGACAACCAAGCTGGCAGCCTCAGCAGCAAAACCCGCATCATCATTCCCAAGCATCAAGGCCGTCTCAGCCTCGAAGCCTTTGCGATTCCCTGGGATCAACTGCGTGTTGATCTGGGTGCAGAGCCTACACCGATCGCGGCGGCTATTCACGAATGGGATTTGGCGTGACGTGAAGCCGCTTAACGTCAGCAAGTGCCAACATAAGCGGGCCTGCACACAAGGACATTGCCGCAACATACGATAATAAGCGCAGTGGCAAGGAGCGGCTATGGCTGACGGCGAATACAAACCCGGTTTGGAAGGCGTTCCTGCAACTCGCTCTAACATCAGCTTTATCGATGGTCAGGCTGGCGTTCTCGAATATCGCGGCATCCGCATCGAAGATCTGTCGGCCCACAGCAACTTTATCGAAACCGCCTTTCTGCTTATTTTCGGTCGCTTGCCCGAGTGGGACGAACTGGATCGCTATATTCACGAAGTCGCAACCCACCGCCGCATTAAGTACCGCATTCGCGACATGATCAAATGCTTTCCCGAAACAGGGCATCCCATGGATGCGCTGCAAACCTGTGTGGCGGGCTTGGGCTTGTTCTATCCATTAACAGAAATGGACGACGACTATGTTGAAGGCACCGTCGTACGTTTGCTGGCCAAAATCCCAACCATGGTGGCGGCCTTCCATCAAATGCGCCAGGGTGACGACCCTATTTCGCCCGATGACAGTCTTGATCATGCCGCCAACTTTCTTTACATGATGACGGGTCAGGTGCCTGAACCCTGGGCAGCGCGCATTTTCGATGTCTCGCTGATTCTTCATGCCGAGCACACCGTCAACGCGTCTACCTTTTCAACCCTTGTCACGGCTTCCACCCTGGCCGACCCTTACACGGCGATTGCGGCGGCGGTTGGTACCCTCTCGGGGGCCCTCCACGGCGGTGCCAACGAAAAAGTGATGGAGATGCTCCAAGAGATTGGCTCCGTCGAAAATGTCCGTCCCTACATCGAAGCGAAGTTGGCCAAAAAGCAGCGCATCATGGGCATGGGCCACCGCGTTTATAAAGTCAAAGACCCCCGGGCAACAATCCTGCAAGAGCTAGCCAGTGAACTCTTTAGCCGCATGGGCTCCGATCCGACCTATGAAATTGCGGTCGAAGTCGAAAAAGTCTGTGCCGAACATCTTGGCGAAAAAGGCATTTATCCGAATGTCGATTTCTATTCCGGTTTGGTTTATAGCAAGCTCGGCATTCCCGTTGATGTCTTTACGCCCGTCTTTGCAATTTCCCGCATTGCTGGCTGGCTCGCTCATTGGCGCGAACAATTGGCCGATAACCGCCTCTTCCGCCCCACCCAGATCTATACCGGCGAGCGTAACTGTCCTTACACGCCCCTCGGCGCCCGTGCCCCCGAGCATACGGCTAAGGCATCATGATTGACTCCCTCAAGCATCGAGGCTGCTGCATCAGGGCAAAACAATGCTGAGTCACCTGATCTAAACTTAGATAAATCGCTCAAAATTCTGTGTGGGAAACGTGATGCAAACAAACAGCTAAGGTGTAGTCATGCTCTGCATGTACTCTTATGACGCTTTCTATTCGGTCTGAACCCGTTCCTCTGACTGTAACTTCTGACGGCGTTGTCTGGGTTGGAGGCACACGAGTCAGCTTGGATACTGTTATTGCTGTATTTAAGCAGGGGACAACACCTGAAGATATTGTTCAGCGTTATCCGTCTCTGAAGCTAGGGGACATTTATGCTTCACTCGCCTTTTATTTCAATCATCAAGCAGAGGTAGAAGCCTATCTGCAGCAGCGGCAGCAGAATGCACAAGAAGTTCGCCACACCAACGAGGCTCGATTCAATGCCCAAGCTTTGCAAGTGCGTTTGCGAGAACGTGGTGCTGAGCCGTAAGCATGATCAGGCTGCTCGCTGACGAAAATCTAGACAACACCATTATCCGAGGCTTATTACGCCGTAACCCAGACATCGATATTGTGCGTGTTCAAGATAGTGATTTATCGGGGGCAGAGGATCCGGTTGTGCTGACATGGGCTGCAGATCAAGGACGTATTTTACTGACTCATGATGTTGCAACTATTACCCGTTACGCCTACAAGAGGCTAGCCCGTAATCTTGCCATGCCAGGTGTCATTGAAATTCCGACAGACTTGCCAGTCGGCCACGTTATCGAGGATCTCCTCTTTATCCTTGAGTGTGGGACATCAGAAGATCTGGATGGTCAAATTATTTACCTTCCTCTATAAATCACCGAGCTCGTCGGCTGGGATGGAATGTCAATGTTGCTGGCACACACATCAAAGCGCCGCCTTAGCAGCGACGAACATAGCCTCTGTCGGAATATCGGCTCGATCCAGCCACAAGCTCAATGCTGCTGCGCCCTGCACCACCAGCATCCGCAGACCGTCCACAGCCACTAGGTCGCGATCGCGAGCTTCGCGCAAGAGCCTTGTCGGTCGGGGCACATAGACCAAGTCATAAACCCAAGCGCTGGTCGGGAGTAAGGCCAACTCCTCAAGACTCAGCGGGCTACTGTCGGCGTTTTTCATGCCGATAGGGGTGGTGTTCACACACAGATCTGCCTGCGCCAACACCGTCTGCTTCGCATCCCAAAGGCAGGTTATCACGCCAAAATCTGCGGCTAGCCTTGCCAGCGCCGGTTCAGACCGACCGACAACGATCACCCGCAGACCTAACTGCTGACAGCCGACAACCGTAGCCCGGGCTGCGCCACCCGTCCCCAAGATGACAGCCGTTGCTCCTGACCACGCCCGCCCTTGCAACGGCTCACAAAAGCCCGCCACATCCGTATTGGTGCCCGCCCAAGCACCCGAGGGCAACCGATACACCGTATTCACCGCACCGACGGCCCGAGCCCGATCACTAATCTGCGCCAGGTAGGGCATCACGGCCTGCTTGTGGGGAATTGTAACGTTAAAGCCCAAGACGCCGACTGCCTGCAACCCCGCTACCGCCGCCGCCAGACGAGTAGGCATAACAGCAAAGGGCACATAGACAGCATCGACACCCAGGTTCGCGATCGCGACATTGTGAATCACCGGCGAAAGACTATGACTGACCGGATCACCGATCAAACCCAGCAGGGTCGTTGTCCCGCGAATGATCGTCATCGGTGGCACCTACAGAAGACAAACAGCATTAGCCTCGCGAGGCCATATTTTTGAACTGAGTATATTGATTTTCAAACAACAACCGTACCGTACCCACTGGCCCATTCCGGTGCTTGGCAATAATCACCTCCGCAATCCCTTTGTCCGGCGTATTTGGGTCGTAATATTCGGGGCGATAGAGCATCATCACCAAATCCGCATCCTGCTCGATACTGCCACTTTCCCGCAAATCTGAAAGCTGGGGGCGTTTATCCGCCCGCGACTCCACCGCCCGACTCAACTGCGATAACACCACTACTGGCGTATTCAGCTCCTTGGCTAGCCCCTTCAGGCCCCGCGTCATCCGCGCCAACTCCTGCACCCGGTTTTCGCCACCGCCATCCATCAATTGCAAATAATCAATCAAAATCATCGCCAAAGGACAACCACTTTCAGCCTGCAGCCGCCGCGCCTTCGAGCGAATCTCCGTCACCGTACAGTTGGCCGTATCGTCGATATAAATTGGCATTTGCGCCAAATAACCAATCGCCTGACTGAGGCGCTGCCACTCCGCCTCACTGATACGCCCAGACTTGAGCCGAAAACCCTCAATGCGCGCCTCACTGGCCAGCAGCCGCTGCACTAACTGCTCCCGCGACATCTCGAGGCTAAAGATCGCGATCGGCTGCTGCATCTGAGCCCCAATGTGGTGGGCCATATTTAAGCACAGAGCTGTTTTGCCCATCGAAGGCCGACCCGCCACAATCACCAAATCCGAGCGTTGCAAACCCTGCGTCAGGGCATCGAGATCATAAAAACCACTCGGAATCCCCGGCAGCGTATCGCCCGCCTCCGCCCGTTGCTCAAGATCAGCAAAAATCGTCAGCAAAATATCCGAAGCAGGCATCAGGCTGCGTTGAATCCGCTCCTGCGTTACCTCAAAGAGCGCCTGCTCGATCCGATCCATCACCTGCGGAATTTCGAGGGTGCTGGCATAGGCTAACTCTGCCGCCTCGGTTCCGACCCGAATCAGTCGCCGTCGCAAATACTTTTCGGCCACCAACTTGGCGTATTGATCGATATTGACGCTACTGACGGTTTGCTCGACCAAGCGCCGCAGCGCCGCCGTGCCACCAATCTTCTCCAGGAGGCCACGATCTTCAAGCCAAGCCGAAACACTCATCAAATCAGTCGGTCGGCCTTGGGCAAACAACGCTAGTGCCGCCCGATAAATATCTTGATGCGCCGAAATATAAAACGCTTCCGGACGCAACAGCTCGGTCACCCGAGAGCAGGCTTCCGGATCCAATAAAATACCCCCCAAAATTTCGGCCTCGGCTTCAACATTCTGGGGGGGTAAGCGATCAATGGGTGAATCAGCCACGGTAGTCACACCCGGCAATAGGGAATGCTCTAGTTAGGGGTCACTTGAATCCGAATCGTGGCGCTCACTTCGGGGTGCAGCTTAATCTGCACAGGGTAAACACCTGTTTTCTTGATTTCATCAACGCTGATTGTGCGCTTATCGACTTCGATACCGCTGCTGTTTTGAATCACATCAGCTACATCTTGGGCAGTGACGGTACCAAAGAGGGTATCCATCTCACCGACAGTGACATACACAATAAAGTTATTGATGGTTTCGAGGGCCACCTTGCGGTTTTCAGCCGATTTCTTCTCGTCAAGCTTTCGCTTGGCCTCCTGGGCTTGGCGGAGGGCAATTACCTTTTGGACACCGGGGGTGATGCGCGTTGCTAGACCACGCGGATAAAGAAAGTTCCGCGCATAGCCAGGTGCTACGGCAACCACCTCACCGGCTTTGCCGAGGTTAGGAACCGTCTCGCTGAGGAAGACTTCGACGTTACGCTTAGCCACAGATCACCATATTGCGCTATTCACGGGCCTTTTATCGTATCAGGTTAGTCGCGACCAAGGCAACGGTAAAATATGCCCTATAAACGCATGTATGCTGGTCAATGAATTTAACACTGATTTGTCAAAATCAAGTAATTACGGCACAAGAGTTAGATGACCACGTCGGTAATACCCGCAAAGTAATGCTGGATATTGCCCTGCCCGTAGGTGAACTAGTCGAGCTGGCTGGGGAAGGGTTCTTTCGGGTGACACGGGTGCTTGCACCGGCTGCGCCACGTACCTGGCGAGCTTATCTCGATGCCGACAATACTGTGCAGCGCCTAGATATGGACGACAAAGTGATTCCCGTGGTAGCCCTGATCGACGATCCGCAAGCCGTTAAGGTCATGGCCCTGATTGATTTGGCCAAGGCACCCACTGTGGGCACAACCGTACACTACGGCCAGCAAGCCTATACCATTCAACGTGCTCTGGCGCCTGCAGCCCCCCGAGGCTGGCGATTTTATCTGCAACCCGTCGGCGTTATTGCCGTAGAGCCTCCACCCGCTGAGCCTGTTGCCGCAGCGCCTGTGCTGGGGGCATCTACCGAGGCTAGTCTGCCGACTGTCTTACCTGCGACCAATTCGGTCGCCCATGCCAGCGAAAACCTTGAGTCGGTCTTTATCGTCCAGGTTGAAAAGCTCGGCGGCACCAACATTCGCCGGAGCAGCACAACCTTGCGGGTGCCCTACAATCGCCTCTCGGAAGAGTTGCAGCGAATTTTGCGCGGTGGCGGCAAGGTGGTCAGCATCACCGAAGGCTCACTCCTGCACTAACTTGAGGCTCCGCCTGATCAGCCCCCAGCTTTTCATTTGGCTCTCTGAGAACTTGGGACGACCAGCGCCACCTTGGCGATCACGTCGTCGTCTTGGCTGACATCCCTCGGCACCAAAAAGGTCTGGAGCTGGCAGGCATCTTCGGCATCGCAGGCAGCCGCTACGGCCAACGCCCGCGTATCTTCACTCTGCTCGCGATGGCCAAACGCCGGTCGAAGACCATTGCCTCGATAGTTAATGGCGACATTACAGCCCAGCTTGGCTAGGTACGGCAATCGCTTGACCCATACCGGAGGTTGCCCCGGTAACAAGGGCGGTTTTGCCTGCGAGGTCGTGCATGGTGACATCCAGCTGCATCATCGCTATCCTAAGGGCTGCATAGCGCCTTTGACTGGCCTTTGGCGATCACAAATCA
>CAZAGN010000057.1:0-15742 GCA_964484905.1 uncultured bacterium | reverse complement strand
TAGCAGGTAATCTTTTCAAGCATGACTCTATCATTACTTCCTCGGCACTACCCACAGAACCTAATCGCAGCTGTGACCTAGTTTTGTATGAATGCGTCTCTTGATTCGAGATACGTTGCTCTCTGATTGTATAGTTAGCTCGGAAGGCCACAAGGCAATTTCAACTATGGTTTTTCTCCTCTTTTGGAGGGAATCCTCGCGTCAGAGAATTCTGTTCTGTTAGCTCTTAATCTGACTCTATTGCAACAAATCTCAGCTTGTTCAAGGGCTTGCTACACGCGATCTGTTGGTCATTGAGTTCATCCTAGGCAGGTACCGCTGCCTCAGAGAGAGTATCAATAATTGCGACAAATACCTCATTCGAAAATAGCCAGCCATCCGGGGTAGATAATCGCCAGACATCTGGAGTCATTGTTAGCCAGCCTGCTTCAATAAAGGGCTGCAAGCGGGTTTCAACAGCTTTCACTAGGCTTGTCGAGAAGGTAGCTAGCCGTGCTGCCGATACCCCTTCAGCCAGACGTAAACCAACCATAAGTGTATCCATCAACTCCGTTGCCATGTCTGTCGTGGGTGCTTGGGGCAGGGTACCCGCTTCGACTTGGCTGAAGTACTCGGCTAAATATTTGGGTTGCTCGTAGCGTTGGCGATTTTGATAACCCACTGCACCCATCCCCAAGCCGTAGTACTCGCCATTGTGCCAGTAGACGCGGTTGTGGCGACATTGATAACCCGGTAGCGCAAAGTTTGCGATTTCGTAGTGGTCGTAGCCGGCGGCGGTCAGGCGATCGCGAGCCTCCAAATACATCGTTACGGTTGTTTCATCGCTGGGTAGGGGTTGATCGCCGAGGCGATACTGTAGCCCAAAGCGGGTGCCCGGCTCGATTGTCAGGTCATACAGTGAGACGTGGGAGGGTCGGATTGCTAACAGCCGTTCCAGTGAGTCTTGCCAATCGGCCAGGGTTTGCTCCGGCAAGCCAAAGATGAGATCCAGATTAAAATTAGTGATTCCAACTGCCATTAGATCGTCAATGGCTTGATAAACCTCGGCGACACCATGGCCTCGGCCACAGAGCTCGAGTAGGTTGTCTTGGAAGGCTTGCACGCCCAAGCTGACGCGGTTAATACCGGCAGCGCGATAGTCTGCCAGTTGCGATCGCGAGAGGGTGCCCGGATTTGCCTCCGTCGTTACTTCTGCTGTGGCGACGATCCCGAGATGCTGCCGCAGAGTCGTCAGAATTGTTGTCATTTGCACCGGACTGAGGAGTGAAGGGGTGCCACCGCCCAAAAAGACCGTTGTTAGGGGGTGGGCGGGTGGGTCATACTGGCGAATCTGCTGACAGAGAGCTGTCACATAGCGCTCAATCAGATCCGCGGTGCCTCGGCTAGTGGCAAAGTCGCAGTAGTAGCAACGCCGCCGACAAAAGGGAATATGTAAGTAAGCGGCCTCAGTCATGGGATTACCGAGTTTTGATCTTTAGCCTAACCCCATAGCCGTTGAATCAGGGCCCCCAATAGCAGCCCCAAACCGCCAAAGCGCACCGCCTGCCAAAAAGGGGCGGGGTTGGGTTTAAGCTCGGCCCAGTATTGCAGCAGGCGTTCTTCAACGGCCATCAGCTCAGTTTGGAGCGCTACCTGTTGCTCGGGCGTGTAGTTTTGCCAGTCATACAGGCTTTGCAAATCATCAACCTGCTGCTTGATCTTCGTCACACGACCCTGCAGCTCGGCAATAATCTCCGCATCGCGGTCAACCTCGCTCATTGGCTGCGGCCAAACCCAGCTTGCAACTCATTAAAGAGCTGGCGTTGGAAGTCACCCTCAGCGACTGGCTCTAACTTAAAAAGAGCCCGGATTGCGTTCTCGACTTCGGTAATGGGGCGATCACCGGTCGAGACATAAGTAACTTGGCCATCAGGGTCAAACAGTAGGGTTTGGGGCACCATGCCGGTGTAAAAAATCGTCGGGTCAAAGGGTTGATCGCTCGGTTGGCTGCCAAAGCTATCGACATTGAGCGGGATGAAGTTGACACCCAAGCCGTAGCGGACTTGCAGGTTCGCGATCGCGGCGGCGTAGTGTTTGCAGTCGCGGCTATCTTCAATGTAGAAGACCACAAGCGCCGGGATATTATTCTGGATCGACTGCGCCAGGGTTGACCGTGGCGGCACAATGCCCCCGTTGGCACCATACAGGGCAAAGATATTGCCTTCGTAGCGATCATCATCCAAGCCTGCCTGGGCAAGCGGTGCCCACAGCAGGGTCAGCACGACTAAAATCAATCCGAACCAGCGGCGCCAATGCATGGGCTTTTCCTGCGAACCGTATTCATTGTAGGCGGGAGTGACCTAACGACGGCGACGCGGGCGCTCAGAGCGGCGGGGTTTGTCACGGTAATCACGCTTGTCTAACCCCAGAGCCGCGTTGTAGATCGCCTCATTGTCTTTGACCGATCGCGAGAGATTCACAATGGGCTCGGGGTAGGTCTTGCCTAGCACCACGCCATAGCGCTCCTGCTCGACGGGCAAGAGGCGGTAAGGTTCATGCACCTTTGCTGCCGGTACCTGCCCCAAAACAGGCAGCCAGTGCTTCACAAACGTGCCCTCAGGGTCATAGTCGTTCGCTTGTTTGGGGATATTAAAGTAGCGGAACCCGCGTGCATCATTCCCCACACCCGCCGTATAGTTCCAGTTCCCCCAATTGCTGCACACGTCATAATCAACCAGCAACGACTCAAACCAGGCCGCCCCCATCTGCCAGTTAATGCCCAAATTTTTAGTCAAAAAACTGGCGACATTCTGCCGTCCTCGGTTCGACATAAAGCCGGTTGCTGCCAGTTCCTGCATACAGGCATCGACTAGCGGATAGCCGGTTTCACCGTGCTGCCAGGCGGCAAACAGATCAGGATCCTCCGACCACTCAATCTCAAAGCCTTGCATGCCCTGTCGCCGAAAGAGCTTATGGCCCATCTGCGCCGCCACAAAACGAAAATAGTCACGCCACAACAACTCAAAAATCAGCCAGTACGTCGAATCATTACTTACCCGCTGATCTTCATAGCGGCCTACTGCCTCGGCAATGTAGCGCGGCGAAAGGCAGCCCAAAGCGAGCCAAGCCGAAAACTTACTCGAATCATCCGGGGCAAGCATGCCGTTACGGGTTTCTTTGTACACCCGCAGCCGATCGCGATCCCAGATATAGGTCTGCACCCGCTCAAGGGCAGCGGTCTCACCGCCAACAAAGCGTAGCTGCGCCCGCGCATCTATTGTGGGTGGCTGAAGACCCAACTGCAAAAGACTGGGGAGTTCACCCGGCTCAGCTGCCACAGGAAACGCGGGCAACGTGGTCGGTGTCGGATAGCTGGGGCGCAGGCTCGACTCTTGCTCAATCGCCTTCCGAAACTGCGTAAAGACTTGCGGAATGCGGGCAATCGGGAACGGCAAATCATCGGGGTGGTAAAGCGTTGCCTGCCAAAACTTGCGCAGTTTTACCCCATGGGCCTGAATCGCTGTATCTGCCGCCAACTCTTCACTGGTCACCTCTTGGCTGCAATAGACCTGATCAATCGCCAGCTCTTGTACCAATTGGGCGATGATCGCCTCGGTTTTGCCCTGGCGAATCAGGAACGTTCCCCCAAGTGCCTGCCAGCGCTGCTGCAAATCAGCAACAGCTTCAACCATAAACTGTGCCCGAAACGGCCCCGTCTTGGCAAAGCCCCAACGCATTTCGGCAAAGTGGCGCGGATCAAAGCAGTAGAGGCCAATAACGGCAGCTTGGTCTTTGAGGGCGTGGTGCAACGGTGCATGATCATGCAGCCGCAAGTCGTTGCGATACCAAACGAGGATACGTGCCATAGTGCGAAAGCTCAAGTGGTAATGTCTGCGTAAGTTCATCAAAACTCACTACCATAACCCTACCAGTTTCGCCCGGGCAGGCTGAGGCTGGCGACACCGTCTTGCTACACTATTGAGCACTATTGATTGTTCAGGCGTGTATATGTCGTTCACCCAGGAAGATTTCGCCCAAGCCCTCGAAAAGTACGACATTAGCTTTCAACGGGGTGATGTCGTAAAGGGGCGAATCACACGAGTCGATCGCGACGCGGCCTTTGTCGATATTGGTGGCAAAGCCTTGGGACGTTTGCCCCTCGATGAGGTGATTGGGGCAACAGACCTGACTAAGGTTCTGGAGAAGGGCGAAAAACGCGAATTCTTGATTGTGCGCGAGCAAGATGCTGACGGTGAAGTTTTGCTGTCGCTGCGACGACTGGCCCTCAAGCGGGCTTGGGAAACCGCCCAAGAAAGCTGTGACCAAGGTGCAATCATTACCGCCACTGTCACCAAAATCAATCGCGGCGGCGTCGTTGTCGATCTCGATGGCCTGCGCGGCTTTGTGCCCCGCTCGCATTTGCGTCAACCTGAGGCGATGGAAACCCTGGTCGGTCAGGCGCTGACCCTGGCTTATCTGGAGGTTGACTTTACCAACAAGCGCCTTGTTCTCTCCGAACGCAAAGCCCAACGCAACCAGGGTGTGCGCGAGTTTACACCCGGCCAACTGATTGACGGCGAAGTGACAGGTGCCAAAGACTTTGGCCTGTTTGTCGCTTTCCAGGGCACCACCGGCCTGCTGCACGTCCGTGACATCAGCCAAAACTTTGTCGAAAATCCGGCGGCGGTTTTCCCCAAAGGGACAATCATCAAAGCGGTTGTGACCCGTCTGGATGAAGCCAAAGGTCGAATTAACCTCTCTACGCGGGTACTCGAAAAATCACCGGGTGAGATTCTTGAGAATGCAGCCCAGGTGTTTGAAGATGCTGAAAAACGAGCCATTCACTACCGCTCACAACTAGAGCAGGGTAAGACAGACGCCTAGACAGCCAGATGCCTAGGTGTCTGTGTTCGCGTACTGCGCCCAGGCTAGAACCCACACCACACTGGCTGCTCTGCCAAATAGCCCGCGACTATCCCCTAGAATTTTGGGCTCAAGCCTGGGGTAAACCTTGAGCTAAACTGAGAGTGTTAACATTCTGTTACACGATATGACAGTTGCACAGGCAACCCAGGGTCACACTTGGCTTTGGCAAGGGCAGTCAATTTACTATGTCCAGGCTGGGGTGCCCCAAGCGGATCGACCAGCGTTGCTGTGTGTACACGGTTTTGGCGCTTCGACCGATCACTGGCAGCACAATATCGCCGACTGGCAAACCGATTTTCAGGTGTTCGCGATCGATCTCTTGGGCTTTGGTCGTTCGGCAAAACCCAAGCAAGAGTATGCAGGTACCGTCTGGCAGCAGCAACTGCACGACTTTATTACCGAAGTGATTCAAGGCCCAGTGATTCTGTTGGGGAATTCCCTGGGTGGCTACGCCTCTCTTTGTGCCGCCACCCAGTCACCCCTGATTCAGGGTGTCGTTTTACTCAATAGTGCGGGGCCATTTCTGGAGCCACCGCAACCAGGCCCGGTGCAAAAGCTGTTGGGGGCTGCCCTACCCTTACTCAGCCCGCTCATTTTCTATTACACCCGTCAAAAGTCGGTTATTCGCAAAACCCTGCAAAAGGTCTACGTTAATCAAGCCGCCGTCACGCCTGAGCTGGTCGACTCAATTCAGCGGGCTGCCTTTGACCCTGGTGCTCAGGATGTCTTTGCCGCCGTCTTCAAAGCACCTCGAGGCGAACGTCTTGACCAACTCCTCGCCAAGCTTGATATCCCACTGCTGCTGCTGTGGGGCAAGGGTGATCCTTGGATGAATGTGACTGAGCGTAGTCGTAATTTCCAAGCCCACTACCAAAAACTCACCGAGCATTTTCTCGAGGCAGGTCACTGCCCCCACGATGATGATCCGGCAACGGTCAACCGCCTAGTGCGCGAATGGATTAGCACTGTTGTGATGGCAGGGGTTTAAGCACGTTGCCGGTATGCCCTTAAATTCTGGGTGCTAAGCCCGTTCATTGAGATGCGTGTTGAGGACAAAGCCAAAAATTTGATGCTACCCTGGGTGCTATGTAATTCTACGTTCATTACAGGCACCAACTTATGCGTGTGTCCTACGGGTGGCGGAAAGATTATCAACTCCTACGCGAACACTGACGTCGATTACTGCTGATACGCTAGTTTCGATTTTGAGGCAGTTTAAGCTGATTTCACAGCGCTAAAAAGTGCTGAAGTCTGATTTTTGGTATGTCTGGGTATAGCAGGCTGCATTTACAAGGTTTGTGCCTGTATCGCATTTAGCTGAACGTAAGTCTTGCCAATGGCGGCAGATGTTGATGCTGGCTATGTGCATTCCTGTACCAGAGCTGATGCCATATCTCCACAAATGACGTGTGCTGCCACGAGCTGTACTTATGCAAGACTGCCGGGTCATCAACTAGCGATCTGAAAATAATTGCAACTAACCACTTTTTATCGAGAGAACTCATCGATCCTCGTTAGTATTATGAATAAATCTATCATTGCCCTAAGCTATGCATTTTGTTGGGGGCTGGGTGTAACCCTAACTAAGATTGCCCTTGCCGAAGTTACGGCTGCAACACTCCTCGTGATTCAGCTTTTTTCGAGTGTGCTGTTTCTAACAACAATTTGTTACATTAAAGACAATAAGTTGCCCTTTTCGTGGCAACGCCTGAAGCAAGGCTTGGCTGGTATTTGTGAGCCTGCTTTTGCTTATATGTTTGGCGTCTTTGGCATTCAGTTGACATCGGTTGGGAATGCAACGCTTATTGCCTCATCCGAAGTTATTTTGACGGTTGTTCTGGCGGCGGCTTTTTTGGGTGAGCGGCTGACCCGTTCGAAGATTGCTATGGCTGGTATCAGTTTGGCTGGTATCATCTTATTGCTTTTAAATGATACGCAGTCGGGCCTCTATTCATCGTTGGTGGGTGATGTTCTGATTTTGATGGGTACTTTGTTCGCTGTGTTGTATGCCCTGCTGAGTAAAAAACAAATTGAGACGAATAATCCGATTGAACTAACGACGGCGCAGCAAACGGTGGGCCTGATAACTACGGTTATTTGCTTCAGTGTGTTGTCATTCTTTGATCCGATCTATAGTGTTACCTTGGTAAATATTCCGCTGCGATTTCTCCTCTTGGCAGTTGCTTCGGGTGTTTTGCAGTATGCCCTAGCGTTTTTCTTGTATTTGGTGGCGCTGAAAAATCTGCCAGTCAGTCATGCGGCATTTTATCTGGCCTTGGTGCCAGTGTTTGGGGTGCTGAGTGCGGTGATGTTATTGGGCGAGCAGCCGAGTTTGGTGCAATGGCTGGGGGGACTGCTGATTATGGCGTCCTCGTGTTTTGTTGGCAGGCTCAAGGCAGCTGTGTAACGGTGTCATCTAGACCCTAGTTTCTGGTTTTAAGATTTATTGTTTTGTCAAAATTTTCGTCTAAAGATGTTTTTCTCTGGATTTATTCTTTGTGCTGAGGTTGAGTCTTTTGCTGAGAGGGAAGCTTTTGAGTGGGGCTGAGCTTTTTGCGGTGGGCTTTAGCGAGTTTGATACTTACCTAAAGAGACGTGTAGTGCTGACGGTGTCCGTTTGGCGGGTTTTTTGACTCAATCGGGCGGTGGCGGGATCAGCTAAGATTGATCGGCTGATTTCGATGCTGCCCCTTATGGTTTTGCCGTTAGTTGCGATTGTGGGACGGCCCAATGTGGGCAAGTCTACGCTGGTTAACCGTTTGGTCGGTCAACGGACAGCCATTGTCCATGATGAGCCTGGGGTAACTCGCGATCGGCTGTACCGTGAGGCGGAATGGCTAGGGCGGCGGTTTCGGGTTGTCGATACGGGCGGTATTGTTTTTGATGACGATACGGAATTTTTGCCCCATATTCGTCACCAAGCGTTGACAGCAATTCAGGAAGCCCAGGTTGCGGTGTTTGTTGTTGATGGTCAGATGGGGCCAACGGCGGCTGATCAGGAGTTGGCGGCTTGGTTGCGGCAACAGGCGGTGCCGGTGTTGCTCGCGGTGAATAAGTGCGAGTCGGAACTGGCGGGGTTGGCGCAGGCGGCGGCGTTTTGGGAGCTGGGCCTGGGTGAGCCGCAGGCGCTTTCGGCTATCCATGGCAACGGTGTGGCCGAGCTGCTGGATTTGGTGCTGCCGCATTTTCCGGCGGCGGCGGAGCTGGTTGATAGTGGCGAGATTAATATCGCGATCGTCGGTCGCCCGAATGTCGGCAAGTCGAGCTTGCTGAATCGTCTGGTGGGTGAAGATCGGGTAATTGTGAGCGAAATTTCGGGTACGACGCGTGATGCGATTGATACGGTATTGACCTGGGAGGGGCAAACCTTTCGGTTGGTGGATACGGCGGGAATTCGTAAGAAGAAGAAAATTGATTACGGCGTTGAATTTTTTAGTATTAACCGCGCTTTTAAGTCGATTCAGCGGGCCGATGTGGTGCTGTTTGTTTTGGATGCCAGCGATACGGTGAGTGAGCAGGATATGACCCTGGCGAACCGGATTGCCGATGATGGACGCGCTTGTGTAATTGTGGCCAATAAGTGGGATGCCCTAGAGAAGGACAATAGCACGCTGGTTGCCTATGAGCGCTATGTTCGCGATCGGTTGTATTTTGTGGACTGGGCACCGTTAGTAACGATTTCGGCCTTGACGGGGCAACGGGTGACGAAGCTGCTGCCGATTGTCCAGACTGTGCTCGAAAATCATCAAAAACGCCTCAGTACGTCGGTGGTGAATGAGGTGCTGAAGGAAGCCCTGATGTGGCAATCGCCGCCCACCAATCGCCAGGGAAAGCAGGGCAAGATCTATTACGGTACACAGGTGAGCAGTCAGCCGCCTGCATTTGCCCTGTTTGTCAATGAGCCGAAGTTGTTTAAGGATACCTATCGTCGCTATCTCGAAAAGCAGTTCCGGACGCAGCTGAATCTTGAGGGCACACCGATTCGCTTTTTGTGGCGCGGCAAAACCGAACGCCAGGCGGAGCGTGATCAGGCTCGCCTTGGCTCATCGCGGCGGCGGCGAGTTAATCGTGCCATTCCGGAAGAGACGGTAGATACGGAATTTTAGGGTTCAGCTTAAATCAAAATCAGGACAGCGCCGGCAAGCATCAAGCCTGCACCCATAAGCCGATCGCGAAGATGCTGCTCGCGAAAAATCCAAGCGCCGTAGAGAACGCCAATGAGGGTGCTCAGGCGTTTGATGGCGATAACGTTGACGACTTGGGTTTGCAGCAGGGCATACATTTGGCTGCTGATGCCGAAGGTGGCGATGATCGCCGACAGCCAAAGCCGCCGCCAGGGGGCAGCCTCAGGAATGCCGAGTTGCAGCGAGCGGGGCATCAGCAGCAGGCCAATTGAGCCGTAGACCCAGAGCAGCCAGAAGAAGGGGCTGGAGTGTTGAATGCCAACTTTGTCGATGTTGGAGGTGATGCTCCAGAGGATGGCGACCAAAAACATCGAGCGGCTCCCTCGCGATCGCCAGAGGGTGATGAAGGGTTCGTACCAGCGGGTTGCTTTGACGGCGACGCCGCGTGAGTTTAGAACGTAGGCACCAATTGCAACCAAGATCACCCCGGCCCCGGCTTGAGCATCGGCATACTCACCCACCACCAGGGGCGAAGTAATCAGCATAAAGACTGGCGAGAGGCTGATCAGTGGCGCGACCAGCGATAAATCGCCATGGTGCAGGGCTTCGCTGTAGAGCCAAAAGGCGAGGGCGTTGAGAATGCTGCTGCTGAGTAGCGCGAGCCAAAAGGTGCGATCAAGCGCTGGAATGCCGGTGAGGACAACCATGGGCACTAGGCAGGCCGCAATCATGAACGATTGCACGGCTGTGGCAGGCAGGGGCGCGATTGTGCGTAAGGACTGCTTCAGCAAAACATCCTTAGTGGCCTCGGTCAGGGCAGTGTTGAAGGACAGGAGAGCCCAGGGCAGCATATCGCGATCGTGTCAGGCCCTTTATCCTACCGGAATCCTCCAGCGGTATCCTGGGAGCCTGAGTCCCGTAGTCTAGGGTTGGCGTTGAGATAAGCAGCCATGATAGCCAGGGGTTTTCTGAAGGACATTTCGTTTTCTGCGATTATTGCGGGTTTTGTGACGGTGCTGGTTGGTTTCACCAGTTCGGCGGTGATTGTCTTTCAGGCAGCTCAGGCACTCGATGCGAGCCCAGCGGAAGTCGCCTCCTGGATGTGGGCCTTGGGCTGGGGGATGGGGCTGACTTGTATTGGTCTGTCGCTGCGCTATCGCGCCCCGGTGGTTACGGCTTGGTCTACGCCGGGGGCGGCGATGCTGATCACTTCGGCGGCAGGGGTGCCCATGGCTGAAGCGATTGGCACCTTTTTGATCTCGGGTTTGCTGATTACTTTGGCTGGCTTCAGCGGCTGGTTTGAGCGGTTGATCAGCCGCATTCCCCTCTCGATCGCGGCGGGGATGTTGGCGGGGGTGCTGCTGCGCTTTGGCCTTGATGTGTTTGTTGCTCTCGAAACCCAGTTTGTGATGACCCTGGCGATGTTTTGTACGTACTTGATGCTGCGCCGGGTGAAGCCGCGCTATGCAGTGGTGGGTGCTCTGGGGGTGGGGATCGCGATCGCGACCCTGCAAAACCTGATTCAGTTTGAGGCTGTGAGCCTGCAACTGGCCCAACCCGTGCTGACGTGGCCCCAGTTTTCTTTGGGCGCGCTGGTGGGGGTGGCGCTGCCGCTGTTTGTGGTGACGATGGCGTCGCAAAACGTGCCGGGGGTGGCGGTCCTGCGGGCGTCGGGCTATGCCTCTGTGCCGATTTCGCCGGTTATTGGTTGGACAGGAGTTGCTACGGTTGTTTTGGCCCCCTTCGGCGGCTTTGCCCTCAATTTGGCGGCGATTACGGCGGCAATTTGCATGGGACGTGAGGCTCACGAAGACCCCAGTAGGCGTTATGTCGCGGCGGTTGCGGCGGGTTGCTTCTACATTCTGATTGGCCTATTTGGGGCAACGGTTGGGGCGGTCTTTGCTGCGTTTCCGCAAGAGCTGGTGCTTGCGATCGCGGGTTTAGCGCTGCTGGGCACCATTGGCAATGGCCTGTTTACGGCTCTGCGCGACGAAACCGAGAGAGAACCCGCCCTGATTACCTTTCTGGTGACGGCCTCTGGGGTGACTCTCTTTGGGATTGGCTCTGCCTTTTGGGGTCTGATTGCCGGCGCGATGGCGCTCGTGATCTATCGGGCTAAATTTTTACCAAGCATCTTGAAAAGAGATCGGTAGGAGGTCAGTGCTTTATGGGCAGTACAGGATTCGAACCTGTGGCATCCTGCTTGTAAGGCAGGCGCTCTACCGCTGAGCTAACCGCCCATAGATCTGTAAGATACCACTAGCACGCACGTTAAAAAAGTCTCTGGGGTATTCGTTGCCATGCGCTTTGTTACAACCCTTGCTTGGAGCAGCCTCGCGATCGCGATCGCGATTGCCGCAACCCAAAATCTACAGCACGTGAGTGTCCGCTGGCTGTGGTTGCAATCGGTGCCCTTCTCAGTGGGCTTGTGGATGGTGGCGGCATTGCTTGCGGGTATTTTGGCCGCTAATTTGGGTTTGTCGCTGTTGCAGTGGGGACGCCACCGCTAATTGTCGTCTACTTGGGTTGGCTGTTTGGTTTTTGTGCCTCTGCACAGGTAAGAGTAAGCTCATGTCAAGCGGCAAATATTATTGTTGGTTGTGCTCTAGGGATAGCTACAGAATTAGGGTTCAAAACTCAAAACCCCCTCGTCTGTAATGACAAGGGAGCAGAGTCTATTGGTGCTGCGTGGAGTCTGCATAGTGTAAACAGATGCCGCTTTGGGCGAAGGGTAACGCTACAGTCTCGCCAAGGGCAGTTTCAGCCGAGGTGATACGTTTGCCCTAAGACTTTTTGTTGTTGATGATGTCGTCGAGGAGAAGATTTCCTTTTTCCCCAAACAGTTTGGCTTCACCTTTGAAGGCGGCTTTGATGATGTTGTAGCCAGCCCAGCCCACCACGAGCAGGATCGGGCCAAAAACGATCAGGATTCTTAAGTCCATAGTTCACCACGAATTTATCAAAGGTTTGTTTCTTTATTCTAACGGACGTGATGGAGTCGGACGGGAAATCGGCTCGATTGCGTGAAAATAGCGTAGGTCGATGACGCGGCTGCCAGTCGGTGTTTCGCTAAAGATATCAATAAAGCGGTGTTGCCAGTAGACAGCGCTGGGGGTGTAGGCGTGGCGGGCGTGGATCGTTTGACCCAGGGTGTCATCTAGGCCAGTCAGAGAAATGACCACCTCAAGATCGGCGGCGGCGAGGCTGTCTTCATCAAAGCCATAGAGGGGGCTTCGCTCGTCGATGATGTGCATGGCCGTCCAGGTGAGGGCAAAGATGGGGGTGCGTTGCCGGACTAGGGGCAAATCATTAAAGCGGTAGAGCACTTGGCCTTCGAGGGTATACTCACGCCGCAGGATACTGACGGTCATTTGGGCTTCAAGGATGCGGTTACGCCGTTGGTTGACGGCACGAAACATCAGGGTTGGTTTGCCGTTGAAGGGGGCGACGACGGCGACATTGCTAAAGCCAATGCGGGCGGTTGGTCGCGAAATGCGGGCAAAAGTTAAGCCCGTGGCCGTGGCAACACCGCCTAAACCAATGACGGATTCGAACATCACCATCATGTGCCCATAGAAAGTTTGGGGGTGCATGACGCCATAGCCAATGGTGGCGACGGTCTGAACACTAAAGAAGAAGGCATCCCAAAAGTTGCCGGGCTCGGCGTTCGCGATCGCGTCGCCACCCAAGAGATAGAGCACCGCAAATACAGTGTTGAGGGTGAGGTAGCTGATGAAGGCAAACCCCAAGAAAAACGGCCAGGGCATGACCAGTAGGAAATGGTAAATGTCGCTGAAAAAGCTCTGGGGACGGTCTTCAAGGACGGCGACCCGAGCATTTCCTTCGGGTGTTAGCAGAGGTGGCCGTAACTGTTCCCAAAAGCGGCGGGCAAAGTCGTGCATAGGGGTGGGTTGTCGTTTGGCTAGAGCCACTGTAGCGCGGGATCTCTGATGCAGGCTGGGACAGGTTAAGCGCAGTGATCTTATTGCCTGGGGCTACAACTTGACGAGGCCGTAGGTGATCGCAAAGCGCACCAGCTCGGTACGGCTGTTGGTGCCGGTTTTGTTGAGGAGACGGGTGACGTATTTTTCGATGTTGCGGATGCTGGTTTCGAGCTTGCGGGCAATTTCTTTATTCATGAGTCCTTCAGAGACGAGATCGAGCACTTCTTGCTCGCGGGGGGTCAGTTGTACGCGGATCGGCGGGGGTTCGGTGGTGACGGTGCTGGGCTTGGCCTGCAAGAGGGCTTTGATTTCGGCTAGTTCTTGGGCGAGGGCTTCGGGCAGAGCAGGAGTGCGCTGGAGGATGTTATCGACGATCGCGACCAGTTCATCCGGATCAAAGGGTTTGGGCAGGTAGGCATCAACACCCGCTTGGTAGCCCTGGATGCGGTCGGTGGTCATGCCCTTGGCCGTCAGGAAAATGATCGGGACTGTTCGGTCGCGATCGCGAAGGGCTTGCAACAACTGATAGCCATCCATCTGAGGCATCATCACATCAGAGATCACCAGATCGGGCTTACTGGCAGCAAAAGCGCTCAGAGCTTGGGCAGCATTGGCAGCCACCGTCACCGTATAGCCACTGTCTTCGAGATAGGCACTGACGGCGGTGCGAATCCCCGGCTCGTCATCAACTAACAAAATCTGCTTGGTCATGCGGCACCTCCTAAGCAAACACGGAAGGTTGTTCCCTGCGCCGGGACACTCTCAACGCTGAGGCTACCACCAAGACGCTGGCAGAGATCGGTCGCGATCGCGAGCCCCAGCCCTTGGCCGGGTTGGTCGAGACCGGCGGCGCGAAAATAAGGCTCAAAGATCCGCTGTTGGTCGGCAGCATCAATGCCAGGGCCATCGTCACTAATCTCTAGCCAGACCTGCTCACCCACCAAGCGCAGCCGCAACTTGACCCAGGTGCGGGTGTACTTAAATGCGTTATCCATAATGTTATCGAGCACCTGCCGCAGCAGCACCGGATCGAGCATCAACGTCACTTCCGCCTGATCCCAATCGTGCTCCAGCTTCAGATGGCGCTCTTGGGCAATCGCATCGTAAATCGGCCAGAGTCGCTGAATGAAACTGCGGATTGGGAGGGGTTGGGGAGCCAGTTTGGGGGCCGCTTCGTACTGCGTCAACAAAGCCCGTAAGTGCTCAGCCTCACCCAAAATCCGTTCAACCAGCCAAGCATTCGGATCTTCAGGCTCACTGCGCCGCTGCCAAAGCTTTGCAAAGGTCGCGATCGCCGTCAGGGGGTTTCGGATTTGGTGCAGCAAGCGATCAACATCGGTCATGGGGTCAAACACCGCACAGGGTTTACTCTACTGGCTCGGCGACTGATGCCGCTGCGTAGCTTGCTCAGGGCCCGCAATGCTATTTGAATGAGGCAAAGCCACCTAAATCAATCCTAGAACGAGACTTGAGCCGAGCGCATTCTAAAGTGGTAGCGCGACTGACACGCTCACATCACACGCTCACATCAGTAGTGACAAACTGGCTCTCAAAAAACATGTTTACTATACAGACTCGAATTGTACGGTCTGAAACTCAGTGCCATCTTCTTTCATGGCTTTTTTTGCAGTAGCAATGTTTTTGAAGCATAGCTGGACGGGACTGGCGCGATTCGAACGCGCGGCCTACCGCTTAGGAGGCGGTCGCTCTATCCTGCTGAGCTACAGCCCCAGCTTGCTAAACGATCATAACCCTACCGCGAGGTGCGGGGATTGCCCCTAGATAGGCGTGAGATTGGCGCATTACACTAGAGTGTAGTTGTTACGCAGAGCACATTATGGGCTTTTTCGACTCGGAAGTTGTCCAGCGTGAGGCGCAAGCGTTGTTCCGCGACTTCCAGAACTTGATGCAACTGGGTTCGGACTACGGCAAGTTTGATCGTGAAGGCAAGAAGCTTTTTATCGACACGATGGAAGAGCTGATGGAACGGCAGCGCATTTTTATGAAGCGCATGGAACTGTCGGATGACTTTATGGCCCAGATGACGACCAAACAAATGGAGTCGCAGTTTGGCTCTATGGGTGTTTCGCCGCAGCAGATGTATGACCACATGCACAACGCCTTGGAATCGATGAAGCGCGAAATCGAATAGCAGCACAGCCCTTAGGGCGATCCAGGCCAGTTCTAATCAAACTGCCACATCACCGGATTCGCATCCAGCAGGGCCTGAACGGGTTCGCTAATCTGCCGCATCTGCTCGAGGTCTGTATCACTTAAGCCAATCTCAGCCGCTGCCGCATTCGCCCTCGCTTGTTCAGCATTGCGGGCACCGACAATGGCACAGGTATGGGGCTGGGCAATCACCCAGGCGATCGCGAGTTGGGCCAGCGAGCATCCCTTAGCGGTGGCGAGGGGCCGCAGCTCGTCGAGGCTATCTTGGGCGCGTTGATACACCTCACCCTGAAACAGGCGATTTTTAGCGCGAATATCATCCGCCGGAAACTGGTGATCGCGGCCAAACTTACCCGTCAGCAGCCCCTGCGCCAATGACGAATACGCCAGCACCGTAATGTTTTGGGCTTGGCAGTAGGGCAAAAGATCCGCTTCGATGCCTCGCCAGAAAAGCGAATAAGGTGGCTGGAGGCTGTCGATTGAGCCGTACTGCTGTGCTTCTTGCAACTGGGCCAGCGAAAAATTAGAAACCCCGATCGCGAGAATTTTGCCTTGCTGCTGCAACTCAACGAGGGCAGCCATCGTGTCGCTGATCGG
>CAZAGN010000056.1:7741-16149 GCA_964484905.1 uncultured bacterium | reverse complement strand
TACCTCTTTACTTGCCTCCTTCTACTCTATTCCCCTTTTGATGACACTCCCTAGCCTCGATTGCTGTCGAAGCACCCCACATCCTCGCCAACGAACAGGCACTGCTAAGACTCTTTGTCTTACTCAAAAACACGATGGGAGTAGACTTCAGCCACTACAAACGGGGCACCCTCATTCGGCGCATTATGCGGCGCATGGCCTTACATAATCTCGACGACCTAGGTACCTATCTACGCTTTATCCAAGGCAATGTCAGCGAAATCGAGCTGCTCTATCACGATATTTTAATTAAGGTAACCCGCTTCTTTCGCGACCCAGGCGCTTTTGAGGCGCTTAAAACCAGAGTCTTTCCCCCGGTCATCGATTCTAAAACCCCCGATACACCCATCCGGATTTGGGTCACAGCCTGCTCTACCGGCGAAGAGGCGTACACCATTGCCATCAGTCTCCTCGAATTCCTTGATGATCAGCAGATCCGACCCAGCATTCAGATTTTTGCCACCGATATCAGCGAAGTGGCCGTAACTCAGGCTCGCTTTGGTATTTACCCTGCTAGCATCGAGGCTGATGTTTCGCCAGAGCGTCTGCGACGGTTTTTCTTTCCGGTCGAAGGTGGCTATCAAATTGGCAAGCGTGTGCGCGAGTTGTGTGTCTTTGCCCGCCAAGATATGGTCAGTGATCCACCCTTTTCCCAACTCGATCTAATTACCTGCCGCAATGTTCTCATCTATATGGAGCCTATTCTTCAAAAAAGAATACTGCCAATCTTTCACTATGCACTCAAGCCAAGCGGCTTTTTAATGTTGGGCACCTCCGAGAGTATTGGTGAGCATAGTGATCTGTTTATAGCTGCCGACAAAAAAAATCGTATTTACAGCCGCAGAATGGCCTTATCTCGCCTAAGCTTTGATTTTGCCAGTCGCAGCACCCCAGCCGAACCCCGCTTTGCAACCACTTCAGCAGGCCAAATGTCATGGAATGATACCGACCTCGAAAAAGCGGCCGATAAAATAGTGGTGCAGCAGTTTGCCCCAAATGGCGTGATTATCAACGAGAATCTGGAGGTTTTGCAGTTTCGGGGGCAACTTGGTGCGTTTATAGACCCAGCACCGGGTAAGGCCAGCCTTAATGTGCTCAAGATTGTTCGGCCCAGCCTCGCCCTTGAATTACGAGCCGCTATTCACCAGGCAACGCAGAATGAGGCAACCGTTGGCAAAGGCGAGCTTAATCTCCAACTAGGCGAGCAATGGCACACCGTTTACATTGATGTCATTCCTTTCAAACCCCCTGACAAGGCTGCTCCCCAACGATCAGAACTCCCACACCCCGAACCTCAGCCGCCCGAGAAATCACCCTATTTTTTAATCCTTTTTCAAACGCGGTTGCTTGATCCGGCCACAGATAGCATCCCCCTCAGTCGCGAGCAGGCAGGCGAACGACAATCCAGCCAAGAAAATCAAGAAATTCTGCGCTTATCTCAAGAACTAGCTAGCAACAAAGACTATCTCGAATCAATCATCAACTCCCTAGAAGCTAGCAATCAAAACCTTAAAGTAGCCAATGAAGAGGTATTATCCAGCAACGAAGAGCTGCAAAGCACTAACGAAGAACTCGAAACCGCCAAAGAAGAGATCCAAGCCACCAACGAAGAACTCAACACCATTAATGAAGAACTGCGCAGTCGCAATGTTCAGCTTAATCAAGTCAATAACGACCTGACTAACCTCATCAGCAGTGTCAATATCCCGATTCTGATTTTGAGCGGCGATCTGCGGATACGGCGCTTTACACCCCTAGCAGAACAGCTATTTAATCTCATTGCTGGCGATTTGGGCAGACCCTTTAGCCATATTCAGCACAATCTCCAAATTTCTAATCTTGCTGAGATTACGGCCCGTGTTATCGATACCCTCAATACCTTCAAGCAAGAAGTAACCGATATCGAGGGTCGCTGGTACAGCCTCCAAATTCGACCTTACAAAACTACCGACAATCAAATTGATGGCGCCGTCATCAGCCTAATCGATATCGACGATATGAAGCGAAGCCTATTTCTTATCGAAGAATCACGCAACTATGCCAATGCCATCGTCGAAACAGTCCCGATTCCACTCGCCGTGCTTAATCAAGAGTTTCAGATTATTACGAGCAACCGTGCTTTTCAAAATGCCTTTATGCTCAACCGACCCAGCGATGAAAAAAGACTGTTTGAAGTACTGCCAGAGGGATCAAATATCCTGCCACTCCGCAAACAGCTAGACGATATCCTGTCTCAGCAAAGTACGCTGGGCAACTATGAAATTGAGGGAGTTATTCCTGGGCTAGGCTGGCGAACACTGATGCTTAATGCCTGTCATGTCAGTGGGCTAGAGTCGATCATTTTGCTAGCGCTAGAAGATATTACCCTCCGCAAACAAGCCGAACGGGTGATGGCTGATGACTATAACCAAAAACTTCAGCAGCAAATTCAAGAGCTACAACGCTTAAACCAACTCAAAGATGATTTCCTCAGTACAATCTCTCATGAACTCAAAACACCGCTGACCAACATCCGCATGGCGGCTCAAATGCTTGGTGTCAGCCTAGATAGTCTCAACTCGCCAACAGGCAACAAACGTCCGCCTCAGTATTATCTCGATATCCTCAAAGAACAGTGCGATCAAGAGATTATCCTAATCGACAACTTGCTCGATCTCGTCCTCCTAGAGGCAGACGCCAACGCATCAGCTACATATGCTGAGATTGATCTCCAATCAGTTATGGCTGAGATCGTCGCGCCCTTTGAATCTAAAATTCAGCAGCAGCAGCAGCAACTCATTCTCCAGATACCTGACGACCTGCCCTTGTTTACCTCTGATGCCTCATTGCTCAAGCGTATCTTGCGAGAGTTGTTTCACAATGCCTGCAAATATACGCCCCAAGATGAGACAATCTGCTTGGCAATTTCGCCCTTTGTCCTGCCTCCAGACATACCTGGCCTTCGAATTACGCTCTGCAATTCTGGAGTCGAGATTCCGGCGACAGAACTACCGCAGATTTTTGAAAAATTTTATCGAATTCCGAGTCATGATCCCTGGAAGCAGGGTGGTACTGGCTTAGGACTTGCCTTGGTCAAGAATATGGTTGCTCAGCTTGGCGGCACGATTGTTGCAGAAAGTGGCAATAACGAAACCTGCTTCATTTTGACCTTTCCCTTAGCTCCGGCAGATACCTAGAACCCAAGGCAAGGGTCTATTGTGCTGCGACCCACAACACGGCACAGGTCGCCAAAACTAGCCATGCTGCGAGGCGATGAAGATCACAAAAACAGAGTGACAGGAGTAGACAACAAGTTCACATTTATTCCGGCAATCATTGAAGGCATCTTACGGTATCGGGCTGCCTGACGCACACGCAGCTCTCGTCCTTGGCGCGGTGGGTGAACAAACTTAAATATCATTATCTTTTTTAGTCGACTTCATATCTTTGTTGGGTTTCAACCTAAGGATAGTAAAAAAATTTATACAAGCATACGCCAACACACCAAAAATTAGAACATTACCTCTAAAATCAGAATTCAGCCGTAAAATCACAGAAGCATAAAGACCTGCTCCGACAACCCATAAAATGACAAGTAAATTTATGATCAAAGCAAACATTCGCATATTTACGACCCAGTATGTGATTCGGTAACATCTGCTAGCAGTGTAAAAATTATGATTTTATTCACTACAAATAGGCTTCGACCAGCGAAATAGAAGAGCATGTTTACTGCCGATATTACGAGCAATATTTGGCAATAGTAATGCTGCACACGTGCAGGATTCAAGTTGGCAGGCGGTACTTTTGATGCGCTGACCAAGCCTCCTCGCTGGCTCGATAAATCGACCGCAGCGGCGTGAATGTGCTCCGCGCTAGGCGATAGAGACGGCAATCTGTTGCAGCAATCAAAGATACAGCGCTGGCTTTACTCATAAATAAATCCGACTCGCCAAAGTATTCGCCACTGTGCAAGGTCGAGTGACGTTCGAGGCTGACTGCCTCAGTTTCAAGCTCTTGAATAGCGAGGATGCCCTCGGCAATTAGATAGAGATAAATATTCTCGGCGGGAGCTTTGAGGAGCGTTTCACCCGCCAGCAACGTCAGCGACTCTAGTTGATCGGCCAGGGTGCGTAAATCAGCCTCGGCCAGATAACTAAAGGCAGGCACCCGCTTCAGCAGTCCTTCGGCATTGCGGGAAAAACGGACGATGGGCTGACGCATCAGTTGGTATTGGTGCTGCGCTAGGTGGTGCTTCACCTCCGAGGCAATCCCCGGCAAAACATCGCCCACGCTAATGAGGCGTTCGACGGCATCCACTTCACCTTCGAGCGCTGCCGCGAGGGCATTGCGTTGTTGCAACAGCAACACATGATCAGGATTGTCTAGGGCGAGTTCATCCAGGCGGGCCAGGGCCGTTTTGCTAAAGGTTTGGTAGGCTTGGCGGCACTGAATCCCGCTCAGGTCGGCGGCATCCAGCATCAGGGTTTGGGTCTGAATTTCTTTGAGCACAAGTTCGGCAGCTTCGGCGATCGCGACATTGCACTCATACTCAACTTCGAGCTGGTTCAAATAAAACTGCTGCGCTAGGGCACTATGGGGTGCCAGGCGGCTGATCGCATTACCAATAAGGGCAATCAGGTGCAGATCGACGGGCTCGGCCAGGGTCATCGGTGGCGGAATCTGCCCCGCCCGCACAGCATCGCGTTTGGTCGCGATCGTATATTCCAGCTCACGCTCAACAACCTCAGACAAGCTGCCGCGCTGATAAAAATCACTGTAGGCTTTGGCCTCAACATTAATAATCTGCAGCCATAAAAGCTGGCTGAGCTGGCCTTGTTTTGCCGCCGCTTCGCTCAGGGTTTCGCACTCCTGCTCGAGGGTATTAATCTCGTGGCGATACTGGCGTTTCAGTTTGTCGCCCAACCGTGCCGAGAAGTGGGCAAAGCGCGTCATGCGCGTAATCCGGCTGAGGGCCTCACGTTTCGCCGCCAGCCATGTGCTGGCCAAGCCCAGTTGATCAATCACCGAGCGCCGATCCAGCCCCAGGCGGTGCATCAGTTGGTCCATGGTGGTGCCACTGACCAAAATCGTAAACAGCACTACGGCCAAGGTCATACTCATAATCAGTTGGTTGGCCGCCTGAAACTCTGGCCCCAAGGCTGTTGTTAGGCTGAGCGCCAAGCCCAAGGCCACCGCCCCCCGCAGGCCACCCCAAAAGAGAATCGTCTGGAAGCGCCAACCCACACCTTCGCCGCCCCAAATACGATTCAGCAAGGGCATGAGTGTGGCAATGACCAGCGCCCGTGCCAGCAACACAGCCCCGATCGCGATCGCCATAAAGGGCAAATTCTGCCAAATCTCGCCCGTAAGCGAAATCTCCTCAAAGAAACTCGCCTGAGTCAGACCGACCAACAAAAAGATCAAACTATTGGCCAAAAAGCTCGCAAACTCCCAAAACTGACGCACATCAGCGCGGGCTTCGGGCGTATAGCGAATGGAGCCAAACCAGCTCACCATCAGGCCCAAACCGACTACAGCCATCACACCCGAGACACCGACGATCTGCTCGGCACCGATATAAGCCAAGTAGGCCATTACCACCGAGATCACCACCTGTACCGTGGCATTGTCCTGCTCGAGGGGAATGAGCCAAACCACCACCAACCCCAACATAAAGCCCAGGATGATCCCACCCAGAAAGACCCACAAAAATTCGAGCCCGCCACTGAATGCCGTGCTGAGACCTGAGCCGCCTTCGCCTGCATGCAAGAAAAAGGTATGCAAAATAAACTCAAACAGCACAATTGCACTGGCATCATTAAAAAGGCTTTCTCCCTCCACCAAAATCGTCAGCCGCTGCGGTGCCCCCAATTCTTTAAAGAGGGCAATTACGGCTACGGGGTCGGTTGCGGCAACAAGGCCACCAAACAAAAAGGCTTCCGCCCAGCCCAGTGGTGTCAACCAACCGGCCAAACCACCCACAATCAGGGTCGAAATGACAACCCCCGGTATCGCCAAGGTCAGCACAGGCACCAGATTACGAAACAAGAGGCGACTATCAAGGTTCAAAGCCGACTCAAACACCAAAATCGGCAAAAAGATATAAAAAATCACATCCTCTTCGTTATCAAGCCACGCCTGGTAATTATCTGCGGGCAAAATTATCCCCAGAAAAAAGCCCACCAACAATAGGCCAATCACATAAGGAAAGTGCAAACGCCGGAAGGTAATCTCGGAAGCCACGGCCACCAAGAGCAACACCAAAATCGAAAACTGCACAAAGACCAAGGGCTGCTCAAACATGGTTAATCCGTGGTGGGGCAAGTATAAACAGGCGATAAAAGTACTCAGCCGCGTGACTGCTAGAGGGTGCCAAAGGCCCGATCCCCAGCATCCCCCAAGCCCGGCACAATAAAACCGGCCTCATTCAAGGCTTCGTCAATCATGGCCGTATACAGTGTCACCTCCGGAAACTCTGCCCCCAAGCTCTGCAACGCCGGTGCCGCCACCAAAATACTGATAATGCGCACATAACTGAGATTGGCGTCGCGATCGCGAAGGGTCGCCAGCAACTGCTTGAGGGTGCCACCCGTGGCAATCATCGGCTCGGTAATGATAATGCGGGTGTTGGGGTCAAAGTGGTCGGGCAAGCTGTTGAGGTAGCAATCGGCCTCAAGCGTTGCTTCGTTACGCTTATAGCCCACGTGGTACACCCGGCCCATCGGCAAAAGTGACGTACAGCTATCGAGCAAGGCCAAGCCCGCCCGCAAAATGGGGATGATCGCGATCGGCACCGAAGCATCAATAATTTCAGCATCCGTCGTTGTCAGGGGTGTTTGCACCGTAATCGGTAGGGTGGGTAACCAATCGCGACTGGCCTCGTAGGTAAGCCACCGCCCCAGCTCCGCCAGAGCCGCCCGAAAAACTGGCATTGGCGTACTGGCATCACGGACAACGGCCAACCAATGCTTCAGCAGTGGGTGCGGCGGAACATAAATGCGCAGTTGCAAAGCCATAGTCGCTCTTTATACTCTCAGGCGATCATACGGTCTCGGCTCGGTTGTGCTGCGATTATTTCGGGTTTGACGAGTAGCCAATGAAGTATAGGTACTGCGCACACTCTTCTTCACATACATGGCTATCAAGACGTAGCGAGTATTAGGCGGAAGCATTTATCGAGCAGCGTCTCAACTCCCCTCATGTATTAATCTTCGTGCGGTTGCTTCTGATCCTGGCAGGTCAGACTCCAAGACATCCCAAATTTGATTCAGGTTAATACCGCCGAGATAGTCATGTGCCAGGACATTACGAAAGCCAGACAAGGCCCGCCAGTCTATCTCTGGTGCTTGGGCCTTGATGCTATCGGACAGCCGCTGTGTTGATTCCGCCATTGTTTGTAACCGCCGTAGGACAGCATCCTGAACTAAGGTGTTCTTGATAAATTCGGCTTGACCGCTAGCGGTGTAATTGCGGATTAAGGCGGCACATTCCAAGATGTGGCGTAAATAAACTTGATCAGTACGAGCCGTCACAAGAGCCTTGCCTCAGCTAAAACCTCTGTCCGAATCAGAGGGCTAATCCCCTGTTCAGTCAGCACATCTACCTTGCGCCCCAGTAAGTCTTGTAAATCCATCAAAAGCCCACCCGGAAACCATGGCGTTATGGCGTTAGGGTCATAATCAACTAAAAGGTCAACATCACTATTTGGTGTGTTGTCACCACGGGCGACAGAACCAAACACACGCACGTTGTACGCGCCGTGCTTAGCCGCAGTTTCGAGGATTTGCATTCGTTTTGCTTGCAGGCACGTTAAGAAAGTCACTTAGCTTACCTTGCTTGACTTGTCTTTAATTTTAGCCAGTGAGCCCAGCAGCACACGCCGAAGCTATAGCAATGCATTTGTGTGTACAGAATCTCTCGCAAGTGTTCCTGTGACACTGTTGCTTTATGGTCTACGGCTTGCCCACAGCCATCAATTTTTGACTTGTCAGGCGCTCAAAGGCCACTGAGGTTCATCAAAGCTTCATGAAACCTGCGTCTTCCAGCAAACCTCCCTACTTACACACACCTCGCAAGCACCCAAGCCTATCTTCTAAGCTGCGGCATAGACAAAGAGGATTTTGGTTTAAATAAGTGGTTATCAACTCTGGCATTGCCCAGCGCGCTCGTTCTGAGTGCTGGCGTGGCGTTTGCCAACCCGCAGATCTCACTTGAAGACGCGGCAACGTTGGCGCAGGCCAGTCATCGCGGCTTCATTGTTGAAGTCGAGCTTGAAGATAATGACCGGCGTTGGAATGTCGAATTTGCCGATGATTGGGAACTTGAGATTGAGGCCCGTACCGGTAATGTGATCGAGACAGATCGTGGCGATGATCGTAATGTCAGCC
>CAZAGN010000056.1:0-7641 GCA_964484905.1 uncultured bacterium | reverse complement strand
GCCCGTACCGGTAATGTGATCGAGACAGATCGTGGCGATGATCGTAATGTCAGCCTGGGTGTAGTTAGTGTTTGGGCTGCCGTGGCGAGTGCGCGCTCAATTGTCCCCACGAGCGAGCCGATTGAGGCTGAGCTTGATTTTGATGATGGCCGTCTTTACTGGGAAGTCACCTTTCGCAATGATACCGAAGTCGAAATTGATGCCCTCAGTGGTGCCATTGTGGAGATTGATGATTAAGGGTAAGTCAAAGTCCGTTGCTTTAGCCTGCCAGAACATGCGCGATCGCGACCCGAGGCTGTAGCTGTCTATTGACCGCTGTTTATTAATACTAAGCTGGCAGATGGCTCGGTAATTAATACCCAAGGCAGCTACCTTCTGGGGTCTCAGCACTAGAAAAAGCCTATTTTGCCTCAAAAAAGTTCTGGGCAATAGGCCAAAATATCCAGTATCCTAGAGCAATAACTTTGCTTAGGTTGCCCATGTCCGATATTCCGGCTCAACCCCTAACCGGGAAAGCGCTTATCCAAAAAGTTGAATCTCTTTCGCATCTCCCCCGCCGTGAAACTGCCAAACGCTGCGGTTATGTCATCAATAGCAAAGGTAGTAAGCCCCGTGTCGCCCTCGCTGAATTCTACGAAGCGATCCTGGCGGCCAAAGGGCGTGAGCTGTCACCGGGTACCACTCGCGATCGGCGTGGGCGTGAACCGACATTCCGTGTCAGTGTTCACAAAAATGGCCAAATCATCATTGGCAATGCCTACACCCAAAAAATGGGACTCAAGCCAGGTGATGAATTTGAAATCAATCTGGGCTACAAGCACATCCACCTCAAGCAAATTATTGATGGTGCCGTTGTCGAAAGTAACGACCTCAACGATTAACTGACGCCAAGGAGTCAAACTGAGGGGGCCAGACTAATAGCCCCCCTTTTTATTGAGCTGCCTCTGTTTGTTTATCGGCTTGAGGCTCACTCGGCCTGCTAAGCTTCTGCTCAAGTCTCTCTGTGTCTGGCTGGGGATGGCTAGGCCCGTGTAGCGGCCTGTTTTTACCGGCATAAGCGTACTCTTTGCGACCCTTACTGGTTACGATCTCGCCCTTTATTGATCTGCGTTTATTGACCTGTTGGTACTGTATGGATTTAGCCTGCGTCGTTATTGCCTACCGCGAAGGAGACCGCGCGAGCAAAGAGGCAAGCCAGCATTGTGCCGAGCAGTTGCGGCAACGTGATATTACAGTCCTCACGGCCCCGACGGGCTCGCACCACAATCCCTATCCGATTTTTCTGGAGGCAACGGATCGCCCCATCGATCTCGCGATCGTTTTGGGCGGTGATGGTTCGACCTTGGCCGCCGCCCGGTATCTGGCACCGCACAACATCCCAATTTTGGCGGTCAAAGTGGGGGGGCACCTAGGCTTTTTGGCACAGTCGAGCCAGGTACTTAAGGGTAATCCGTGGGATCGTCTGCTGATGGACGACTATGTTCTCGATGCCCGCTCGATGCTGCAAGCCCAGATTTATGACGTAGACGGGCAAGCCCAGAGTGAGGTTTTCCAGTGCCTCAATGAAATCTGCGTTAAGCCCATTACCCAGACCCGACTGCCCGCCGCCCTCTTTGAAATTGAGGTAAATGCCGAAATTTTAGATCAGTATCATGGCGATGGCTTGTTGGTCGCCACACCCACGGGCAGTACCTCGTACACCTTGGCCGCCAACGGCCCGATTATTCATCCCTCGCTGCGAGCGATTACAATCACGCCGATTTGTCCGCTGAGTTTATCGAGCCGTCCGATTGTGATTGATGCCCGTGCTGAGGTGAAGATTTGGCCCCTCGGCGATCCCGATGCCCTGACACGTCTCTGGACTGATGGCATTTTGGCCCAAGCGATCAATCCGGGTGAGCATGTCTTAGTCCAAGAAGCGCCCCACCGCGCGCAATTCCTGATTTTGGAAGCGAACCTTTCCTACTTCCGGACGCTACGCGAAAAGTTGCAGTGGGCCGGTAGCCGGATTCATCTCGACAATAACAGTCTTAACTAAGCCAAACTCCAAGTTCACCTCAGCCAGACTGGACATAGCCGAACACATCGAATGCCAGTCAAGCGATGAGGCTGCGCGGGAGGCTCAGTGCCTTGCTAGGATTATTAAGAAAGATTGAGCACTGGCGCCATGGAAACTGATATTTACGTGTGTGTAGAGACAGCATCGCGGCGGGTGGTCGCGGTCGAAATTGAGCCGCGTGAGTATGTCCGCTCGGATGATCCCTATTTCAAACGGGGTGTTGCCAAGTATCTCAATCAAGAGTTTTATGCCCTGGGTGATGTTTTGTCACCAACCAAACTCAGTGAATGGGAGACCTATAAAGCAAACGCCAACGATCGCGACACCCTCTACAAAGTGCCGGGGCCCAAGATTTCAACCAGCATCCATATTGAAGGCTTCCGCGCTTAGGTGTAGGATCAGAATCCTGTGCAGATAGGATAGCCCCGTGACTAAACGGACATTGGAAGGAACTCGCCGCAAGCGTCAACGAGTATCGGGCTTTCGCGTTCGGATGCGCACTCCCGGTGGTCGTAATGTAATTCGCCGTCGGCGTCAAAAGGGTCGGGCCCGCCTCAGCGTCTAGGCGATGCTGCCGCAGCGATTGCGCCTGCAAAACCGCGCTCACTTTGCCGCTATCTACAGTCAGGGTCGCTCCCGTCGGGGCACCTGGCTAAGTTTGCGCTACCTCGCGGCCAGTGATGACATGACACTGCGTCTGACGGTTGTCGTTAGTCGCAAAGTTGCGAAACGAGCTGTTCAGCGTAATCGGATCAAGCGACGTTTGCGGGCGGCTTTTAAACATTATTTGGGCTCAATCCGCACGGGTTTTTTATTAATCTGGACGGTGCGCCAAGCAGAACCCGTCCTGTCTGCAAGTTGGCCGGAAGTGCTCGCCGCCGTCAAAGAATTGCTGGAGGCAGCGCAGCTCTGGCGCCCAGCCACCGCCGTTTCGGCGTAGATTGAAGATTGAGTAATGTAACACCAGAGCGCCATGATTGCCTTACGCACACTTTGGGTCGATAGTCTTACGGTTTGGTGGGGCGACTGGTTAGATTTGCGGGTGCGGGTGTGGCAGGTCATCGCCTCGGGGTTGGTTGCACCGCTGATTTATATTCTGGCCTTTGGGGTTGGTTTGGGGGGCTCGCTCGACCGGGGCGCCTTGGATACGGTTTCGGGTGGCGCGCCGACCTACCTCGCCTTTATTCTGCCGGGGATGGTCGCCCTCTCGGGTATGACGATTAGTTTTGCCGGTACAACCTTCTCGATTTGTGGTGATCGCCTCTTTACCAAAACCTTTGAGGAGTTGCTGCTAATGCCCGTGCATCCGCTAGCCCTGTTTACTGGCAAAATGCTCGCGGGCGTGACGCGCGGTATGCTCACGGCGGTCGGTGTGCTGGTGGTGGGTGTTGTCGTCACCCAGTCGTGGGGCTTGCTGCATCCGCTGACGTTGTTGGTCTTGGTACTCGATTGCGCTGTCTTCTCGGGCTTGGGTGTGATCGCGGGGCTTAATGTCCGTTCTCTTGAGAGTGTCGGCCTGCTGACTAATTTTGTGATCACCCCGATGGCCTTCTTGGGGGCAACCTTCTTTGATCCGGCCTCGCTACCCGGTGTGCTGCAGGTAGTTGTCTACGCGCTGCCCCTGTCTCATGCCAGCATTGGTATGCGTGCCGCGGCCTATCAGCCGATCAGCGAGTTTCCCTGGATTACGGTCGTCGTACTGACAGGGATCGCGATCGCCCTAGCAGGCATAGGTGCCTATCGTTTCTCCCATCAGCAGGATTAGCGGCCGTATCCCTGCAGCTCAATATCTCAGCCGCCAGGGATCGGGTTATCCTTCGTCAAAACCTCCATCGATCCTAAAGCAAAGCCAAGCTTTGAACCCAAGCCGGGCAACACCTCAGCCGTCAGCACAGGCAAAGTGACATATAAAAAAGGGAGAGCAAACTACTCTCCCCTAGCTAAGGTTTAATTAACAACAGATGTGCAACCTACATCAGGCGGCTGCGTTGACTAGGCTGTTGCCTTGGCAAACTGCTCGTTCACAAAATCCCAGTTGATTAGGCTTTCGACAAAGGTCTTGGCGTAATCAGGACGACGATTTTGGTAATCGAGGTAGTAGGCATGTTCCCAAACATCCATGGTCAGGAGGGGAACCTGGCCTTGGGTCAGAGGGTTACCGGCATTGCCAGTTTTGGTCACCTTGAGGGTGCCGTTATCCAATACCAACCAGGCCCAGCCACTGCCAAACTGAGCGCCACCGGCGGCAAGAAATTCAGTTTTGAAGGCATCATAGCTGCCAAAGTCAGCCGTGATCTTGTCGGCAAGGGCTCCCGTCGGGGTGCCACCACCACCGGGCTTAATGCAGTTCCAGTAGAAGCTATGATTCCAAGCTTGGGCGGCGTTGTTGAAGAGACCAGCCTTGCTGTCATCGCCGGCAATCGCTTTGATGACATCTTCGATGGCTTGGTTGTCATAGTCAGTGCCTTTGATGGCATCGTTGTACTTGCTAACATAGCCAGCATGGTGCTTGTCGTGGTGAAATTCGAGGGTTTGCTTCGAAATATGAGGCTCTAGGGCCGTGTAATCGTAGGGGAGAGCGGGCAGAGTGTATGCCATGGTGAGTCCTTTGCGAACGACGGTTCATTATTTTGGTCAACCATAGTCAGCGGCATCGAAAACTAACTCGACTGGCTATGTTTGATACATTTGTTTGCATTCTAGCGCAGGGTGTGGCGGCACCAAGGGCGGAAATCTACACCTCGGCCCTCTACCATCCTGTGAAAGATTTCTGTTAAGGGAACTCTAATCAACAATGATTGATTGATCTAGGGGCGGGCTAGGGGTTTCGTTGCGTCTGCTGCGTTAGCGCTCGAGCACCCAGGTATCTTTGCTGCCGCCGCCCTGGGAGGAGTTGACGACCAGCGAGCCTTTTTGGAGGGCAACGCGTGTCAGACCACCGGGTAAGACCCAGAGCGAATCGCCCCGGTTAAGAATGTAAGGGCGCAGATCGATGTGACAGCCATGAAAAGCCTGTTCATCGCCGTAGTAGGTGGGGTGACGTGAAAAGGTGATGACAGGCTGCGCCAGGTATTTGCGGGGGTTGGCGAGAATTCGCTCACGAAAGTCGGCTTGTTCGGCAGCTGTGGAGCGTGGCCCAATCAACATACCGTAACCACCCGCGTTGTCGCATTCTTTGACGACCAGATGTTCTAAGTTGTTAATAATGTGATCGCACTGGGCGGGGTCACTGGCGAGGTAGGTTTCGACGTTAGCAAGGATCGGCTCTTCGTCGAGGTAGTACTTGATGATTTGTGGCACATAGCTGTAGATCACTTTGTCGTCGGCAACGCCCGTACCAATGGCATTCACGAGCAAGACATTGCCGGCAGCATAGGCGCGCATGAGCCCCGGCACACCCAAGGCTGAATCGGCGCGAAAGACTTCGGGATCGAGGAAGTCATCATCAAGGCGACGGTAGATGGCATGAACAGGCTGTAGACCGCTCACCGTTTTGGCGTAGACGCGCTCGTTTTCAACAATAAGGTCACGACCTTCAACCAGCTCGACACCCATTTGGAGAGCCAAAAAAGCATGCTCAAAATAGGCTGAGTTGTAGACACCGGGGGTGAGGACTACGGCATTGGGATTGGGGTCGGGGGCGAGATGCCGCAACATTTGCAAAAGCTGGGCGGGATAATCCATGACGCCGCGTACGCGGTGCTGGGTGAAGATGCTGCCAAAGACTTGCTTCATCACACGCCGGTTTTCGAGGACGTAGGAGACGCCCGAGGGGACGCGCAGGTTATCTTCGAGGACACAGTAGCTACCGTCGCGATCGCGAATAAGATCAGTGCCGCAGATATGTACATAGACATTGCCGGGTACCTTAACCCCCCGGAATTGGGGACGATACTGCGCCGAGCTAAAAATCAGCTCGCCAGGAACAACGCCATCAGCCAAAATCTTTTGATCACCGTAGATATCGGCCACAAACATATTCAGCGCTTGTAGACGCTGCCTGAGACCACGCTCGAGCATTGACCACTCATGGGCCGGAATAATGCGGGGAATGAGATCAAAAGGAAAGATCTTCTCGGCCCCCTCTTGACTGCCATAGACGGCAAAGGTGACACCGCGTGTACGGAACGCCGCATTGGCCTGGTTTTGACGTCGCTCCATGGCCGTGGCCGGAATGCCATTTAGGCTTTGAACGAGGTTGGCATAGTGGGGGCGGGGCTGCTGCTTTGCGCTAAACATCTCATCGTAAAAATGACCAGGTTCGTAAGCATCAAGCAGCATGAGTCAGCGTCTGGAGGTGTCCTCAGCTACTGTAACGCTGCTGTGCGGCTCGGGAACTGTGATTTCTGCTACTGCTTTATGATTGATAAATGCAAACACTCACAATTACTCAACCCGATGACTGGCATCTGCACCTGCGTGATGGTGCTGCCCTCAAGGCAGTTCTGCCCGATACCGTACGGCAATTTGCCCGCGCGATCGTCATGCCCAATCTGAAGCCACCTGTGCGAACGGTTGCTGAGGCGGCGGCCTATCGCGATCGGATTCTGGCGGCGATTCCGGTGGGTCAGCAGTTCGAGCCCTTGATGACGCTGTATCTGACCGATAACACCAGCCCCGCAGAGATTGTCGCCGCCAAGGCGTCGCCGTTTGTGAAGGCGGTGAAGTACTATCCGGCTGGTGCAACGACTAACTCTGATCTGGGTGTGACCGATATTCGGCGCTGTTATGCGGCGTTTGAGATGATGCAGCAGGTCGATTTGCCGCTGCTGCTGCACGGCGAGGTGACCCACAGCACTATTGATATTTTTGATCGCGAGAAAGTCTTTATTGAAAAGCACTTAGTTCCGCTCACAGCCCAATTCCCCAGGCTGCGGATAGTGCTTGAGCATATCACCACCGCAGATGCCGTAGAGTTTGTTCGGGCGACTGATAATGTTGCCGCAACGATCACGCCGCAGCACTTGTTGTTTAGCCGCAATAGTTTATTTAAGGGCGGCATTCGGCCTCATTTTTACTGCCTGCCCATTTTGAAGCGAGAAGAGCACCGTCTCGCACTTGTCCAAGCGGCAACGTCGGGTAATCCCAAGTTTTTCTTGGGTACCGATAGTGCGCCCCATGGTCGTAACCAAAAGGAAAGTGACTGTGGCTGTGCGGGCTGCTATTCGGCTTTGCACGCCCTTGAACTCTATGCAGAAGTGTTTGAGGCGGAGAATGCTTTAGACAAGCTTGAAGCCTTTTCAAGTTTCTATGGCCCCGACTTTTATCAACTGCCCCGCAACACAGACACGATTACGTTGGTTAAATCACCTTGGCGCATTCCGAGTGAACTGCCCTTCTTGAATTCTGGGCTGGTGCCCTTACGGGCAGGGGAAGAGCTAACCTGGCAGATGACCTGAAGTGGGTAAAAGCGTCTGGATGCTTGCCGCGCAAACCCTCTATGCTGCTGCAGCATAGTAGGGCGAGGGTAAAGTCGGATACGCTCGATATATATGCTGAAATACCTCGTTGGTTCTATTCTCTACATCAGCCTCCGAGTAGCTTTCTAGCGGTAGACCCGTATCTTCGCTCCAGAGAAAATC
>CAZAGN010000055.1:0-16511 GCA_964484905.1 uncultured bacterium | reverse complement strand
TCTGGGCATCGAGGGCACCAAAGGGCTCATCCAGCAGCAGAATTTTGGGCTCGTTGGCTAGGGCTCTCGCGACAGTGGGCTTAAGCGTGACCTGGCTAAAGTGGGCCCCAGTGATGGTCTCTTGCATAATGCCAACCGGAGAGTCAGTGTAACGGACAACGATCACGCCAGCCTCAGCACAGAGATGGAGATACCAGAGCATGTGGCAAGCAGCCAATGCGCTTACAAATAGCTCTTCGGGGTTATGGTAGGTCGGATCACCGCGAAACGCCGGGTCGGCTGAGCCCAGAAGGAGGGGCTTACCTGGAATCTGAATGGTGTGACCACGAGAATAGCTGCGATAAGTAGATGTGCCTTCGCCAAGGTTGCCTGTCCAGGTTAGGTTAAGCGTGTAGGTGTGATGGGCCATCAGCGCGTTTGGGTACAGAGACGAAACGCTAGTTTAACGCGCATGACAGAGAGAAAAAGATCGCTCTTTCACACAATAGGCGTAACCGTTTTACCCAGAGCTTTCGGAAGCCTCAAAGAACTTAGGCTAGGTTTAAACTCCTGGATTCTACGGCAGCGGTAGCTTCATGAGTGCGACTTAAGTACAATTTGGGAATAGCACTTGAACACTCATTTGACTGGATAATAATTTTTCTGGGTAATTACTGTTTATAATTATGATTACACAGGCTGGCTGAGATAATACTGAGAAAACAGTCTGTGTTCTAGGTAACCATACGCTCATCTAGCCGTTGAAGCACATGTTAGACAGAAGTATGAACTGGCTCATCTCAGCAAATTCCAAAATCTACCATCATGCCAGCTCGTTTGAGCACTATGGATACATTGATTGGAAACAAAATCAGACGCGGTATAAAGTCGGCGATACAGTCTACATATATTGCACTCAACCCACCAAAAGAGTCAGGTATAGATGCTTGGTTGAGCAAATAGGTATACCCTTTGCAAATATCAGAGACGACAAAGCATATTGGCTAGATCTAGGCAGTTATAAAGAAGCGCAGTCTGGTGATTATTTCAGGCTTCGACTGCAAGAGCAGATCGACTCTGAGAGGCTCACGCTAGAGCTACTATTGCAGCACGGCCTTAAAGCTGCACCGCAAGGCCCTAAAAAACTTGATGGTTCATTGTTGACGTACATCGAATCAGAGTTTAAGTCTGACTCTACAGATTTTTTCCCAGACTCGATCCCAGATGACTCCGAAATACGTGAAGGCATGAAAATGCGGGTCGTTGTTAACAAATACGAGCGAAGTTCAATAGCACGAGCGATGTGTATAGAACACCATGGGTGTTCGTGCACCATTTGTGAATTCGACTTCGAACAGGCATATGGCCCCATAGGAAAAGGCTTTATTCATGTTCATCACGTTATCCCTATCCACGCCATAGGAAAAGAATACAAAATAGACTACCGAAATGATCTCATTCCTGTATGTCCCAACTGCCACGCGATGCTTCACAGAAAGCTTGAGGGTATGACTCCTTCCATAGAAGAATTGAAAGAAATGAAAGCGGATTTAGAAAAATGATAGGGATAAATTCATTGGGTTACTTATTTTTAGTGTCGTAGTTCTAGGACTCCCTAGATTAGTCTGTAGTTCTTTTCTCTAATGTTAGGAAAGTGCCTCACACCTTGACCTCTGCTCGTAGCAGATCCAGTAGCTCCTCTTTTTGCTGCAAAAAACTGAGGGTACGTTTGCAGGTATAGTCGCGATCCGGTGAGAGTTGTACGGCTACCTCTTGCTTGACCCGTCCGGGTGACGAACTGAGAACATACACCCGCTGCGAGATAAACACTGCTTCTTCGACATCGTGGGTAATCATCAAAATTGTTGTGCCGGTACGTCGCCACACATCCAGCAAAAAGCCCTGCATCACTTCTTTGGTCTGGGCATCGAGGGCACCAAAGGGCTCATCCAGCAGCAGAATTTTGGGCTCGTTAGCTAGGGCTCTCGCGATCGCGACCCGCTGCTTCATCCCCCCCGAAAGCTGATGCGGCAAGGCGCGAGCAAACTCAGACAGCCCCACCACCTCCAGATAGTAGGCAATGCGCTGCTCCCGCTCTGCCAGCGACAGACCACGCAACTTCAGCCCAAAGCCGACATTAGCCGCCACCGTCATCCAGGGATAAAGAGTGTACGCCTGAAACACCATGCCCCGATCAGCTCCTGGCCCCTGCACCGGCTGCCCATCAATCTGGACCACACCACTGCTGGGCAATTCTAAACCTGCAATCAGGCGCAGCAGCGTCGTTTTGCCCGAACCCGACGCACCGACAATACAGACCAACTCACCCGCATTAACTCGGATATTGATCCGATCTAGGGCCAAAAATGCCTTGCTGCCCTTCGGGAAACGCTTACATAAATCTTGGGTTTCGAGAAACATCTTGCCCCCTACTTTGCAAAAGCCCAACGACAACTTCGCCGCATCAGCATCCGCATCGCCATATCCAGCCCAAAACCAATCAGCCCTAACACAATCAAACAGGCAAAAATCTCATCAGTCCGAAAAAACCGCTGCGCCAACTGAATGCGTTTGCCCAAACCCTCATTCGCTGCAATCAGTTCGGCTACCACAACCAAATTCCAGGAGGTGGCAATATTGACCCTAAAGGTATCTAGAACACTGGGCAAAATATAAGGCGAGATTACCTGCATCAAGATTTGCCAACGCTTGCCACCCAGGGTGTAGGTTGCTTCGATTAATTCTTTGGGCACAAACTTGACTGCATCCATAATCATCAGCACGTTGAAAAATACCGTGCCGATAAATATGAGGCCAATTTTAGGTGCTTCGTCCAAACCCAAGTAAATAATTAGCAGCGGCGTAAACGCAGGTGCTGGCATGTAGCGCAAAATACCGACAATCGGCTCAAACAGGGCCCGAATACTAGCAAAGGCCCCCATTCCAATTCCCAAGGGTGTAGCGATCAATGCCGCCAAAATAAAGCCTGCACTGACTCGGCCAAAACTGGCAAACGTATCACTGAGTAGCAGCCCCTCTTGCCACAACTGGACCAAAGCGGCCACCACACGATCAGGCGAGGGTAAAAAGCGCGGATTAACCCAACCCGTTTGCGATAGGCCCCACCAGAGCAGAAACGGCACCAGCACCGACAGCGCATTCAGGCCCCACTGCAAACGCGACGGAATCGCCGCCGCCAAACGCCAAAATACAGTCGGAGCCAGACTACGCGACACAGCTACTCCTGCTCCGCTGAGGTGCGTACAAAGCGATCATCAAAGAGAGTGCTCATATCGGGCACTTCGGGAATAAAGCCAACATCGACCATAAAATCGGCCATCACTTGGGCCGCATAGGGCATGTGTACCATGCTGTCGCCGGGGCTGAAGGCTTCGAGGTTCTCTTCAAGCGTGAAGAAGCGTGTCCCCTCTTTGAACAGCGCTAATTCTTCCGTACTGACCCCAGCCCTCGCGGCCATAATCTCATCGGCACGTTCAGGGTTCTCGGCCATAAAGGTGCGGATATCAAACCAGGTGTTAACTAAGGCTTGTACTTGATCGGGCTGTTCGTCGATGAGGGTTTGACTGACCACCAGCAAATCAGGAATCGCCCCCGGAAAGTCTGCTGAGGAGATCAACTCTTGGCTGCCGGGTCGCTCTAATGCTGTTAACCAAAAGGGCGGAAAGGCACCGACCGCATCGACTTGCTCGGCGACAAAGGCAGTAGCGGCAGCCCCTGTTTCAAGGGGCACAATCGTCACATCATCGCGCGAATAGCCAGCCTCGCTAAGGGCGAGGGCTAAGAGAAAATCATCGACCACACCCTCTTCGATCGCGACCCGCTGACCTAACAAATCTTCGAGGGTGTTGATACCTTCACGGACAATGATTTTGTCGTTACCGGCTGAGTTGTCGTTAACTAGCACGACAACCTGGCCCTCTGCCGAGCCATCCAAAAACGAGATCGTATCGTTGAGGGTTTGGGTGTTGCCATCAAGCTGACCGGCGGCGAAGGCTTCCATCGATTCGATGTAGCCATCAAACCAGCGCAGTTCGACATTCGCACCGTTGGCTTCAAACAAGCCTTCTGCTTCGGCGATCGCCCAGGGCCACCAACCGGCCCAACTGCTATAGCCAATCACAATCGGTTCTTGTGCCCAAGCAGGGAGCGCCAGGAGCGGACTGAGGCACAGCGCCGCGATGATTTGACCTAGGTTTTTGGACTTCATACCGATACACCCGAAACAACAGTTTGCTCTAGCCACTGCACCCATGCCGCCAGACCTTCGCCTGTCTGGGCCGAGAGCCAAACAATGGGCGCTTTGGCGTTCATTTGGCGCAGGTTCGCCATCAGCCGCTCGCGATCGATGCCGACATAGGGCAACAGATCCGCCTTTGTAATCACCAGACAATCTGCCGCCTGAAACATTAGCGGATACTTCAGCGGCTTATCTTCGCCCTCGGTAACACTCAGCAGCGCGACCTTAGCGTGTTCGCCGACGGCAAACTCGGCCGGACAAACGAGGTTGCCCACATTTTCAACAAGCACCAGATCAAATTCTGTTAAGGGTGCTACCTCTGTGGCCAAACGCTGCAAGCCCTTCTGCACCATGGGCGCATCGAGGTGGCAAGCCCGACCCGTATTGATCGCGATGACCGGCACCCCGTGCTGCCGCAGCCGCTCGGCATCCAGCTCGGTGGTCATATCGCCTTCAATGATCGCCAGGCGCAGGCGATCGCGAAGGTGGGGCAACACCGCCTCCAGCAAGGCTGTCTTTCCGGCGCCTGGGCTGCTCATGAGGTTAAGGCAGGTTACACCCGCACGATCAAAATCAGCACGGTTATGGGCCGCTTGGTGCTCGTTGGCCTGCAACAGGTTGACACCCAAATCGACAATCTGGTGCCGCAGGAATGCGGCAAAATGACGCAACCCTTGAGTGACTTGGGCCAAGCTCCGAGGCTCAGGATCAGCAGTTAGGTACATAACGACTCCTCGTGTTGAGACTCTGCACACTCAAGGCGATCAATTTTGAGTTCGCGTCCCGAGACGATCTCGGTCAAGGGCAGATGGCAGGTGGGGCAAGCATAGGCTTCACCAATTTGGGGTTGATAGTTTGCCTCACAGCGCGGGCAATGGGCAACAAACGGCACGCGCTCAATCGCCAGCTCACAGCCGGCAAACACTGTCCCCTGCACAGCGGTCGCAAAGGCAAACTCAAGACTCACTGGCTCGACACAGGTAAAGTCACCGACCTGCAAATGCACCCGTGTCACCTGGGGCTGATTGGGCTGCGCCTCCCACCAATCGGTGAGGGTCATCAGCAAAGCCCGCGTCATATCGACTTCATGCATCAGCGACCTCGCCAGTCAGCAATCAGCTCTGGTTGGGCAAAGTCATGAATAAACGCCGGCTTTTGGCGGCGAGGCAACTGACCTGAGCGCACCAAGTGCGCCAAAGAGTCGCAGATAACCCGCGTCGCCATCAGGGCGGTCATATCGCTCACGTCGTAGGGCGGTGATACCTCGACAATCTCGATACCGCAGACCGTCACATTGGGGATAATCCGTGCCAATAAACCGAGGGCTTCGCGGGGCAACAAGCCACCGGGCTCCGGCCAGCCTGTACCGGGTACAAAGCCGGCATCAATGCAGTCAATATCAAAGCTGATATACACGCAGTCGGTGCCATCGGTTGCCTTCTCAATGGCGAAAGCCGCGGCAGCATCCAAGCCCATTTCGGTAATATCTGTCACCGTCAGGATGTTGGTGGCTCGCTCCCGGCAGACTTTGACACCCTGACGCGGTACCTGCCAACCGCCGATACCCAATTGGACAAGGTTCTTGGCCGGTGCATTTTTGATATTGGTGGCATGGAACCAAGGACAAGTGTGCATCCGCTCATCGAGGTCGGTCTCTTGGGTATCGACATGGCGATCAAAGTGGATGATGCCGACCTTTTTATCACCCAGGTGGCGACAGACCCCGCGTACGGTCGGGTAGCCAATCGAGTGATCGCCACCCAAAATAATCGGTAGGGCGCCGCTGGCGAAAACATGGGCGACGGCCTTAGAAATTTGGTCAAAGGATTTCTCGATATTGGCCGGAATTGTAAACACATCGCCAATATCGGCAATCGTGATCGACTCGCGCAGATCGACACCCAGCTCAAAGTTGTAGGGGGTGTAGAGCGCCGAAATACGGCGAATCCCTTGGGGGCCAAAGCGGGTGCCGGGGCGATAGGTGGTGCCGCAGTCGTGGGGTACGCCCATAATGGCGACATCGTAGTTGCCCACCTCATGGACATTTTCGACGTAGGGTGCCTTGAGGAAGGTGTTAATCCCGGCAAAGTGGGGCAACTCACCCCGCGAGAAGGTCGGAATCGTTCGATCGCGAATGCTCTCGGCACCTTCTAGGCCCGTCCGCAGGCCGTGCTCGACCTCCCGTTGCCAGCCCGTTTCGGGTAATTGCGCTTCTGTGTCCAAACCATATTGCGCCTCAGAGTAAGCTGGCGCAGTCGACTCATCGGCGGGATTTGTCATGTTTGGCTCTGTATTTTCAGGCATGGCACCTCGGAAATCACGGCATGGGCGCAATCTCCCGGGCTTTTATCCCGCCGTGTCACCGAGCCTTGGCTCAGCTACCTCTCTCGGACCAGTCACAGCTTGCTCGGCAAACCCGGAACCCTAGAGGCGACCCCCACAGGGGCGATAGGGGTATCCTAGCGGGGGGGATCGCAGGAGATTGTAGCGATGATTACCATCGTCGAACATCCAGGCCGCCGAAACCTGCCGCGAAAACTCAGATCAGAAAGTGTTCCCGGAAAGCGCTCTCAAAGAAACGTCCCACAAAACTCTTCCAGAAACCTGCCGAGGCAATATACCCGGAAAACTTCTCCGAAAAACTTTCCTAGAATAGGAGCAGCCCTCAGGGTAATACCCGTGCAAACCTCTCAACCGCGTACCGTTGCGAATGCTTATGCCCTCTGGCTGCTGGGCCTAGTAGGGATCGCGGGTGTCCATCGGATGTATTTGGGGCGTAATCTGACCGGGGTGCTATGGCTTCTCAGTTGGGGTCTCTGCGGTGTTGGTCAGTTTCTCGATGTCTTTTTTATTCCCAGTATGGTGCTGGAGTACAATCGCCGCCTCAAAGAGCCGCAGTTAACGGGCGAGGCGCTGCTTCGGCGCATCGTACAACTAGCGCTCAGCAAAAAGGGCATTTTGACACCCACCCTCGCGATCGCCGAAATCGAAGCCGACATCACATTAATTGAGCAAGCGTTTCGGGATTTGGAGCGACGGGGTTATGCCTTTAGCGAAAACGATCCGAATACCGGCGGGATTGTCTATCGCTTTACGCAGCTTGAAGCCCAGCATCGCCTCGACCGCTAGCCGCCGAACGCTGTAGCATAACGGGTATGTACGAAGATGCCTTTGCACCGCTCGAACCCCTCGATGACGTTGGCTATGCGGCAACGCCCCGCTATGATCGCGAGCTGATGCTAGTGCAGTTGCGGGATACCGATGCCAGCTTACGGATGCAGGCAGCGCGTGCCTTTTGCGATATCGATGACGAACGCGCCATTCCTGATCTAGTTGCTCTCCTCAGTGATGCCTGCCCCCTTGTACGGGTAAGTGCCGCCTATGCGTTGGGGCGTAACCTTAGTCCAACCGCCGTGCAGCCCCTCTTACACGCCCTCCAGTGGGACTGGAATGGTTATGTTCGTAAAGGTACTGTCTGGGCTTTGGGCAATATTGCCGATGCAACGGCTGTGCCTGTGTTGATTGATGTCCTGCGAAACGACATCACCGCCGTGCGCCTCTGGGCGGCCAGTGCGCTCTCACGGATGCCCGATGTCCGCGCGCTGCTACCTCTTTGCCGCCAGCTCAAAGACGATGCCATTGCCGCCGTGCGCAGCAACTGTGCTTGGTCGTTGGGACGCCTGATTACGGTCTTGGGCGAGCACAGTGCCAGCTATAAGCAAGATGTCTTAGCCGCCCTCGATTACGCCTATCACTTTGATGCCGATAGCGGTGTACGCGATGATGCCGCCCAAGCCCTCGCCAAGTTGGGGGTTGCCTCTAGCAGCGACAGCTTTGATATTCTCGATGCCGTACTGGACTAAGAACAGCTTGAACTGGTTCTGTAGCCCGTTAGGCTGACCATTATGTTGGTAATCGAGATAGCGATCAGGGCAATGCTCCGTTCAAAATAGTTTCGTGAATGATAGGTATAGATATTGAGATAGCCGGGCGCTGAGGGAAGGGCAATATGTTCATCCATATAACCGACAATTTGACAGATGGTATTCGCTACCAAAACAAAGAACTCAAAATAGTCTAAGTAACCTTTTCTAAGGAAAGTTATGAGTCAAATTCAACAATTTACAGCCATTCTCGAACAAGAAGGAGATGGATACGTCTCTTTATGTCCACAACTCAATATTGCAAGTCAGGGTAGTACAATCGAAGAAGCCAAAAATAACTTGGTTGAAGCCCTAGAACTATTTTTTGAAGTTGCTGACCCGTCTAAAATTAAGAGCCGATTACATAGTGAAGTCTTTGTGACAAGTTTGGCAGTTGTTGTGGGCTAGACTACAAGTTCTGCCAGCCTAAGGCGTGTGCAAAATTCTTGAACAGCAACTCTTGAACACCACAGATTTGTTCAGGTTCGCTAACGGGGCAGTCACATCATCATGCAAAAGCGCAATGAGGATTCGACAATAACTGTTCCTGTATCAAACTATGCAGAAATACGTACTGGCACTTTACAGTCAATTATTCGGCAATCAGGATTGTCTCGCTCGTTGTTTGAAACTTCTTAGTAGCATGGAATTGAAGAGCTGATTGCGATGAAAGTTAGCTCTTGGATGGAAGGCAGAGGTTATGAACTACCGCTTAACATCAACATCTATAGAAATGCACCAGAGCTCAAAAATCGATCTCGAAGCGCCACCCCACACCCTGAGCCGCAGCGACCTCAAGAATACGTTCGCAGGCTTGCAGATCTTCCAGGGCGGATTGAGACGCTGCCGCTGTGAGCAGTGCTTTGATCGTTGCCAGTCCCTCGACTGCGCTGAATACGTCTAGTGACTGCCCAGCGCCATGATCAGTCTCGCTGTCAACATAGTCAGACCACTCAGCACTATCAACACTCACAAAATCGGATAACGGATGAACGCCTAAAGTCCGAGCGGCCTCATCCAGTTGATCGAGGTGACGCGCCAGCAGCTTGCCATCGATGTGCATATCCAGCCCCGCAATCTCAGGTTTGAGGACAATGTAATAAGCCACACCCATCGCAATACACTCCGTCGTTGGTTTGATGCTTGCCTGAGAGGTCTCAGGACTTTTGCCAGCTCAGAAAAGCGACCACCAACAGCGAAAAAGCCGTAACAACACCAAAGGCAGTGAGGGCAACGATTTCTTGGGCCGAAAGTGGGCGGCGACGCAACATATCGGAGGGTTCGAGATCGGGGGTGACGTTGATAGTCGGGATCACACCTAAGTTCATGCGGCCATCGTAGAGCAGGCGCTGGGTTGGGTTGGTCAGCACTTGGTAGGCTTCATTGAGGCGCTGAAAGCGGAGCTTGGCAACATCAGGATCGAGCACTGAGGTGTCGGGGTGATAGCGCTTGCTGAGTTCGCGGTAGGCTTGGCGGATATCAGGGATGGTTGCCCAAGCTGGCACACCCAGAATGTCGTAGTAACTGATGTCTTGATAGCGGGTGTCGCGCGTCATGCTAGATGATGGAGTGCCTTAGCTTCAGTTGTACCAGCACTCGGTGTTTAGGTTGCAGCGTTGGCGTTTTATACTGAGCATTGACGGGTTGAGCGCCCCTGTGCGCTGTCTGGCTAGCTCGTCGCTTCCTCTCAACGCGCCCATGTACTTTGCCTACTGTATTTAAAGTTTCGTAAGGGTTCTCTATGACTGATCTCACCCTCATGCTAGATGCTATCGCTAACCGTTGTGCCCTCAAGGTCATTAGTGGCCTCCATAATTTTGATGCGACCTCGGTGCGCACGGTTGTTGAGGCAGCTGCCTTGGGTGGCGCGACCTGGGTGGATATTGCCGCTGATGCCGAGTTGGTCGCGATCGCGAAGCAAGCTAGCAACCTCCCTGTGTGTGTGTCAGCGGTTGAGACCGAAGCCCTGACCCTGGCCGTGGCGGCGGGTGCTGATCTGGTTGAAATTGGTAACTACGATAGCTTCTATGCCTCAGGACGCATCTTCAGCCCTGCCGAAATCAAAGCCCTAACCCGAACGACCCGCATGGCCTTGCCGCGCACGCTGTTGTCGGTGACGGTGCCCCACACCCTGCCCCTCGATCAGCAAGCCGAGCTGGCCGAAGACCTCGAGCGTCTGGGTGCTGACATGATTCAAACCGAGGGTGGTACCAGCAGTGCGCCCCAGCATGGCGGTAGCCTCGGCCTGATTGAAAAAGCAGCACCGACCTTGGCGGCAACCTACGAGATCAGCCGCGTGGTCTCGGTTCCAGTAATCTGTGCCTCGGGGCTTTCGACCGTGACTGTGGGTCTCGCGATCGCGAGCGGGGCCTCGGCGGTGGGTGTTGGTTCAGCCATCAGCCACCTGCAAGATGAAATTGCCATGGTGGCCCAAGTGCACGCTCTCGTCGAAGCCCTCAACACGCCAGTTATGGCCCTACGTTAGGACTTTGCCGCTCATTAAATAGATCAACTCCCTCGCGATCAACGGGGGAGTTTTGGGTGCGGGGCGGTTTGGGGTCGGCGGTTTTCAGGCGCTGAGCGGCAGACAACACTCAAAATTACGTAATGATCGTGATGATTTACTGACACCCTTCTCTGGGGTGGTGTATCCTGCCTTCATGAGAACTGCATCCCTTTTTACCGTACACCTGCTGCGCGAAGGCATTGTTGAGTCATCCCACCAAGCGCAGTTAACCATCGTTGATTCTCGGGGGCACCTCTTAGCCAGTGCGGGCAACCCAACAACGGCGATCTTTGTTCGCTCGGCTCTTAAGCCGATTCAAGCCTTGGCACCCCTGAGTGCTGGGGTTGTCGAGCGTTTTGATCTGACCGAAAAAGATATTGCGATTATGTGTGGTTCGCATCGGGGCACAATGGCCCATGCGCGTCAGGTTTTTGGCATGTTGTGGCGGGCTGATTTGGATGTGGCCCATCTGCTGTGTCCGGCCAAGGAGGGCAGCACCCTCCGCTATAACTGCTCAGGCAAGCACGCTGGCGTGCTGATGGCCTGTCGGGCGCGCAGCTGGAGTCTGCACGACTATGTTCAGCGTGATCACCCCGTCCAAGAGCTGGTGCGCTCCCACATGACCGATTTGCTGCGGATGCCTGTTGCCGAGCTGCTCAGCGCCCGGGATGATTGCGGTTTGCCCACCTATCAACTACAGCTCTCGCAAATAGCCTATCTGTATGCCCAACTGGCAGCCGGTGATCGGCCTGATCTGGAAATGATTGTGCGGGCAATGACTCACCAGCCCGAAATGGTTGGCGGTACGGGCCAGTTCGATACCGAGCTGATGCGAGCCGAGAACATTGTCAGCAAAGCCGGTGCCGAAGGGGTGCAGTGTGTCGGTCGCTTGGGTGAAGGCTTAGGACTGGCCATTAAGGTATTGGATGGCAGTTCGCGGGCCAAGTATGCGGTCGCTTTGCATATTTTGCGACAGCTCGGTTGGATCAGTATCGCCACAGCCGAACACCTGAGTGAGCAGTTTTGCCAAGTGGGTGCCTACACACGCCTCGATGTTGTTGGTGAGCTGGGGGTCTGATTGTGAGCTTCTGACCAACGAAGGTTGGCGGTTTTTAGGCGTAGGTTAGGCGAAGCAGCCACGGGCTTGGCCTCAGATATGACCGGGTGGAGAAGAAGCTAAATCTGGGATTAATGACACACGCTCATGGATTTTCAAAAGACCATGCTCACTCAATTAACGGGTGCAGAAGGTTGGTAGCGCTGAATGGTGTCTAAGAGGCCTGGCCAATCAATCGGCTTAGCGACATAATCAACAGCGCCGGCCGCTTTGATTTGGGCCTCGGTGTCTGCTTCTGTTAAACCTGTAACCATCACAACAGCCAAATCAGGCATGAGCTGCAGCAAGGCACGGCAGCAGCTAAAGCCGTCCATATCGGGCATCAGGCCATCGAGCAAGACAATATCGGGCCGAAACGACTGACAGAGGGCCAGACCGGCCTGGCCACTGGCTGCCTCAAACACTTCATGGCCCCGTCGCTCTAGCACCCGCCGACACATGAGGCGAATGGTGTCGTCATCGTCAATGACAAGAATGACCATCGTTCACTCTCACTTCACACTACCCAGAACCTTAACACTGACTTTGTAACCACTGTTGCAGAGCGCCACGGGTCGCGCTGATTTGGTAGCTCAGCCGTTGCACCAGATAGTCGGGTGGGTAGGGTGCTGCTGCCACCAGTTGATCGATCGCGACGGTCAGGGCGCGGGTGCCCAAGGTTAAACCGGCGGCTTGCAAGCCCGCACTCAGTTGCCGCAGCAGCAGGAGATCTGCTTGGTAGGCAGCAGTCGCGATCGCGATCGGGTAGGTCTCCATCTGACTGACGGCGGTCTGCACCAGCGACAGGGCAAACATGGGGCCGTACTGCTGCACTAGGCTCTCTAGCAGCGCCGGTTCGTAGTAGGCAGCTAGGTAGGCATTGAGCAGATCTTTGAGCGTTGCCAGTTGAAATGGCTTGCTCAGGGCGGCATCAAACTCCGGTGGGACTGCGCTATCTGCCGAAATCCCAACGACATAGGGCGGAAAGCCGAGCGGTAGGCGGCGAATCGTTTGGATCGCGCTTAGGCCGTCTAGCTCCGGCATCTGCATATCCATAAAAATGACATCAAAGCGCTGGCCTTGACCGTAGGCAGCCCGTACAGCCTCAACGGCCGCCAACCCCGTATTCACAACCGTTGCCGTATGATTTAATCGGGCCAAGAGTCGCAACAGCACCTGCTGGTTCACCGAATCATCTTCAGCAATAAGCAGCTGTGCCATAGGTGGGGTGTAGGGTTAACTCAGTTGATACGGGTCGTGAGTACTGGTCATGTTCGGTACTGGTTAGACGACAAGGGCGGAGGTTAAAACCACGGTCAGGCTCAGATTAAACTGGGCCTCAAACATCAGTTTTTTCTCAGCAATGCTCCACAGCTCTACAGTACAGTCATCACCGGGTTCGTGGGGCACTAGCTCTAAGGTAGCCTCATGATCACCCGCTTGATGGCAGAAGGTTGCCCTCGCGATCGCGCTTTCGCGGCGACGGTTGAGCGCGGTGGCTAGGCGCAAAATCGCACTCATATCGCTGACCAGTTGGCGCTGCTCTTTGGCCGGCAACAAACGATAGGGATCATGCTTTTTCTTGGGGGTCGATTTGCGGTGGTAGCGAGCAATATTCGCAATCATCTCCAGTTCAATTTCGGTGAAGCCCAACAGTTCGCCATGACGAATGAGATAGTAGGAGTGCTTGTGGTGGGCGCCATGGCTGACAAAGTGGCCCGCATTATGAAGCATCGCCGCCGCCCACAGCAATTCCCGCGCTTCGGAGTCGCCCCCATGTAAATGGGCGGTTTGATCGAACAAACTGAGACTTTGCGCCGCGACTCGCTCGGCGTGCTCTTGGTCAATTTGGTACTTAAAGCAAAGACGCCGCACTTGGCGCTCTCGCACCGAGCTTTGATAGCGCAGGCGATCCTCAATCAAGCCGTGGCTGAGCATCCAATCGACAATCAGCCCTTCACGGAGGGCACGCTGGCAATAGCTAATCGTCTCCAGCCCCAGCAGACTCATCACCTCCAGCAAAATGACTGCCCCGGCAACGATAATTTCGGCGCGGCGGCCGGTCACAGCCGCTAAGTTAGCCCGCTCTGCTACTGTCATGCGGCATAACTGCTCTAGCCAATAGCGGAGCCGATCGCGACTGAGGCTATAGCCCTGGAGAGTTGTCGGCGTATGACCCAAGCGCTCCGTCACATCCAAGCCCACCAACGATTCAATCGTGCCGGAGGTGCCAATCAGCGGTATGGGCCATGCTACCAGACTCAGCAGCTCTGCCGTGGGTCGCTCTAGCATGCCGCACACATAGCTCTGCAACTGGGCCAGCTCTCGATCTGAGACGGGATCGTGACTGATTAACTGCTGCGTGAGACGAACAGCCCCGACTTTTGTACTGCGCAGAAAGCTAGGCTCGCGACCATCGCCCAGAATCAGCTCCGTCGAGCCGCCGCCAATATCGACAATGATGTGGGGTTTGCTACCCAAATCAATCGCCGAGAGCACCCCCAGATAGATCCGCCGCGCTTCTTCGGTCCCCGAGATTAGGTCAATATCCAGATGCAACTCGTCTTGCACCCGTCGCAAAAACTCGCGCCCATTCGGAGCCTCCCGCACAGCACTGGTCGCCACCGCTGCAATTGCATCGACATCAAGGGCTTGAGCGCGGGCCATACACAGCTTGAGGGCATTGTAGGCTCGCTCCATGGCGGCCTCACTCAGGTTACCGGCAGCATCGCCATACTCGCCCAGGCGCACCGTTGCTTTTTCGCTCGCGATGATTGTAAAACTCGGCAGTTGGGGGTGAATCTGGGCAACCACCATATGGATTGAGTTAGTACCCACATCAATGGCAGCAAGAACGGTATCCATGGGTGTGACCAACGACAACAGGCGATCACCCGCAGGATAGAGGTTGGTTCCGCTCTATCCTTAAGATGGGACGTTTATTTACAGTATCGTGACTAACAGTATCGTGACTGCACCCGCTTCAGCTGCCACGACTACCGGCGCTGCCATCGAGCTTGACCAGGTTTACAAGCGCTTTGGTGAAACCGCAGTCGTCAAAAACCTCTCCCTCGCGATCGCGAAAGGGGAAATGTTTGGCTTGTTGGGGCCGAATGGGGCCGGTAAATCGACCACGGTGCGAATGCTGACCACCCTCACTGCGCCGTCTGACGGCACTGTGCAGGTGATGGGGCATAACGTGACGAGCGAGGCTGTGGCGGTGCGCCAGTCGATTGGCGTTGTTTTGCAGCAAATCAGCCTCGATAACGACCTCACGGCCTGGGAGAACCTCGAATTTCACGGCCGGATGCACCACATGCCCCGTCGCGATCGCGATGCCAAAATCAGCGAATGGCTTGGCTATGTCCAACTCAGTGATCGCCGCGATGCCAAGGTGCGCACCCTTTCGGGGGGCATGAAACGTCGCCTCCAGATTGCCCGCGCCCTCCTGCACGAACCCCAAGTCCTCTTTCTCGATGAACCGACCGTTGGCCTCGATCCCCAGGCGCGCCGTCTACTCTGGGATATTATTCGTGACCTGAATCAGCAGGGCATGACGATTTTACTGACCACTCACTATATGGAAGAAGCCGAAAGCCTCTGTCAGCGGGTTGGCATCATGAACCAAGGCGAACTGTTGCGCGTCGCCCCACCCAAGGCGCTCCTGGCCGAATTTGGTGAAGCGATGGTGGTTCGCTATCCCGCCGATCGCGAAAGTAAACCCGACTATCATTTCTGCCGCGATCTGGATGCTGCCAACCACTACATTGATAGCCAGCACGACCGCACCGGCCTCATGGTGCGCGCCTCCAACCTCGAAGATGTGTTTGTGTCCCTGACGGGCGCTATCTTGGATTGATTGTCTGTGTTGCCTAGCCAACTTCACCTGAGTTATGCAAATCCTGGGCGCCGCGCGCATTTTTGCCAGCCATTACCAGCTTGTGATTTGCGATGATCCGGGCGCGTTTAGTGAGGCTTCAAACTGGGGCCCAGGCGATGTCGAACGCGGCTTTGCGGGCAACGAACACTTTCGGATGGTTGGCACCGAGGCTGACCTCAACGATCATTGGGTGGAGGTCGCGATCGCGAACGAACCGCCCGCCCCCGAACTCTGGCAACGCATCATCTGCGTGGGGCTGAGGTGCAGCACGGGGCAGATCCATGTGATGTCTGTTATCGAAGACGAACCACCGCTGACCCTGAGCCTGCCCCAGGGCGAGTACTCAGTGTTTGTAGCTGGCTGTAACCTGGGTATCGATCAACTCAGCCTTGGCGAAGCCAGTGTCCTCACCGACGCGCAACTGGCCCAGCGAAAAGACCTTGAATGGTACAGAATTGTCATCGTTCCCGGCCAACCCTCACAGCAAGGTCGCCTCAAAGATCAGTAATCAACACGATGTGTATCAGCGGGGAACCGCAAACGGATGCCACTTTCTGGCTCGGGGGATAGGAGCGTTAGCAGTCATTAAGCCAGATAAAATTCCTCACAGGGGATTGTCAGGCAAAATGAATGATAAGACCTTGACTGGGGTAGATATGCAGCGATTAGCTGTAGAAGCATAAGTTATGCACCAAAAACCGTAATCTCAATCCACATATGGGTAAATGGAGAAAACATGACAAATACAGCCTTAATTACTGGGGCATCAAGTGGTATTGGTGCTGAACTTGCTCGTTATCACGCATCAAAAGGCGGTGATCTGGTTCTAGTTGCACGCAGGGAGGACGCACTAGAAAAACTAAAATCAG
>CAZAGN010000054.1:0-17023 GCA_964484905.1 uncultured bacterium | reverse complement strand
TAACTTCGGCTTCGCGATGACCGCCGGCTGATCGAAGACCCTCGCGATAGACCTAAGCCTTTCGTTGATTTGTGGTTGCGCAACTGGATACCGCCTCAATTACCTTGCAACAGAAGCCAGGGATTCTCGTGTGTTGTTGGGGTTTCGACGATGAGGATGTCTACAGGTATAGTTTTAACGTTAATAGGTGCCACCGATGCTACGCCCGATTGCCCTTGCTGCTGTGCTCAGCGGCTTGATTTTTGTAACACCAGTCCTAGCGGACACAGATGCCAATATCGCGATCGCGAGGCAGTTTTATGATGCTTACAACAACCGCGACCTTATTCCTGACTTGGCCGATGTTTTTGCGCCTAGCTATGTGGGCACAGTCAATGGCCAGACAGTAGCCAGCGGCGAGGTAGCGCAGCAGTTTATGTATGCCTTCCTCGATGCCTTTCCGGATGCTGTGTATGTGATTGAGGATGTTGTTTCGGAGGGTGATCGCGTGGTGGTGCGTTGGTCGTGTCAAGGCAGTCATCAAGGCGAGTTTGCCGGTTTGGCACCCACAGAGGCTGAGTTCGACATTACGGGCATCACTATTTTTCAGATTGAAAATGGCCAAATTGTGCGCCTCTGGAACAACTGGGATACAGCAACCCTGATGCAGCAGTTGCAGAGCTAAATGTGATCGCAATCGCAGCGGGCGAGGCTAGCGAATTATTGGCGGTTACTGAGCAATCCGCTGTTGGCTTAGGTGGTTGTTGGCTTAGGTGGTGCGACGAGTGTCTGGCTTGGTGGCAGCAGTGTTGACAGCGGTGGCCTTGCTGCTGGCGCTCGCAGCCACGCGGCACGACTCACCTTGTTTGATCAAAGTTGTATAGTCTCACCTCGAAGAATGTAACCAACTTTGAGGCAGACGAGTCAGAGTGGCCTAGCCTAGCTAACGATCGCGAGCTCGGTGGGGCTGCTCTCCAGGCTGTTCGCGACTGCTGTCAGCCACTGAATCAGGCTATCAAGCTGTTGCGAGGGCGCTTGCTGACCGAGGCCGCGCACGGTTACTTTGCCGGCTTGGTAGACAAATCGCGATCGCAGATGGGCGGGCAAACCCTCTTTAAGGCGGTTCCAGGCGGGTTCGGCCATCGGTGTTTCGAGGAGGACGTGCTCGTTCTGGGGCTTGATGCGACTGAAACCGAGGGATTTGGCCACGAGCTTCAACTCCATCACCCGCAGGAGCGCTTCCACGGGCGGCGGTAGTTGACCGTAGCGATCACCCCAATCGAGGGCAATCAGTTGCAGCTCAGTACGCGAGGCGGCACTAGCTACCTGACGATAGGCCGCCATTTTCTGGTCAGCATCGGCAATATACTGCTGCGGCACCATGGCTGTGATGTTGAGATCGATTTGGGTATCGTCCACGCTCGGAATTTCTTGGCCGCGAATTTCGGCGATTGCCTCTTGCAGCATTTCCATATACAGATCGAAACCAACCGCGTTGAGTTGCCCCGATTGCTGGGTGCCCAGCAAGTTACCCACGCCGCGAATTTCCATATCGCGCATCGCCAATTGGTAGCCCGAGCCCAGTTGCGTAAATTCTTGAATGGCGCGCAGGCGCTTACGGGCATCGTCGCTGAGGGTGGCGGCATTGCGATAAAAGAGCCAGGCATGGGCTTGAATGCCCGCCCGACCAACCCGACCCCGTAGTTGATAGAGCTGCGAGAGGCCAAAAAATTCGGCGTTCTCGACAATAATCGTATTCACACGCGGAATATCGAGCCCCGACTCGACAATCGTTGTACAGAGCAGCACATCTGCCTCAGCACTGCTAAAGGCCAGCATTGTCGATTCGAGTTCACCTTCGGGCAACTGACCGTGGGCGATCGCGATTCGGAGACTGGGCAGCATCAGGTGCAGCTTGGCCGCGATCTCTTCAATGCCCTCGACGCGGTTAACGACATAAAATATCTGGCCACCGCGATCCAACTCCTGGCGAATGGCGGTGTAGACCATTTCCGCGTCGTAGGGATGGAGGTGGGTTTGGATGGGGCGACGGGCGGGCGGCGGCGTCGTAATCAGGCTCATTTCGCGTACACCCGAGAGGGCCATATAAAGGGTGCGCGGAATCGGCGTGGCCGAAAGGGTCAAGACATCAACTTGGGTTTTATAGCTTTTGATTTTCTCTTTTTGGTTGACGCCAAAGCGCTGCTCTTCGTCAATGACCAACAAGCCCAGATCCTTGAACTGCACCCCTTTGCCCAAAAGCTGGTGGGTGCCCACGACAATATCGAGCTCACCCGTGGCCAGACGCCCCAAAATCTCCTTGCGTTCGCTGGCAGTCCGAAACCGGTTGAGCAAGCCCACCTGGATGGGGTAGGGGGCAAAGCGTTCGCGTAGGGTGTGGTAATGCTGCTGCGCCAAAATCGTTGTCGGCACCAAGAGGGCAACTTGCTTGTGCGAGAGCACGGCTTTGAAAATGGCGCGAATTGCAACCTCTGTTTTGCCAAAGCCGACATCACCACAGACCAGGCGATCCATGGGGCGATCACTTTCCATGTCGCGTTTAACATCTTGGGTTGATTTCAACTGATCGGGCGTCGGCTGATAGGGGAAGGAATCCTCCATTTCTTGCTGCCACGGCTGATCGAGCGGATAAGCATAGCCCCGTTGCTCGGCGCGGCGGGCGTAGAGCTCGAGGAGATCGAAGGCGACTTTTTGCAGCGCTTTGCGGACTTTGGCGCGGGTTTTCTCCCAGGCTTTGCTCGACATTTTGTTGAGCGCCGGCTTGCTGGCGTCGGTGGCGCGGTAGCGAGAGAGGGTATTGAGTTGGTCGGCGGCAACCCGCAGTTGGCCATCGTCGTACTGAATGACGAGGTATTCGCGGACTTCGTTGTTAAGGACTAGTGATTCGAGTTGTAGAAAGCGACCAATGCCGTGGTGCTTATGAACCACAAAATCACCGGGTTTGAGCTGGTTTGGGTCAACTTGTTTGGCGCTTGAGCGGCGGCGTTTGCGGCTATAGCTGGGTGTGGCCAGGGTGTGCTGGCCAAAGAACTCGCGATCAGTCAGGAGTAGGGTTTGGGTCAGCGGCAGAACAAAGCCTTCGAGTTCGGCCAGACCGGCATATTTGAGAGCGACAGGGGTACGGCTGTCTTGCAGTCTCGCGATCGCGGGTGCATCTTTAGGGTTGAGAATAAACTGGGCCGGACAGTCATGTTCTTGCAAAAGGGCGACGGTGCGCGAGGGTTGAGCGGAAAGCAGCCAAACCTGCTGGCCGTTTTGGCGCGCTTGTTTGACGGTTTGCGCCAGATTACCGAATTGGTGCGGAATGACGGGCAAAGAGCGACTGACAACATTGCGACGGGTGTTATCTTCAATCGCCAACTCACTGAGGTGCAGCGGCGCTCGGCTATCGAGGCTGCTTAGATCGAGAGGTTGATGAAACGGCAGGATATCTTCGGTTTGACCCGCTGCTACCAGGCTTTGCCAATGGGCACCCACATGGTCATACCAGCGCTGGTGATGGGCAAGGCATTGCTCGGGTTCATCGATCGCGATCGTTGTGCCGACTGGCAGATAATCCATAAGGCTGGCGGGTTGGTCATAAATCACACCCAAGTAGCGGCGGTAGCCCTCATTCAATTCGGGTAGGTGTGCCTGCAGCAAGGGCAAAAAGCTCGTTGGCGTGAGCTGAATAGTCGCGATCGTCTCGCCTGTCGAACGCTGCGTACCGGGGTCAAACTCTTTGATCGCCTCCAGCTCATCCCCAAACCACTCCAGCCGCAGGGGCGTTTCATGGGCAACGGGGTAAATATCCACCAAATCGCCGCGCTGACTCCACTGCCCTTCTTGCTCGACGAGGGATACCCGCTCATAACCCAGTCGCGCTAGGCGGTCGGCCAAATCTTTTAGACTCAGGCTCATGCCTTGCTGGAGGGTTAAACAGGCTGCCTCAAATTCCTGCGGCGGCGGCAGGTGCGGTTGTAAAGCTCGCTCGGTCGTAATGACAGCCATCCTGGCGGCGGGGTGCTGCCACTCAGCCAAAACTTGTAACTGCCCCCAGGTCAGGTCAGATTCGGGATCAAAGGGGTCGTAGGGCGAGCTTTCGGAGGTCGGATAGAGCAGCACCTGAGCCCAGCCCATGGCCTCGAGTTGAACCGCCCAACGCGCTGCTTCTTCGAGCGTGGCCGTAATCACTAGCAAATTCTGCTGCCGTGTCTGAGCCACCGCACTGCTCAGCAAGCCTTTCGGCAAACGCGCCAAACCCTGACACGCCTGCACAGTCTGCGCCGCTGCCAATTCTGCCACCAGTCGCGATCGTTGCAACTGTTGCACCACAGGCAAAAAGGCAGCCATACACGTCATCTCATTGCAAAGTCTTAATCTAGTTTAGAACCTCTGCCGAGGCTGGTTCTGCCTGTTTCAACCGTCGTTGCTGTCGCCGATCCCAAACCACAATGCCTCCTACAATCACCAGCCCACAACTACTCCAAAACCAACCCCAGCGCTCCGCCAGCGACCCGACATACTTCACCTCTACCCAGTGTTCACCTGCTGGTACGGTCACTGTCAGCCGACCCGTAGCTGCTTCGTAGGTGAGATCTTGGCGCTGCATTCGTCGCAACGACTCGCCAACTTGCACTCGCCAGCTCGGCCAGGCAAACATCCGTAAAGCCAACTCAGTATCCTCAGCAGCCTCAACCCGAAACTGTCGACGGCCATACTGCCACTCAACGTCAGCAACGGCCGCTTCACCTTGGATAGTGTCGACAAGGGGGTAGGATGCTGTACAAAAACAACCCGGGACATAGTTGTCTGTATCAACAACCCATCGGGGTAGGTACTCACCCCCATCACTCAGAGCGTAACGACCGTCCTGGTCTTGCATCAGCATATTTCCGATATCAACCAAAGGATAACTTAGATTTTCATAGGGAAAAGGATCAATTTGCGAATAGATTTCTTCTAAGTTTGAAACTGATCTTGAATCATTACCAATGTTAGAAATATTGAAACTCAAGGAAAACAAGACTAGACTCACAATTATAGCTGTTGAGAAGTAGTAACGGCTATGAGTGCTCCAATCAGCTAGTTCAGCATTTACTTTATCGAGCAGCCAAATCCAGAGGAATGGCATACAAATGCTAGCCAGTGAAAGCCAGCGCCAGGAAAACTGGATTTTATCTAAAATTGGAATATATCTATATATTACTGTAGATATATCTGTCATCATTAATAGTGAAATTAAGAGCGCAGTAACAAGCAATAAGGCTGGCTTAGAGTCAGCATTAGTTTTTATTGCCTCTCTTCTGAGAAGAATATATGGAAATAGTTTTCTGGTGATGGCTAGAACCACAAAACATAAAAGTGTAATGGCACCAAGGCAAAAGGGAATTAGTAAAATCCTATTAACAGGATCAAAATCGTTTAATTTTGGTGTAAACCTTAGTAGGTCAATTACAATAAAATGGTTGCTAGGTACTAACCTACCAAACCAACTTAATACCTCAGTATTTACTTCATTTCGGAAGATGACCAAAGGCATTAAGAAGAAGGACGATACCAACAATCCCAGTGCCAATGAGAGATAAGTTTTAAATATTGTTTTTGACAGATTAGTTTCTGAAAATACCCAAGGTGCTATCAAACTAAACATGCACAAAAATAGTAGTGTGGGGACATGAGATAGTACAACCATTGCAGTCGCTAAAGTTAAAGGAATACAATAGATTAACCGCTGTGTTTTTGCAATTATCAACATTCCGAGCAGAACCCATACTAGCCATGCCATAGCCCATGCTTCTGCAAATGCCCCCCTATAGTAGATATTAAATAGTAGATAGGGTGAGCAACAAATCAACAAAATAATACCTATCCAGGCAATTCTGGAATAAGGTAGCCAGAGGCGTACATAAATATAGGCACCGATAGCAGCAACACATAGAGCTACCATGTTACTACCAACAAGCTGCTGACTTAGTGAAAAATTCATGATTGCAAATGGCAAGGCAGCCCAAACAAACATGGGTGGGTAAAAAATAAATGTAGGACTCCCTAAACCTGCATTTGAACCTTCAAGCCAACGAGGATAAAATTGCCCAGCAAAGAACTGTTCCTGATATTGATACAAGCGGTTCATGTGATATTGTAGATCCCAACTCTGACTAAGTCCATCTCGAAGTAATGGCAATGTCGCAAGAATCACAGATAAACCTACGAATATCAACCAACTCCATCTCAATATTAAATGTTTTAAAAAGAGCTTAATTTGTCGAACTTTTTTAGAAGGCATAACTATTTCCAATGAATTCAAAATTAAAAATATCGATACTTAGTCAAGCACTCGAGGTTTTGTGTAGCGACCATGTCGCCGATCCCAAACCACAATGCCTCCCACAATCACCAACCCACAACCACTCCAAAACCAACCCCAGCGCTCCGCCAACGACCCGACATATTTCACCTCTACCCTGTGCTCACCCGCTGGTACGGTCACTGTCAGCCGACCCGTAGCTGCCTCGTAGGTAAGATCTTGGCGCTGCATTCGCCGCAACGACTCACCAACCCGTACCTGCCAACTCGGCCACGCAAACATCCGCAAAGCCAACTCAGTATCCTCAGCCGCCACAACCTGAAACTGCCGCAAGCCATACTGCCATATCACGTCTGTAATCTCTGCCTCACTATCAGTTACCTCAACTAGTGGCTTCGCTTCTGGAAGCAACCAAGCTGCTGCAATATTGCTAGGCGAGCTTGCAACCCATTGAGGCAGATACTCTGGACCATCACTGAGAGCATAATTCCCAGCTTGATCTTCCAAGAGAAAGCGTGTGATGTCGGTGAGAGGGTATTGCAGCTGATCGTAAGGAAACTCAGACATCGCTGTGTAAACATGCTCCATATCAGTAATGAAGCTGGGGTTACGACGATCATGTTGCAAACTATAGCCCGTTGTTGCTAGGGCTAAGACGCCAATCAATACAACGGACATGTACCGACGGCTGTGTACGCTCCAACCACTAAGGCCTAGGTTGAGGATATAAATCAGCCACCCCCAGAGTAGTGGGACACAGATGTTGGCAAGGGCAAGCCAGCGCCACGAAAACTGAATTTTGTCAAGTGTCGGTATGTAGCGATATACCGCTCGCGATAGGTCGGTCATCATCACTACGGAAATAAAAATTGCTGTGATTAGCAGAGTAGCTTGCTGGCGATTGAGCACGTCTAAATGCGTGATAATTTGCCTCTGTTTCAAGCCAATCCAGGCAGAAAAAATTAGTGTTAAAACGGCTGCAAAAAAGGGGAAATCTAACGTTCTATCGAAGGGATCAGTCATATTCAAACGGGGACTGAATTTGAGAATATCGATAATTATCCAGCGGTTGCTGGCAATGCCTAGGCCAAAGCCACTCAGAATTTCAGTGTTGACAGTATCTTGTAAGGCTACAGCTGGCAGAAGAAAAAAGGCCGCTAGTAGTAATCCAATGACCAAAGCAATATAGGTTCTTAGTACTGTGAGATAAATCTGTTTTTCAGCAAAGATCCACGGTGCAATTGCACCAAAAATACCCAGCAGTAGCAAGGTTGGTATGTGTGACAGGACAACCATTGCTGTTGCTAGTGCTAGGGGTAAGCAATAAATGAGCTGTTGTGTTTTGCTGATAATCAACATTCCCCACAATACCCATACCAACCAGGCCATTGCCCAGACTTCGGCGTAAGCACCACGAAAGTAAATATTGAACAAGAAATATGGCGAGGTACAAACAAATAGAACAGCGCTGAACCAAGCGATACGAGAGTGGGGCAGCCAAAGTCGCATGTAGCCATAGGTGCCTGTAGCAGCAACAACCCAGGCCAACATACAACTTCCGATCAGCTGCTGACTGAGCGAAAAGCCAAAAGCAGCAAAGGGGAGTGCTGCCCAAACAAACATGGGCGGATAGAAAATGAATGTGGGACTGCCGTAGCCTGCATGTGAGCCTTCGAGCCAGCGGGGGTAGAGCTGACCCGCGAAAAACTGCTCTTGATATTGATATAGCCGATTTATATGGAAGGGTACATCATAGCCCTGGGTGAGGCCATCACGGAGCAAGGGAAGAGCGGCAAATGATACAGCTAGGAGCATAAACCCCAGCCACCCCCAGCGATGGAGTGTGCGGTGTAGATATTTGACGCTAAATCGGACTTGCACAGTGGGTTTATTCAGAAACGCTGCTCCAGTATCCCCTGTTGTCTCCCCTTCGCCCATGCTTTCGTCGCGTAAAGCGAAGGATGAGGGGATACACTACGATCGCGATTCATTCCTCTTGACACTGCGATGCCCTCACTTCCCCACGGCGGCACCCTTATTAACCGCATTGCGACCCCCGAACAGCGGGCCGCGTGGCTCGCGAAAATAGCGACTTTGCCCCACGTTGTGATTGATGCGCGTAGTCAGTCGGATATTGAACTGATCGCCATTGGCGGCTTTAGCCCGCTCACAGGCTTTATGAACCAAGTCGATTACATCAGTGTTGTGGAGTCGATGCGCCTCAGTAATGGCTTCGTGTGGTCGGTGCCAATTACGCTCTCGGTGGCATCTGAGGTGGCTGCGCCGCTGCAAGTGGGCCAAGATATTGCTTTGGTTGATGAGGCGGGGGTCGCGATCGCGATCTTGCATCTCAGCGAAAAATACACTTATGACAAAACCCACGAAGCAGCACAGGTCTACCGCACAACGGAGGCGGCTCACCCCGGTGTCCGGGTCGTTTACGACCAAGGCGAGATTAACCTCGCCGGTGATATTTTGCTGCTTGAGCGTCAAGCTCATCTCTTATTTCCGGCGTACCAAATCGATCCAGTGGCTTCACGGCTCATGTTTGCTGACAAGGGCTGGAACACTGTTGTCGGCTTCCAAACCCGTAACCCTATTCACCGCGCCCATGAATATATTCAGAAATGCGCCCTCGAAATTGTCGATGGCCTATTTCTCCATCCGCTGGTAGGGGCGACCAAAAGTGATGATATTCCGGCTGATATTCGGATGCGCTGCTACGAGGTGTTGCTAGAGCACTACTACCCTCGCGATCGGGTCATTTTGGCAATTAACCCCGCTGCCATGCGCTACGCTGGCCCCCGCGAAGCGATTTTCCATGCTCTGGTACGCAAAAACTATGGCTGCACCCACTTTATTGTCGGTCGTGACCATGCCGGTGTCGGTAACTATTACGGCACCTACGATGCTCAGTACATTTTTGATGAATTCACAGCCGACGAACTAGGCATCACACCGCTCAAGTTCGAGCATGCCTTTTATTGCAAGCGCACTGGCACGATGGCAACCAGCAAAACGAGCCCCAGCGGCCCCGAAGATCGCCTTCATCTATCGGGCACCAAAGTGCGCGAAATGCTACGTCGCGGCGAAGTGCCGCCGCCTGAGTTTTCGCGCCCTGAAGTGGCAAAATTGCTTGCCCAATCCATGCAGGTTCCGGGGGCATAAGCCTGGCAGGTTTTCATGTAGCCTCAGTACTATTGAGGCAGACTACGCGCGATCTGAGGTAGGTAGTGCAAACATCCTCGAAGGTACTCACTCTCATGGAATTCCTACAACTGCCTGAGACTAAACCCACCTGTGAGTATTTTGACGAACGTATCATTCAGAAGCCAATGCCCCAAGGCAAGCACAGTGTTATTCAAGGAGAGCTTGTCTCAGCCATAAACAGAGTCGTTAAGCCTCAACACATTGCACGCGCTTTTCCCGAACTGCGATGCACCTTTGGTGATCAATCAGTCGTACCGGATGTCGCCGTCTTTATTTGGGATCGTATTCCCCGTGACGACCGAGGTGAAGTGGCAAATACTTTTTCGGTGGCGCCCGATTGGACTGTTGAAATTTTGTCGCCAGGTCAGAGCCAAACCAAAGTTGTGAAAAAGATTTTGCATTGCCTTCACGACGCTACGGAGCTGGGTTGGCTCATTGACCCTGATGAGCAAACTGTGTTTATCTACCAGCCAAAATGTGAACCAGTAGTGCATGACCAGCTCGATCAAGTGCTGGTTATGCCTGCCTTTGCTCAGACACTTCAACTCACACTCGGCGAGTTGTTTGCGTGGCTGCGGGATTAGTCGCAGAACTTGAGTCTGCCTGCCTGTCTGTACTTTCCTGCACCTAAGCTCAGATACTAGGGGCTGTACGGTGCGTGCGGTAAGCTGAAGGACACAGACTCGGTTATAATACCTATGGACATTTCCCTCACACCGCTGTTTGTTTTGGCAACGGTTGGCTTTTTAGGGTGGGGCTTTTGGCAATCGCGACAACGGGGCAAAGTGGGTATCCTCAGTTGGCTCCAAGGCGTAACGCTCCTGTTGCCCTGGGTTGTCTTTCTGGGTCTGTTTAGCGTGGGACTGACCCTCGGCTCCGGTGGTTTTATTTTGCTGCTGGTCGTCTCGACTGGCTTGTATATCGGCTTTGGTCGCTGGGCACGGCAAGCCTTTGGCGAAGCCTTGGTGCAACAGGTGGGCACCGATGCCCAGACAGCTGATGCAGACGCCACCGAGGTACTGCCCGAGCCGCCGCCGCTACCGGATATTCCGCAAATGCAGGCTGCTGATCTGACCGCAGTGAGCGGCATTTTTAGTATCGATACCTTTTTTGCGACCGAGACTATTCCCTATGGCGAGGGCGTGATCTATCGGGGGAATTTGCGCACCGAGGCCACCCAAGCCGTTGCTGGCCTCAAGGCAAAATTAGCCACCGTTGTGGGTGATCGCTACACCCTCTATCTGGTGCAAGACCAATCCGAGAAACCAGCGGTTGTTGTGTTGCCAACCCAAGCCGTCGATCAACCAGCCTCACCCGTTCTGCGAGCCTTTGCCGCTGGCCTCCTGACGGCGAGTGTATTGACCACCACCGAACTCGGCGCTAATTTGACCGGCTTTTCCCTGACTCTCTCGCCTGGACGCTGGCTGGAAGCGCTACCGATTACGGTTGGACTAGGCATCATCTTGGCTGTTCACGAAGCGGGACATCGCTGGCAAGCGCAGCGGCATGGGGTGCGCCTCAGTATTCCGTTTGTGATCCCGACCTTGGGCCTGGGCACCTTGGGCAGCTTGACCCGTATCGAATCACCTGTCCCCACTCGGGCGGCGCTGTTTGACATCGCCTTTGCTGGCCCTGCTTTGGGTGCGGTGGTATCGCTGCTATTCCTGCTGGTGGGTTTGACTTTGCCGGGCGAGATTTATCTACCGACACCGATTTTTCAGAACTCGATTTTGGTGGGCACCCTAGCGCGAGCTATTCTGGGCAACCAGCTCCAGGGTGAGGTTGTAGCCATTAATGCCGCCGTAGCCGTGGGCTGGATTGGCTTGACGATTACGGCGCTCAGCCTACTCCCTGCCGGTCAACTTGATGGCGGGCGCATTATGCAAGCAATCTACGGTCGTAAAACAGCCGGACGGGCAACGTTTGTGACCCTGGTTGTGCTCGCGATCGCCGCCGTCGGTAATCTCATTGCCCTCTACTGGGCCTTGTTAGTGCTCTTTATTGCCCGCGAACCCGAGCGCCCACCCCAAAACGAAATCACCGAAACCGATGGCCAGCGCGATGCTTTGGCTTTGTTGGCCCTGTTCGTGATGGCCATGACCCTGCTGCCGATTGCGCCCAGCCTGGCCGGGCGTTTGGGGATCGGCTAAAGGACTTTACGATTGAGTTAAGCTGAGGCAGCGTGCTGTTTAACTCCCCCTCCCATGTTAAGAATCATCACCCATCGCCCCGAGGCGGAAGCCGAACTGAAGCGCATTTGTGATCGCACCCAATCGGATCTGCACGACCCCCGCGAATTTACCGTCCGCGACGTGATTCAGAATGTGCGGCGGCGGGGTGATGCCGCTTTGCTAGACTACACAGCCGAATTTGACAAAGTTTCCCTGAATGTCAGCGAGTTAAAGGTATCCGGGGCTGAGCTTGAAGCAGCCTACCAAGCGATTTCGCCCCAATTGCTCAAAGCAATCCGCACTGCCAAAACCCGCATCGAAGCCTTTCACCGCGAGCGCCTGCCCAAGAGTTGGGTCACCTTTGGTGAGGCCAATCAGGGTATTACCCTCGGCAAACGCTACACACCCGTCGATCGCGCTGGCATCTATATTCCTGGTGGTCGCGCGGCCTACCCCAGCACGGTCTTGATGAATGCAATTCCAGCCGTAGTTGCGGGCGTGCATGATATTGTCATGGTGACACCACCTGGTTCCGATAACCTCAGCAGCGGCAGCGAAACTGAGCGAGGGCATGGTGTCAGTCCGGCCGTGTTAGTCGCAGCCCAAGAAGCAGGTGTCCACACAATCTACCGTGTTGGCGGTGCCCAGGCAGTGGCAGCCTTGGCCTACGGCACCGAAACGATTCCGCGTGTTGATGTGATCACAGGGCCAGGTAATGTCTACGTTACCCTTGCCAAAAAACTCGTCTATGGTGCTGTCGGCATTGATTCCCTAGCTGGCCCCTCAGAGGTTTTGGTGATTGCCGATAGCAGTGCCACACCCGCCTATTTGGCCGCAGACCTACTCGCCCAGGCAGAGCATGACCCTCTTGCCGCTGCGATTTTGATTACGACTGATGCTGCCCAAGCCAAGCAAGTGGTGAAAGAGCTAACCGCCCAGCTTGAGGATCACCCGCGTCGCACCCTTACCGAAAAGGCGATCGCGAACTATGGCCTGATCATTGTCGTCGAAACCCTCGAAATGGCTGCCGCGCTCTCCAATCTCTTTGCGCCCGAGCACCTCGAACTAGAAGTGGACGATCCCTGGGAGCTGCTGCGCCATATCCGCCATGCTGGCGCCGTCTTCCTCGGCCACCATACCCCCGAAGCGGTGGGCGATTATCTGGCGGGGCCAAACCATACCCTGCCGACCAACAGCGCCGCTCGCTATGCCTCGGCTCTGAGTACCGAAGTGTTTATGAAGCATTCCAGCCTCATTCAGTTCAATGCCAAGGCCCTGGCCACCTACGCCGCCGATATTGCCTGCCTTACCGAAGCTGAGGGGCTGCCGTCCCACGGCTATTCGGTACAGGTGCGCCTTGAAGAGTAGGCAAGGTGATCTAGCGAACAGCCAACCTGTATCTCCGCCTGTCTACAATCAGGCAATCTCATCACAGGGTACACGCCATGGACTTGGCAACACTAGAGCGAATGATTGAGCGAGCCACCGAAGATGGTAAACTCAGCCGCCTTGAACGCGATCTAATTATTAGTGCTGTCTTGGCCGATTCCAAGATTGCTCCTGCCGAGATGGCTCTAATCGCCCAGCTCAAAGAGCGTATTGCCAGCGGTGAAATTGTTATCGAGGGTTAGGCTGGGTCGTGGCTCAAGCCAGCTTCAAACAAAAAAGCCCCCGTTTCCGGGGAGCTTCTTGACTCAGCGGTTTTCAGCTAAGACCTACCTAACATAGGCACTACAGACACTACTTTAGGGCTTACTACTTGCGAGCTTAGTAGTCGAAGTCGCCACCCATGCCACCGCCAGCTGGTGCGGCTGACTTAGGTTCGGGCTTATCGACAACAATTGCTTCGGTGGTCAGCACCATGCCCGCAATCGAAGCAGCATTCTGCAAGGCTGAGCGAGTGACTTTGGCAGGGTCAACAATGCCAGCTTCGTACATATCGACATAGCCGTTGTTTTGGGCGTCGTAGCCGATCGCGAAGTCTTTTTCCTTGACACGCTCCAGTACAATTGCACCATTTTGACCGGCGTTGTCGGCAATACGGCGCAAGGGCGCACCCAAAGCACGGGCGACCATCAAGGCACCATTCAGCCCTTCTTCGGTGAGGTTTGCGGTTGCCCACTCCTCAAGGATGGGTGCCAAGTGGGCCAAGGTGGCACCACCACCCGGAACAATACCTTCTTCAACAGCGGCCTTGGTCGCGTTGATGGCATCTTCGAGGCGGAACTTGCGATCCTTCATTTCGGTTTCAGTTGCCGCACCAACCTTGATCACGGCAACGCCGCCAGCAAGCTTAGCCAGACGCTCCTGGAGCTTTTCCTTGTCGTAGTTCGACTCGGTTTCATCCATTTGGCGACGGATTTGCTCACAACGCGCTTGGACTGCCTTCTCGTTACCTTCGGCGACGAGGGTGGTGTGCTCTTTGGTAATGGTGACGCGACGGGCGCTACCGAACTGCTCCAGCTTGGCGGTATCGAGCTTGAGGCCAGCATCTTCGGTAATCACTTGACCACCGGTCAGCACAGCAATGTCTTCAAGCATCGCCTTACGACGATCACCAAAGCCTGGGGCCTTGACGGCACAGATATTGAGGACACCGCGCAGACGGTTGACCACCAAGGTTGCGAGGGCTTCCTTTTCAATGTCTTCAGCGATGATCAGTAGCGGCCGACCCGAACGGGCAACCTGCTCGAGCACCGGCACCAAATCTTGCACCAGGGTGATCTTCTTATCCGTGATCAGGATGAAAGGATCTTCAAAGGTGCATTCCATGCGCTCGGTATCGGTGGCAAAGTAGGGCGAGACGTAGCCCTTGTCAAAGCGCATCCCCTCGGTGATTTCTAGCTCAGTCGTCATCGACTTGCCTTCTTCCAGGGAAATCACACCTTCACGACCGACTTTGTCCATCGCTTCGGCAATCATTTGGCCGACTTCTTCGTCATTGCCTGCCGAAATTGCCGCGACTTGGGCAATGGCCTTGGAATCTTCGACGGTCTTGGCTTTGGCGGCAATTTGCTCGACTAGGTAAGCCACAGCCTTATCGATACCCCGCTTGAGGGCGATGGGGTTGGCGCCGGCGGCAACATTGCGCAAACCTTCTTTGACCATGGCGTGGGCCAAAACGGTTGCGGTGGTGGTGCCATCACCGGCAGCGTCGTTGGTCTTGGAGGCGGCTTGACGGATTAGCGAAACACCGGTGTTCTCGATATGGTCTTCGAGTTCGATTTCTTTCGCGATCGTCACACCATCGTTAATGATTTGGGGTGAGCCAAACTTCTTTTCGAGAACAACGTTACGACCCTTGGGGCCGAGGGTAACGGCCACTGCTTCAGCGAGAATATCCATACCACGCTCGAGGGCGCGACGGGCATCTTCATTGAAAATAATTGACTTAGCCATGCTTATCTACTCCTAATTTCGACGATGTATCTGGGGAAACTTTGAGCATTACTCAACGATCGCGAGCACATCACGCTCGGCGAGCAGGACGTATTCGACATCGCCCAGTTTCACTTCGGTACCGGCATATTTGGAATAGAGCACCTTGTCGCCGACTTTCAGTTCGGTGGCGACAAGCTGACCATCATCATTTTTTTTGCCAGGGCCGACGGCGGCAACTTCGCCCACTTGGGGCTTTTCGCGTGCTTGGTCAGGCAGGTAAATCCCACCAGCCGTTTTTTCTTCCGACTCAGACACCTTGACGAAAACGCGATCACCCAAGGGCTTTAGGGTAGAAACATTTAAAGTAATAGCTGGCATAACGTGTAACCTCCGCGTAGAAATAATAACTACGACACTAGTATTGGAGGAGGCAAGGTGCGTTTGCTAGCACTCTCAACTCCTGAGTGCCAGTCTATCAGGCTCTGTCACCCAGCACCAAGGTTTTCGACCGTCCCCCGGGGGTGGGAATAACCGAACCAAGGCCGCTAACCCAAACAAGGTCAAGCATTGAAGCCTTTTTTGTAAATAAATTCTGCGATTGATAAAAATTGCGACTGGCATTACCCATAATCGTGTGGCCTTTGCCATGCACTAGAGCGGCCAAGTCAACACTAATTGTCTATGTTGACTGCATATGTCGTATAATGGCTGACAGTTGTTCGGCCTCTTTCCGTACCTGCTTTATGCCTTATGCGTTCTTCGTTGCGGTCAGCCTGCTCAGTTTTGGGGTGTGGGGGAATGTAGCCGCCCAAACGATGATTGAAGGTGTGCCCTACATTCGCGATGCCGACACGATTGCGATCGGCACTACGGTAATTCGGCTCTATGGTATTGATGCACCAGAGGGTAATCAAACCTGTAGCCGTGCCGGGAGCTCGTACCTGTGCGGTCAAGAAGCAACGGAAGCCCTACGCGCACTGATTGCGACCCAAACCGATCCAACCGTGCGCTGCGATCATCGAGGCTTGGATCGCTATGACCGTGTGCTGAGCGAGTGTTTTCTGGGCAGCATCAACCTCAATGCTTGGCTCGTTGAGCAAGGATATGCCCTTGCCTACCGCCAGTACAGTGACCGCTATGTTGACGATGAAGCTGTGGCAGCGGCGGCCGGACAGGGCCTGTGGGCTGGCGAGTTCGTGCCCCCTTGGGATTATCGTCGTACCGGCCAGGAAGTCGCTAGTACAGACGTTGCCACTACAGGGCAGCTTCAAGGACAAACACAAACAGTAGTGTCAGACCCCCCGAATACTGCCAGTAATACTTGCGACATCAAGGGTAATATCAACCGTGAGGGTGAGCGAATTTATCACACCCTGGCAAGCCCCTGGTACGAACGCACAATAATTGATCTGAGCCAAGGCGAGCGCTGGTTTTGCTCCGAAGCAGAGGCGCAGGCGGCTGGCTGGCGACGAGCGGGGCAACGCTGATGCCCAAAGTGTTATGGCTGTTTGCATTAAGGATAAGGCAGTCTGAATCTTCCGTACCTCAGAGAACTTTGGAATACGGGGCGATTCCATCTTCCTAGAAATGTCTCTCGCTTATTCGGAACGACCATATGTGCTGTCATATGGTCAACTCCAATTACCGAGACACTTTTTGCGTCCGAGAAGGCTATCTAGAAGGCATCCCACCTCTAAACGTGTTTCGTTATTGTCTGGACTCACTATCCATGGGGCTTATTGTAATGACTGTCGCTGAGCACGGTGACAGATGATTTTGAGTGTGCTGGCCGTGTCATGATTGCTTGGGTGCTGCCCGGAATGTCACAACCTGCTGGCTGAATGGCTTTGGTGAAGCGGTCTGGCTTATTAGGGTCGATACAGCCAGAGAGGGAGACCATCGGTGCGCAGGGTAAACAACAGCGACTGCAAGGCACTTTGACCGGGTAAAAAGCCGAGGGGGTTGCGGCGTT
>CAZAGN010000053.1:2872-18083 GCA_964484905.1 uncultured bacterium | reverse complement strand
TACTGGCAGTAGACCCAGAACTTAGCTAGTTGGCCAGCTCAGAAGGGTTTGCAGCAACTCCGGAACCACGGCTGCGGGCCATGCGCCTTCACAACTTCGCCCCGAGGTGATCTGAAGGTACAAGCTGTAAGCCTGGGACTGACCTGCGGCACTGAGCTGAACTGAACCAACCAACTGCTCGAGCGTAGTTTCCTCCTCGGGCATCAGGTGGGGGGCGACAACCGCCCAAGCTTGCACTAGCGATCGCGAAGCCGCCAAAAAATCTTGCCATTCGACTTCGGTAAGCTCAAAGGCCCAATCAGCGCCACCCACAAGCGCACAGTACGGGCGTTGTTCGGGACGATAGCCCAAGCGCCAACCTTGCCCTGTAGTAAGCATGGTGCCCTCTGGTGCTGCCAACAATTCCCTAGAATACGGTAGTAGTGTGCGGCAGCCATCGGGTGCGTCTTCAGTACGACAGTGTCATTATTGGTGGCGGCTTTTATGGGCTGTATATTGCCGAGTACCTAGCGCGACTGGGGCAACAAGTCTTGGTTTGCGAGGCCGAAGCCGATGTGATGCAGCGTGCATCCTATGTCAATCAGGCGCGGGTTCATAACGGCTATCACTATCCCCGCAATACCCTCACAGCCTTGCGATCGCGAGTGCTGTTCCCCAAGTTTTGCCACGAGTTTCACGATTGTATTGTGGCGGAATTTAGCAACTACTATCTGGTTGGTAAGCACCTCAGCAAAGTAACCGCCGCCCAATTTGAGCGTTTTTGTCAGCGAATTGGCGCGAGCTTGGTCGCTGACCCCAGTTTTCTGGGCGATCGTCTCAGCCGTAGCCTGGTCGAGGCGGTCTATCACGCCCCGGAATATACCTTTGATAGCGACCGCCTCAAAGCCACCATGCTCAAGCATCTAAGCCAGACGAACGTGACACTGGCCCTCAACACGCCTGTTCTGCAAATTACTGAGGCTGCCAGTGGCCTCAGTGTTTTAATTCAGTCACCGACAGGCGAGCAACCGCTTGAAGCTAAGCAGGTCTTTAACTGCACTTATGCCGGTATCAACCGCCTCAATGCGCAATCAGGCTTGCCCCTACTGCCGCTTAAGCACGAACTCACAGAAATTTGCCTGATGCAAGTCCCGGAGACACTGGAGCATGTGGGCTTGACCCTGATGTGTGGCCCCTTCTTTTCGCTGATGCCTTTTCCGGCGCGCGGTCTCCACAGCCTCACCCATGTGCGCTACACGCCCCACGTAGCCTGGACAGATGCGGCGGCGACAGTACACCGGACAGCCCACCGGCAGCCCGACCGCAGTGCCTGGCGGCGGATGCGCCAAGATGTACAGCGCTACTTGCCCAGTATTGTGGAGTGCGATTATCGAGACTCACTTTGGGATATTAAAACCGTGCTGCTGCATAACGAAGGCAATGATGGCCGACCGATTTTGTTTAAGCAGGACTATGGCTTGCGAGGGTATCACTGCATTCTGGGCAGCAAAATTGACAATATTTACGATGTAATTGATACTATTCGTGCCCGAGGTCTTGATTCATGACATTGACCCAACCCACACCAATCACCACACCCAAACGAGAAGCCTTTATCTCGTTAGTTATTATTCCTGAGCAGGGTCAGACCTTTGAAGCCGACATTCAAAACCTCGATGTGTTTCTGGAGGCACAGTTCCAAGATTTTGAGATTTTAATCATCGAACGTAAGCCCTTGGCTCTTTCACGATCGCGAGTTGATCAAGTCCTAAACGAATGTGCTGGCGTCCGTTTTTTAGAATTATCCTACGAAGTTGATTTTGATATTGCCGTCACCTTGGGTCTGGAGAGTGCCATTGGCGATTATGTGGTGATTTTTGATCCGATCCAAGATCCCCTAGAGGCGATTACAGCGAGCCTAGATCGCTGCCAGACAGGTTACGACATTATTGTTGGTGTGGGCGCCAATATTCAGAAAAGTCTTGGGTATCGTCTGGTGCGTCCTTTGGTCAAAAGCACCCTCAAAGAAATTGGCTATGTGATTCCGCAAAATGCAACCACTCTCCGCTGCCTGTCACGGGCGGCAGTTAATTCGGTAACGCAAATCCAGAGCTATCACCAGCAGATTTTTGTCCGCATGTCGCAGTGTGGCCTCAAAACTGACATTCATGTGTATGCTCTCAATCAACCCGAAAAAGCGCGCAAGACTGTCCAAAGGGCGATTCAAGACAGTATCAGTCTACTGATTTTTAATTCGACTAAGCCTCTGCATTGGATGAGTTTTTTAGGATTTACAGGTAGTTTTGTGACGTTAATTGCCGCAACCTATAGTTTTGTCATCAAACTTATTCAAGACAATGTTGCTACGGGTTGGACGTCGATTATGATTTTGATGTCATTTTTATTTATGCTTCTGTTTATTATTCTCAGCTTTTTTGGTGAATATATGAACCGGATCATTAGCGAGCAAAGCCGCCAAAAACCCTACTGGGTGACCAATGAACGCCACAGCAATGTCATGATTGATGTTGAACGACGCAATATCTTAGATTAACGTGACTTTCCCTATCAAGGTTCTGGATTAACTATGGCCTCTCTCGAAATTGTTGTCCCAGTTCTCAACGAAGAAGATACGCTCCAACGTCAAATCGGGATCATCCAAGACTTCTTGACAAGTAGCGGCCTCGCAACTCAATTTACGATCACGCTGACTGTCTCGGACAACGGCTCGACGGACAGCACCCCAGAGATTGCCCGTCGCCTTGCCACCGCTGGCACCATCAAGTACATTCGTCTCGAAAAGCGGGGGGTGGGGCTGGCACTCAAGACAGCTTGGGGCGAATCGACCGCCGACTTTATTGGTTATATGGATTTAGATTTAGCAACTGATCTCAAACATTTAACAGAAGTGGTGACGGCGCTGACACGTCCCGATATTGCAGTGGTCTATGGCACGCGCCTAAACCCTAAGTCGCAAGTGATTGGTCGCAGTCTTTTGCGTGAGTTTGTCTCGCGGGTGTTTAACTTCATTCTCAGAACCTATCTCGGCGTCACCATTTCGGACGGGATGTGTGGCTTTAAGTTTCTCAAGCGCCGCTATTTGACGCTATTGCTTGAAAACGGTGCCCAGAGCGATGGCTGGTTTTTTTGTAGTGAGCTCGTGGTGATTGCGGAGTGGCTGGACCTGGGGTTGTACGAGTTGCCGGTGAAGTGGACCGATGACCCTAACAGCAAAGCAAAAATCGGCAAGTTGACGCGGGAGTATTTGGCCGCTATGCAGGTGCTGCGTCGGCGTAAGCGGATGATCTTGGCGCAGCGGCAGGGTTAGATCATGAATCAGACTGCGCCAGAAAACATAAAGCAGATAGGGTTGGGCACGGCGATGTGGGGCTGGTCGGTTGATCAGACGACCGCTTTTGAAATTCTGGATTACTTCTACGCGGCGGGTTATCGCTGGGTTGATACGGCGATGAACTATCCCATCAATGGCAATTCGGCTGATTTTCGCCGCAGTGTCAAGATCTTGGCGGCCTGGTGTCGCGATCGCGAGGTGAGCGATCTCCAGATCATTTGTAAAATCGGCAGCCTCAGCAACCAAAAATCACCGGAGCATAATCTCAATCCTGAGTTCTTGGCCCAAGAATTGCAGTATCTGCGTCTGGGGCTGGGCAGCAACCTCGCGACGCTGATGCTGCATTGGGATAACCGCGCTGATGGGGTCGCGATCGCGAGCAGCCTCACCTGGCTTCAGGCTCAGGGCCTAGGCGTTGGGCTATCGGGCCTCAAGCACCCCGCCATCTACGCCACCTGTGGCCAAAGTCTCAGCGCGCCTCAAGTGCAGATCAAGCACAATTTTTTGAGTTCTAGCCTCGATCACTACGCACCCCTGGCCGCTTGGCAGCCGCAGTTTTGGGCCTACGGCATCGCTGTCAGTGGTCTCAAACTTTCGCCGCAGCAGTACGAGGCCAATAGCTATGTCCGCCTTACCAAGGGTGATGACTACCACGCCCAATGGCTAACACCCGAGCGGCAAGCGATCCTAGAGACGCTCATTCGCAGCCACGCCGCCCTGAGCAATCTCTATCACATTGGTCTGGCCTATGCCGAACAGGATACGCGCCTTGCGGGGTACCTACTCGCGCCGACAACCGTTGCCAAAGCCACCGATGCGCTGAACTGCTTAACGGCGCTACGCGCCAATCCACCTGACTTGGCTGCCCTCAAGCACCTGTAATACACAGCCGCTACCCCAAGGTTTCACCATGCTTTCAAAACGTGCCCTGCCCCTGATTTTGGTCTGTATTGCCCTGACAGTTGCCGGCTTCTATTGGTTGGGTGGCGTGGATGTGGCCGAGTTGCAAGCTCAACTAGCCGCCCTTGGCTTTTGGGCACCGCTCATTTATATGCTTGCTTACATCATCGCGACCCTGTGCATTTTGCCCAGTACACCCCTGAACCTCAGTGGTGGCGCCCTCTTCGGCCTCTGGCAGGGCACCCTTTGGACAACGATTGGGGCAATGCTAGCCGCTGCCATTGCCTTTGGTCTCAGTCGTTCACTGGCGCGGCAGTGGCTCCAGCAAAAGTTTCATGGCAAATGGCAAAGTCTCGATCAAGAGCTAGCCCGTGATGGTGGTTTTTATATTTTTGCGGTGCGGCTCCTGCCCCTCTTGCCCTACGGCCTTGTCAATTTTGCGGCAGGGCTAACCCGCCTGAGCTGGCGGGGCTATCTGACCGGGACATTTTTGGGTACGGTACCCGGAATCTTCCCCTTTGTCCTCTTGGGCAGTTCTGGCCTCAATGCCGTACAAACCGGCGAGGTGTTACCCGTCGTTGCTGCCTTGGCGCTCATTGGTCTGCTGGTGGCCGGATCAGCCTGGTGGCGGCGGCATAAACAGCCCAACGTGAGCTCGTAAACCAAATGAGCCCGTAGTCGCGATGGCCTGTGGCCGGTCGAAGACCCTTGCGAGCTTTGCACTATCCTGAAAACAACCAAAACTGATCTTCATCCATGCACTACTGGCTACGGCTAAGCGATCCGACCACTCACCTCATCGACATCGAGCTGCGCCTACCCGCCTCCAGCGAACCCTACTGCCTGGCTTTACCTGTCTGGACGCCTGGTAGTTATCTTGTGCGTGAGTATGCCCGCCATCTGCAAGAGTTTAGCGTGACAGATGCCCAAGATCAGCCCCTTGCCTGGTCGCGCCTCGACAAAGCCACCTGGCACATCGCTGCCAGTCCTGAGCCGATTCGGGTGCATTACCGCCTCTATGCCTACGAACTGTCGGTACGTACCAATCATGTTGATGCCACTCATGCCTACATCACCCCAGCGGCGGCCTGTTTGTATTGGCAGGGCCATACCGCTGAACCGCATTACCTGAGTTTGCTGCTACCCGCAGGCTGGCAGATTGCGACCGCCCTAGAGCCAGCAACCACAGCCCTAACCTCACTACCGACCTACCTTGCCCAAGATTACGACGAACTTGTCGATTGCCCCCTCGAGTTGGGTTTGCATACCCGGCACGATTTTGCGGTGCTTGATACGTCCCACAGTTTTGTTGTTTGGGGCGAAGGTAACCACGACCTAGCGCGGATTATTGCCGATACCCGTCGCATTATCGAAACCGAAGCCACGATCTTTGGCGGGCTGCCCTACGATCACTATCTGTTTATCCTGCACCTGCTCAGCGAGGGGGGCGGCGGCCTTGAGCACATGAACTCGACCACACTGGCCTATCCTCGCTTTGATTTTCGTGACCCAGAGCGTTACAGCCGTTTTCTGTCGCTGGTTGCCCACGAATTTTTCCATCTCTGGAATGTAAAGCGCATCCGGCCCCGTGCTTTGGTGCCCTACGACTACAGCTGTGAGCGCTACTTCACCAGTCTCTGGTTTTGTGAAGGGGTGACGAGCTATTACGACACCCTGATTTTGCGACGGGCGGGGCTGATGGATAGTGCAACCTACCTCAAGCTCTTGGCAGATCGGATTACCAAATTGCAGCAGGTGCCCGGTCGTCTGGTTCAATCGCTGGCTGATTCGAGCTTCGAGACGTGGATTAAGCTCTATCGCCCCCACGAAAACAGCCACAATAGCCAGGTCTCGTATTACCTGAAAGGGGAAATCGTCGCAGCATTGCTTGATCTGGAGATTCGATCGCGATCAGGCGGTCAAAACAGCCTCGATACCGTCCTCCAAAAACTCTGGTTTGGCTATCAGGACAGTGGCTACAGCGATACTGAACTCTGGCAACTCTGCGAAGCCGCTGCCACCAGCGATCTCAGCGACTTTTACGAGCGCACCATCACAGGCACCGCCGAACTCGATTACAACGCCAGCCTCAATGCCGTTGGTCTGCACCTTGTGCCGATTGCGGCCACAACCCCCTACTTCGGCGTGCGCTGGAGCAAAGGTAGCAGCCTCAGTGCCGTCGATATGGGCTCACCGGCGCAGCAAGCAGGGATTTGGGCCCAGGATGAACTTGTCGCGATCAACGGTATCCGCGTCACCGCTGCCCAGCTTGACAAACGCCTGCAAGATTTTCGCCCCGGAGATCGCCTGCAGGTGCATGTTTTTCAGCGTGATCAACTCCGAGAATGCTGGGTCACCCTCACCGAGCCGCCCATGAGTAGCTACCGCATCGAACCTTTGCCACAAACTAGCCCTACGCAGCAGGCGCTCTATCGTCAGTGGCTGGCTGAAGCGTGATCATGGGCTGGCCCAGGACTGTAGCTCTAGAGGGCGAGTCTTGTTTGGGTTGACGTGAATAAGCATGACCATATCGCCGCTGCGCGAGGGAGGCTAATTGTTGACTGGCTGCCCGCAAAAAAAGCCCAAACCAGCGCCAGAAACCCATCGCAACAGACGATCTCTCAGTCCTAGTGGGACAATCTGAGAGAGCGCCGTAAGGTTACCTCGGGTAGCTATACCTAAAACTAACCTTTAAGTATTTGACGTTAGCCCACTAGACTATAAGCAGTTTGCTAAACTATACGGGGCCGACGGGGCTCGAACCCGCAACTTCCGCCGTGACAGGGCGGTGCTCTAACCAATTGAACTACAGCCCCTTAGCTGTGGATCCTATTATCACCATAGATTTAGCGTGCTGTCAAACGATCTCCCTCCCCAGGTTCCCCTGGATGCTCAGGTGCAGCAGTTGCGGCAACAGCTCCAGCAGGCAAAAGCTATCCCTGATGCAGCCCTTGAGGCGACGTTGCAGTTTTTGGCTCACCTTGCCAGCCAGCTCCAGCCTAGCTATGTAATCCTCGAAGCTCAGGATCGCTGGCTGCCCCTAACGCTGTCGAATCGCAGTGTCTATCTTGTCGGATTTGCCCACACCGCAGCGGCAGAGGTGGTCGCTAGTCGGTTGGAGGTGAGCTGTCGCCGCCTTGATAGTCTGCCTTTGCTTTGGCGGAGCCTGGGGCAAGCAGCGCACCTGGCATTTTTTGATCAGCCTGAGGCCGGTACGAGCATTCTTCGGCAGCAACCCATTCAGCCGATCGCGATCCGGCGCGAGCAGATCCAGGCTGGTTTGCGGGAAGCCCTGAAGCAGAGCCGCCTGGCTTAGCCAAAGACCTCGGCGGGGTCGGTGGCTTGCACTTTGCGCACAGCAATTGTGCCGGAGATCAGACACATCGCGATCGTCGCCAGCCAAAGACTGAGCACCCGTGGCAGGGTCAGTTGCATCAGCAGTCCGGTGGTGGTTGCAGTCAGGTCGTAGAGATAGAAACTGATGGCGAGTCCGGGTAAGAAGCCTAGGAGCGAGAGAATGACGGCAGCCTGGAGCACTACCCCCAGTAAATAGGTGTTGGTATAGCCGATTGCTTTGAGGGTGGCATATTCGGCCCAGTGGTCGGCGACATCGGTGTAGAGGATTTGGTAGACGAGGATAATGCCGACGGCAAAGCCCATCGCCGTCAGTAGCGTAAAGACAAAGCCAATATTGGTGTTGTCTTGCCAATAGAGGCGTTCGCGCTGGGCAAAATCGGGCTGGCTCAGAATCAAGACATCGGCGGGTAAATTCTGGCGCAGGGTTTCGACCATAGCCTCGACATCGGTGTCAGGTGCCAGGCGGATTAGGCCAATATCGACGGTATTGAGGGCGCGGCTGTCATCTTCGGGGCCGAGGTTGGCAAAATAACGGACGAAGTTTTGATCGCTCATGATCAGGTTGCCATTACCCGAGGCGAAATCGGTGCCCAGGCTAAACTGGCCAATAATTTCGACATGCTGATCGGCCAGCTCGGTGATGACGCCCACCGATTTATCGCCAATCTCGGGTCGGGCTTTGCTATCGATCAAGACGGTCCAGGGTTGCTGCAGTCGCGATCGCGAGGCTAAGACCTCAGGTAGGGGCAGTACCGGATCGTTGAGGTTAAAAGCCAAAACACGTAGCGGTCGGGTTTCGCGCGTTTCGGGATTCTTCCAGTTGCCATTGGTGATGTAAAGCGCCGAGGCCGCTTCAACACCGGCAAAACTTTGAGCCTGAAACAGGCGATTGCGGGCGAACTGCGCGGGCACAAACATATTCGATTTCAGGCGGTTCACCATCACAATATCGGCGTTAAGCAGCTTCAGGAGTTGAATTTGGCTATCAAAGAGGGCATTCTGAAAGCCCTGAAACATGAACATTAAGATGACGGCAAAGGTGACACCGGCCAAAGAGGTGAGCAAGCGCCGCCGCTCGGCAACGAGGTTGTACCAAGCCAAGGGAATGCGCGGCATCAGAACACCTCCGCCGGATCAGCGGCAATGACTCGTTGCACCGAGAGCAAACCCGAGAGCGTACACATACTGACAGCCAAAATAAAGACAAAGACCGCCCGCGGCAGCTCCATGGCGACGGGCAACGTACCGCTCGTGGCATTGAGGGTTAGTTCGTACAAGCCCACCGCCAGGGCAAAACCGGGAATATAGCCCATGACGGCCAAGAGCACCGCTTCTTGGATGACGACACCAAATAGAAAGGGGCTGCGGTAGCCAATTGCTTTGAGGGTGGCGTATTCCTTGAGGTGGCTGTTGATTTCGGTGTAGAGGATTTGATAGACGATGACGGTGCCAACAACAAAGGAGACAGTGACGCCTAGGCCGAAGATAAAACCCGTGGAGGTGGTGTTGAGCCAAAAGTCGCGATCGCGAGCGGTGATCTCCGCTTTGGTCAGAACCAGCACATCCGGTGGTAAAAGCTGCTGGAGCTGTTGCGCCACCAGCACCGGATCGTAACCGGGGGCCAGTTGCAGCAGACCCACATCAATCTGAGTCAGGGGGCGCGGATCAAAGACCCGCCGAAAATTACCATCACTCATCAGGGCCGTACCATCAGCGGCAAAGCCACCCCCGAGGTTATACATACCCACCACGCTCATTTGGCGCCGCGATACCTCGGTGACTGTACCCACCTCAATTTCACCAAATTCAGGCCGTGCCAGCCGATCAAACAGAACGGTATTCGGCTGCTTCATCGCGGCGATCAGCTCGGGTTGATTCAACTCCGCTTGCAGAAACACCGGATCGTTGGGGTTGTAGGCATAGACAAAAGCGGGGCGATTAATGCGGGTCTCGGGATTCCGCCACTGCACATAGCCCAAATAGAGGGGCATCCCCCGAACCACTCCGGCAACGCCTTGAGCTTGGGCGAGGCGCTCACGGGGAAACGGAACCGTTGTTGTAATCTCAAGGGTACGGGGTGAGACCAAGAAAATGTCGGCATTGATGGAGTCGTAGACCAAGGCCGCCGTGCGAGCGAGGGCACCCAAAAAGCCAAGATTCATAAAAATCAAGACCACCGCAAAGGCAACACCGGCGATCGCGACCAAGAGGCGCGTTTTCTCGTGGACTAAATTCAGCCAAGCAATCGGTGTTCGCATCGCCTACTCGGTACCCCCCGCTGTCGCCGCCGCATTGGGGGGATTATCCAAAAGAATGCGGGCATCAACTTGGAGGTTGGTCAGGGTCGCAACAGTCTGCCCCTGATCAAGTCGAATCTTGACCTCAACCACCCGCGCATCCGCATTCGCCGCCGGATCATCATCGAGAATATTGTTCTTAAAAATTTGGTAGCCAATCTCGGTCACTTCGCCCGTAAGGGTTTCATCAAAGGCACCGTTGCGGCTCGTAATTTCGGCTTGTTGCCCCAACTGCACCAGACCAATATCCGACTCGTAGACCTCTGCCACCACCATCATTTGGTCAGTATCACCCAACTCCAGAATGGTCGGGTTGCTTTGGCTAATCGCCTCACCGGGGCGGGCAACAATCCGGAGAATTTGACCGGCCTGAGGCACGGTGATCAGGGTGTTGGCCAGGCGGGCTTCGGCCAGATCGACCTGCGCCCGAGCTGAATCAAGCCCCACTTGGGTACGCGCCCGGGCTAAATTCGCCTCAGCGGCCTGCACTTGGGCCTGGGCTGTGGCAATGTCGGTGCTGCGGCTACTGCCGAGTTGTTCGAGTTGTTCTTGGGCATTTTGGCGTTGTGCTTCAAGCTGCTGCACCAGCGATTGCTGCGTTTCGAGGTTTTGTTGTGAAATCGCCCCGTCACGGGCCAGTTGCTGGAGGCGCTCGAGGTCAGTCTGGGCCTGAGTAAGTTCGGCATCTAGTCGCCGGATCGTGGCCTCTTGGGCGGTAATTTCAAAGGCACGCGGTTGTTCGGCCTGCGCCAGTCGCGATCGCGATACGGCAATATCAGCCTGGGCAGCCCCGATTTCCGCTTGCAAACGAACTTCCGCTTCGGCCAACTGCTGCACAGCCAGATCTCGCTCAGCCAAACGCTCGGCATAGCTATCGAGAATACCCAACACCTGATTCGCTTCGACCCGCTCACCCACTTGCACATCGAGCTGGGCAAGGCGCTGTCCGGCGGGGCCACTGACACTAATCACTTCACCTTGGGGTTCGACCCGACCGAGGGCGACAACGCCGCTGCGCACAATAACGGGCACGGCAGTCGATTCTTCGACCGTCACGGCGGGTTGACAGGCCGGCAGCATTATTGTCAAAGCAACCAGGAGAGCGAGCCGCTGCATATTACGTTTTCGATACCCCTGCTTAGAATAGCGAGAAGCCACACAGCCTCAGGTGCGCATGATAGCGTTAATGCTAAAGACTCAGAGAGCTCCTATGCCGCAAGCGATTTGGAACGGTACCGTTGTTGCCGAAAGCGATCAGTGTGAAAGGGTCGAAAATAACTACTACTTTCCGCCCGACAGCATCAAATCAGAGTATTTCCAGCCCAGCAACACCCACACCACCTGTGGCTGGAAAGGTGTCGCTAGTTACTACAGTCTGGTAGTGAATGGTCAAACTAACACCGATGCCGCCTGGTACTATCCCGAAGCCAAGGACGCCGCCAAGAACATCAAGGGCTACATTGCCTTTTGGAAAGGGGTGCAGGTCAAGGCGTAGCGCGGCTTAGCAGACAACTTAGTAGACAACGCTGGGTCTAACCAACTCAGCATTTTGCCAGACAGATAGGCTGCTTATGGGTGATCGACTTTCGAGTTACGAGCAACAGGTGCTGACCCTCGCGATCGGCACCCATTTTGCACCCAGCTCACAAAGGCATTGCCTGAAGCAGTGGTGCGAAGCATTCAGGCAAACTAGACAGCCGGACAAGCTAAACAGCCAGAAAGGCGATATCACCGTAAAAAGCTTCGGCTCGCTCGCCCGTACGATAGCCATCTGTAAGGATCGCAACACCAGAAATGGGCGGCGGATCGCCACCAAAGGCTTCACGAAAATCAGCCAATACGTTGCGTTCTTCGGTAATCCATTCATCTAGGGGTGAAGATTCGTTTTGCTGCACATACAACCGTACACGGTCGGTAATGGGGCTGGTAATCAGTTCGCCTGTGGGAATGTTCGCTGTCCAGACATAGTTGATGGCGCGGGTTGAGAACAGCGTTTGACCAAAGGTGACATAGACACGGGCCGAACAGGCATCCCCATCGCGATCGCGAAGATCACTCTGCTCCACCGGATCAGTCACCTTCCAACGCCATTGCAGCATCGGAAATTCATTGAGATCGATTGTTGTTCGCCGGGTCAGCCCAGACGACGCCGCCTCACTGGTCGCCCGCACAACCACCAAGCCCGAGTCTTCGACTAGTGTGTATTCGGTATGGTTAGGAATGCTCTGAAAGGTTTGCTTCTCCCAGTCAGCCGGAAGATCGCCACCAGGTGAATTACTGGAAAAATGCCCCACCAACCGGCGCGATTGTGCTTGACTGGGTTGCGGTAGCCAAAAAGACTGCGCTAGCGTACCCGCACCCATACCGGCTATCCAGCGGATGGTGCTACGGCGAGATCGTGTCATGACTAAACCTCAGGTAAGCAACATAGGTGGGTAGACGCGGGGCATATCCAGGTGCATGGGTCTAAGCATAGTGTCTGAGCCGCAGCGACATCAATTAGGATCTTTTGCACCTTTTGCCAGACCCGTCTCAACCTAGTCAAATACGCTTAGGCGAACCAAACGGTTGCGCTGGCATTGATTGCGCTGGCATTGATGTAGATAACAACACTCAAGGCTTTGCGAAACCCTCTGTACAGGCTACGCTTAGGGGCGGAATGCAGCACGAGGATGCTATGCGAAGTGGTTTTGCGACCTTGGTAGCCGTAGGCATGTTTGCTTTGCCTAGCGTTGTCTCAAATGTTGCTTGGGCCCAAGATACCTTTCAGCCGGGGCCGTGGCAGCCCCTAGCGCGAGTAGAGCCCGGCCAGACCGTACGCGTATTGATTGTGAATAATTCTGGTGCCACCATCGAGTTCGACTCCTTCAGTACTCGCGCACCCTTGCCCCAATTACAGCCTACCGAGTCGGCTGTGGTGCTGCTCGATACCGCCCTACCAGAGTCGATTAATATCAGCACCCTTAGCGAGCCACCCTTCAGTGAAATTCCTTTGAATTTTGTCCTGAGTGAAGAGTCAGGTAATACCCTGCGGGTGGAGGTCAGTATCGAGTTTGATAGCTTTGCCGGTGATCGTGTTATTACTATTGATGATACCGGTGGTGTTTATGTGTACTAGCGGCACATAACTACTGTTGTTCATAACGACTGTTGTTGTGGCCAGGCAGACATTAATCATCGGGCATAGGAGCGGCCGCAGAACCTTGCAAACGCCGTGCCGTTGAGGCTTGACCGTGAACATTGACCATATAGGGCACTGTGTAGGTCAACAAAACCGCCAGCCACCGATCGCGACTCATGCGACCACTGGCGACGGCGGCACCATGATTAATCACAAACAGGAGTGAACCCACCACCAGCGCTACCCGCACCGCTGTTGAGGCAAACTGAGGATTCAGGCAATCCCGAATAAATGCCATCGGATTTACAATCCGTAAACAAAACGCAAAACAGAGTGCAGTCTAGGCCAAATACGGTACGTAAATTGCCATCTCTGTTACCGATCGCGAACTAGGGCGTTAGGTTTGCGAGCCAACAGATTACAGTAGGCGTGGACGGTTGAGACGCCTATGAGACGCCAGCGATTTATCCAAAGCCTGCTGATTTTTCTCGGCTGTCTGAGTTTATGTATCGGTTTGGTGGCGGCCTGCCAGCAGGAGCAACCCCTGAGCGAAGCCACGCTATCCCCCACGCCTGTGATCACGCCATTGGCTGCTGTCGAATCGCTCAGCCCGCCTCGAATTCCCGATTGGATTACGGCAGTTAGCCCCCTAGGCAGCACTCAGCCCGAAGCCCAGATTCGGATTCAGTTTCGTGATCCGGTCATTCCACTCACGCAGCTGGATGCGCCAGCCGCCGCCAGCCTCCTCGAATTTTTTGAGCTGACACCTGCTTTGCCGGGGCAGTTTCGCATTTTGACGCCCCAAATGATCGCCTTTCAGGCTGATCAAGCCCTGCCGATCGCGACCCGGGCCCAAATCCGTCTCAAAGCGGGCCTCAGCGATACCCTCGGCAACACCCTTACCGAAGATCTGGTCTGGAGTTTTGAAACCCCCGATCTGACGCTGCAACTGCAGGAGGGCGAGCTGGCCGATCTGCCGCTCCGGCCCGAGATCCCGCTGCAAACAAATGCGGCGTTGGATTTGGAAACCACTCAAGTGCGTGTGGTCGATAGTGACTCGGGAGCGAGTAAGTCGGTGCGGCTTGTGGCCGTGGCTGACGACCCCCTGCGCTACATCATTAAGCCTGACCTCGCGGCCAATCAGCGCTATAGCTTGGAAATTAACCCAGTACCCGCAGTTGGGAATCTGCCTGGCCAAACCCTGCAACGCAACCTCAGCACCTATCAGCCCCTGGCGCTACGGGCGCTCGAACGCTACGGCGAGCCCGATGGTTGGTCGGCTCAGGGTCGCTTTAGCAATGGCGCCCCCCTGCTGCGCTTTAACAACAGCGTTACTGCCAACTCCCTCAGCCAAGCCCTCCGCCTCGATCCGCCGCCCAAAGCCGATGTGCCTCTATTTCGGCTTTATGACACAGCGGCTAGCCAAGTCGAAATTAATCCTTGGGCCCTTGAGCCTCAAACCAACTACAGCCTGACCCTAGGCACAGAGCTGCGGGATATTTTTGATCAGCAGCTCAGCCAAGCTGAGACCGTTCGCTTCAACACCGCCGATCTGGCACCCGATCTGTGGCTGCCCGAGGGCTTGCATATTTTTCCGCAGGGCTTAGATGTCAGCCTCAATATCAATAGCCTGAATTTGCCCGCAGGCTACCGCTTTGCCCGTCGCCCCCTCGAACCCCGCGATTTGGTCTTCCGTGAGGGTGCCTACCCCAATAACCAGCCGGGCGATCTGCTGCCCGAGCCTGAAAGTTGGCCTCTGACACCCCTGGAATCGGAACGGAATGAAGCCCTCACCACCGAGGTGCCCCTGCCGGGTACGGGTGTGACAGCCTATGGTGTGAAGGCGCAACTGTATCAATACACCGACTTTAATAACGAACGGCAGTGGGCCGAGCGTGAGTTTTATGGCCTGGTGTTGCAGACTAATTTGGGTTTGTTTGCGCAGTGGTTCCCGACCGGCGGCCTGGTGCGGGTACACCACCTCGATGATGGTCAGCCAGTGGCCAATGTGCGCGTGGAGCTCTATCGTTCGGCGCTGTATCGCGACCCTGAAGCCGGGGACGGTGAGGTGTGTGCCGCAGGTGAAACTGATGCCAATGGTGTTGTCCGCTTTGAGCGCCGCCAACTGCAGCGCTGCCAGCCCGATGTCAATCAGCCCCCCGAAATTTTGGCGGTGGCGCGGGAGGCGGATGATTGGTCGTTTGT
>CAZAGN010000053.1:0-2772 GCA_964484905.1 uncultured bacterium | reverse complement strand
ATCAGCCCCCCGAAATTTTGGCGGTGGCGCGGGAGGCGGATGATTGGTCGTTTGTGCGGACCCAAAGCTACAGCGGCGCTTACAGTTACGGCATTTTTGCCGACTGGCAAACTGAGCCTGCGCTGGGAGCTCTCTTCTCCGATCGGCAGCTTTATCAACCTGGTGAAACAGCTCACTGGACCGGTTTAGCCTATGGCCTGGTTGAAGGTGAATTGGTGGCTGATGCCGATGCACTCTACACGATTACGGTGCGAGATGCCCAAGGCGAAGAGCAAAGCCTGGGTGAGCGGCGTACGGATGCCTACGGTGTCCTCAGTTTTGAGATGCCGGTGAGCAGTCTGGGGCAGTATTTTCTGGAAGCCCGCCACGACGAGCGGCGTTTGTATGCTGATCTGGAGGTGGCTGATTTTCGCCCGCCGAATTTCCAGGTCGAGCTAGAACTACCGACAACGGCGGCTGTCGCGGGTGATCGCCTCACAGCCCAAGCCCAAAGCCGCTATCTCTTTGGCGCACCTGTCAGTGATGCGCCCATTAATTACTTTTTGACCCGGCGACCGACCGAGTTTCAGCCCGAGGCTTGGCCAGAGTTTCGCTTTGGCCCCCAATGGGACTGGCCGGAGGAGCGTCCGGATCTGAGCTTTGAGGTTTTGCAAACGAGCGACCAATTGAATGCTGAAGGGGCTGCCGAACTGCGTTTTGAGCTAGATGATAAACTACCCTACGCCCTGGACTATCGCCTGGATGCCCAGGTACGCGATGTCTCGAACCAGAGCATTACGGCCAGCCGCAGCTTTGTCGTGCTGCCCAGTGCGCAGCCAGTCGGCCTGAAGCATAACTATGTGGCTCAGGCGGCTGAGCCGCTGGCGGTTGAGGTGGTGGTCACAGATGCTGCGGGCGTCGCGATCGCGAACCAAGCCGTTACCGTCGAGCTCGAAGCCATCACCTACAACCGCGTCAACGAAGTGCGCGCCGGTAGCGTCATCGATGAAACCCAGGTGAGCTACGAAAGCGTTGCCACCGCTCAAGTGCGCTCGGGTCTTCAACCCCAAAGCGTCAATCTGACACCGCCGAGCGCCGGTAGCTATCGCCTGGTGGCCTACCGCACCAACGATCGCGACCATGTCAGCCATAGCCGTGTGTGGGTAGCGGGAGCCGATGTTGCCAACTGGTCGAATCGTAACGATTATCTCGAGCTCCATCTTGATCAGGAACGCTATCAGGTCGGTGATACGGTTACGGTGCTAGTGCCGTCGCCCTATGCCCAAGCCGAGCTGGTGCTCTCGGTGATTCGCGATCGGGTGCTGCTCGAGCAAACCCAAACTGTGCTAGGCAGTGGCCCTCAAGTGCAGTTCAGCGTCACCCCCGAAATGCTGCCCAATGCAGCGATTCAGGTCGTGCTGACCCGCCAAGGTCAACCGCTCCAGGTCGGAGTCGAAAACGAACGCCTTGAGATGTTGCAGCAAATTGGCCTGGTTGATCTGCGGGTTGACCCCAGCGAGCAGCGCCTCGCCGTGACGCTGACGCCCAACGAAGCCAGCCTGGCACCCGGCGCAGAGCAGAGCCTGACGATCAGCCTGCGGGATAGCCAAGATCAGCCCGTCGCCGGTCAGGTAACGCTGATGGTCGTGAATGATGCGATTTTGCAACTCAATGGCTACCGCCCCCCCGACCCGCTAGAAGCTGTCTTTGCCAACCGGCCTGTCCCGACCCGCTTTAGTAGCAATCTGGGTGATGTCGTCTTGGCTCCCTTTGCCGCCGAGAGCCTTGAAAAGGGTTGGGGCTATGGCGGTGGTTTGGGCGCTGCGGCCGCTAATACTCGGACCCGGCGCGATTTTCAGCCCCTGGCTTACTACGATGCCCGTGTCGCCGTTGATGCCAGCGGTGAAACTACGGTGACCTTCCCGTTACCGGATGATCTGACGACCTGGCGGGTAATGGCGATCGCGACAACCCAAGCCCAGCAGTTTGGTCAAGCCGAAGCAACCTTCCAAACCAGCTTGCCCTTGCTAGCCAACCCGTTGTTGCCCCGCTTTGCCCGCGTGGGTGATCTGTTTGCCGTCGGCGCCAGCATTACCAACACCGCTCAACTGAGTGGCGATCTCGAGCTCACCGCCAGCCTTGAGCCTGGCCTAGTCCAATTCAGTGATGCCGAGGGTAACCTCAGCCGTGAGATCAGCGAGCGCCGCCCCGTACCCAGCACCACCGAGGCTGTACGCCAGTTCGCGATCGCGAGCCAAGTCGGTCAAAGCACCTTCAGCCTCAGCCTCGATCAGGGCGATCATCAAGACGCCTTCAGCCTGCCCCTCGATGTTTTGCCGCTTGTAAACCCCGAGCAGGTGATCAGTGCCGGCCTGGCGCCGATGACCCTGCCGTTGCAGTTCGGCGGCGATGTTATCCAAGAAAGCCTGGAGATTCAACTGGCGGATCAAATCGTACCGACCCTGGGCGAACGCTTGGCGCGCCTCAGTCGTCGCGATCGGTTGCCTCTGCTTGAGCCTGCCGCCAGTCGCCTCTTGATTGCCGCCGAAATTCAGCGCCTGCAACAGCGCTATCCCGATTTGGCACCGATGTTTGATGTCGCGACCGAAGCCAGTCGGGCAATCACCGATTTGCAAGCCCTCCAAGCCGCTAACGGTGGCTTCCGACCGTGGGCCGACAGTGGCGATTATACGCAGCCCTTTGTCTCGGCCTATGCGGCGCGGGCGATTGCGGCGGCTGAGACGGCGGGTATTGTGGTGCCGCCCGTTCTTCGCGATCGTCTCCAGGGCTACC
>CAZAGN010000052.1:14574-18093 GCA_964484905.1 uncultured bacterium | reverse complement strand
GCAATATAACCGTGGTGATCGGCACCCCAGATATTGATCAGACGGTCGTAGCCACGCCGCAACTTATCGCGGTGGTAGGCAATATCGGCGGCTAAGTATGTGCGGTTGCCATCGTACCTAATTACAACGCGGTCTTTATCATCACCCCAATCGGCAGACCTAAAAAAGGTTGCCTCACTATTTACGAAGGCCTCTTGATCTAAGATTTTTCTTTGATCAACGGTAACTTCATTTTGATGTGCGGCAATAGCCTTATACAGAAAACCATTTGCTTCTAATTCCTGCAGGGTCTGATCAATGGCGCTCAAACCCGTGGCTGGGTCGGGCGTATGCAGCACCCGCTCGCTGTACCAACGCTCGAAGACGGTACGAAACTGCACCAGCGTATCTTGCTGTTGAGCCAAGATCGCGCCGTAGGCAAAATCTGTGAGGGCGGCGACACTCTCAACCGCTTGATCGTTCGGATCAAGGCTAGCGGCCATCTCTTTGAGATACTCACCCCGATAGCAATCCTCAGGCAGCTCGACGGCTTCGCCCTGAAGCTGTTGGTAGCGTACCTGCAACGACTTGCCCAGAAGCTGCATCTGGTTGCCCGCATCGTTGATGTAGTACTCGCGATCGACGCTGTGACCATTCCAGCGCAAGAGGTTGGCCAAGGTTGAACCAATCGCCGCCCAGCGCCCATGGCCCACATGCAATGGCCCTGTCGGATTTGCCGACACATACTCCAACAAAACATGCTCGGGTGTTTGGGTGCTTGTCTGACCGTAAGTATTGCCTTGGGCAAAGAGGTCTTCGAGCGCCTGCCTTAAAAAAGTCGCACTGAGGCTGAAGTTGAGATAGCCCGGCCCCGCAACACTCAGGCTTATCGTGTCGTGCTGCCATTCGGCCTGAATGGCGGCGGCAATCTTGGCGGGGGCGAGTTTGCAGAGCTTGGCCATACCCAAGGCGACCGGGCTGGCATAGTCGCCGTGGCTGATGTCGTTGGGGACAGTAATTTTGACCTCAGGCAGTTGAGCCGGATCGCTCAGAGCCCCCAGGGTTTGAGCGGCGCAGGCACGTTGGAGGGTGGCGCTCAGTTCGGTTTGGAGGTAATCGCTAAGAACGGGCATGGCTAAGCTGGGTTAAAGGACGATTGGCGGCATCGAGTAGCACCATACGCGGTGTGGGCGGCTGTTCGCAGACCTGAAAGGCCATGATCGTAATCTCATCACCGACGCCGATCAAGTGAGCGGCAGCACCATTCATACAAATTACGCCCGAGCCTGGCTCACCAACAATGGCATAGGTTTCGAGGCGATTGCCGTTGGTATTGTCGACGACCAGCACCTTCTCATAGGCTTCGATGCCGACAGCCTGCATTAAGACTTGGTCAATCGTAATTGAGCCGGTGTAGTGCAAATTCGCTTCGGTGACGGTCGCTTTGTGAAGCTTGGCAGAGAGAAAGATCTTCATGGGCCTGAGAAGACGGCCTCTCTATCTTGACATCAGAGGGCCTGACATCGCAGATCGGTGTAGGCCACCGCACACTGACGCTAGACAGGTGGCAAAGACACCCAGAGCTGACGTGCCGCAGTTCTACCCACTAAACGGCACCAAGCGATTGGTAAGGGGACGGGCAAGACTAACTATGTTGAACGCTTCAACAACACCTTAAGACAACGGGTTGCTCGTTTAGCTCGCAAAGCTTTGTCCTTCTCGAAATCCCTTGATAATCACATTGGCGCTATCTGGTTCTTCCTGCATCACTACAACTCTTCATTACTTCCTTAGTTCTACCCATCGTCCAAAAGACCAACCCCGATGCTGGACGCGGTGTACAGGCCGCCGCCACACTACCGAGGGCCAGGGCCGTAAATTGGCGACGGTTGAGCTTCATCGACACAGCTAGCAAAACGTTGTTTCTATTATTAGGTTATGGAGGCACCGGCAATGACCACCGATCTAACAACGAAAACAGACTCTCTTTACGATCGCGACTATCAGCAGTGGCTTGCCCAAGTGGTGGCCCAGCTTCGGGCAGGCCATTTTCATGACCTGGATCTTGAGAACCTGATTGAGGAAATCGACAGCTTGGGACGAAGTGATCGACGCGCGCTGGCGAGCTACCTAATTCGCCTCTGTGAGCATCTGCTGAAGGTGATGTATTGGGAAGCAGAGAGAGCTTATTGCGCACGCGGTTGGCTGAGCGAAATCAGTACTTTTCGGACAGAGCTTGAACTGATTCTGGCTGATAGTCCAAGCCTAAAGCCTTATGTGGCGGAAATCTTCCCGCAACAGTATCACAAAGGCCGCAAGCTCTTTCTCAATGCCAGCGGTCTCGATCCTCATCTGATTCCTGAACGACCTGCATTCAGTCTCGAACAAGCTCTTGATGACGATTGGCTGCCCTAAACGCTACAGCTGATAACTGGCTGAGGCAACGATAAACAGCCCTCGCGATCGCTCTTGTAACCCAGCATTGTCACCTGCCAAGCGGCCCGCAGCGGTGCGACTGGCTGCCAACTGTAGCGCAGCTGTGTCTCACGAAATTCCAAGACCCGAAATGCCGATACAGGGCCGATTAAGCCTGGTGCTGTCAGGTAAGCCGTGCCATCGGTGACATGAACCTTGGGCATGTGCAAATGGCCACTCAGGACAGCGGCAACCTGAGGATTTTGGCGGATCAACGCCCGTAAACGCCCAGCATAGGCCGGCTGCAGTCGGTGATGACGGTGATACAGCCAGCTTGCCACCGGCGGATGGTGAATCATAACCACGCATAGACGATCGCGATGTTGGCTCAAACACTGGGCCAACCAGCTCAACTGCCGATCGCGAAGTACACCGGCTGGTTGGGGGTGCGGCCCCAGAGAGGCATCGAGGCCAATCAGACAAACCCCCGGTTTGGGATAGCTGAGATAGTCGGCAAAGCCCGTCGGGGCGGCTGTGAACTCAAAGCGCCCGTCGCACCAACTCATAAACTCCGAGCGTGAGAGCTGTGGCCACGGCCTTGCCAAGCCTTCATGAATGTCGTGATTACCCGCCAGCAGATAATAGGGCACCCGCAGCTGGCTGACTATCGCACCAAACTGCTCTAGGCTGGCCGGGTCAGCCTGATCAACCAAATCACCTGTAAAGAGCACCGCATCCAGATCAGGTATTTGATTCACCCTCGCGATCGCTGCCTCAAGCAACAGCGTTGGACTACCGGCCATCCACCAACATAATTTCCGGTGCGCTGGCATAATGTGCGTATCGGAAATTTGGGCAACTTTCCAAACAGTTTTTGCCATGACGCTCACTCCAACACCTCTCCCCCTTCTCGTATCATGCGGCCTACCCAATCACCATGTTTGGCAGATTACATTGGCGCCCTAATTGATGCCATGTTAGTTCTAGTGGCGATTAGCAAACATGACACGATTTTGAAGACTGTTGTAACAAAACTAAGATTTTTCTTCGCCGCTCTCAATCAAATATCGGCACCACTCAATACCTGCACCATAATCAGGGCACAGTATCACGGAGCCGAATCCA
>CAZAGN010000052.1:10950-14474 GCA_964484905.1 uncultured bacterium | reverse complement strand
CCGCTAAACACAATCCTGCCCCAGATATAGGCTAAGACGCCGTTAAGGACTGTCACCCTAGCCGAAAAATCAGATAAGGTGATGGGCAAGCCCAGGAGAGCAGCACATGGCAGAGTATCTCGGTATGACCCCGACCGTCGTCATTGGTCTGGGGGGTACGGGCAAAGAAGTGATGATCAAGGTGCGGCGGCAAATTGTCGAAGCTTACGGCAGCCTCGACGACTTTCCGATTGTCTCGTTCATGCACATCGACACCGAGCAAAATGCCAAAGTCTCAGAGCCCCAGGTTGTCCTTAAGCAAGATATTTCCCTCCGGCCCGTCGAGCAGGTGTGGGCCAAGGTCGAAGATGCCAAGGGAATCCTCAACAAGCTCGATAACTTCCCCTATCTCGCAGAATGGTTCCCCGCCGAGCTGCAAGGGACTGATTCTATTTTGGCGGGGGCTGGTCAAATTCGCGCTCTTGGCAAACTTGCCTACACCCTAAACTTTCCCAAAATCAAAGCGGCCTTTGATAACGCCCGCAGCCGGATCACGGGCCACGAAAAGTTCATGCTCGATCGCTGGCGCGTACAGCTCGACCAAGGCATCAATATCTTTGTCGTTTGCTCTCTTTCGGGCGGCACAGGTTCAGGTACGTTCTTAGATTTGGCTTATTGCCTGCGCGATTGGGTACCACCCTCAGAATTACCCCAAACCTCAGCCTGTTTGGTCTTGCCCGGTGCCTTCTCGGGCTTGGGCGATCGGGTGATTGCCAACGCCTATGCCGCGCTCAAAGAGCTCAATTATTACTCCCGCAGCGACACCCGCTTTGATGCTCAGTACACACCCAGCATGGCCGACCGCATTAGTGATACCGCCGGTCGAGATGTACCCTTTAACTTCACGTATCTTGTCAGCAACTCTAACGATAAAGTCACCTTTGCCAACATTGGCGACCTGCTAGAGATGATTGCGACCAACCTATTTCTCGACTTTAGTTCGGGCTTCAGTCAGTACAAAAAACTGGTGCGCGATAACGTCCGTAAACACTGGTCGAGCCCTGATCCGCTGGGTTATCCGCAAAACTTTATCAGCTTTGGTCTCTCTGCAATTCAGTTTCCCCGCGAACGGATGCTCAATGCCTGTGCCTACCGTTTGGGCAAAGAAACAGCCACCTACTGGAGTAATCCGGCTCCGGCGGTCGGGGCAATGCGTGATCTCATTAAGACCGAGATCCTGCCGCGCTTGAGCCTGACGGAAACCAGCGATCTACATCAAATTATTGATAGCATCAGCCTCAGTGACAACAGCAAACCCTTTACCAAAGAAGTCTCTGATTGGGTCTCAGGACTGCGGAAAAAACGCACAGATTTGAATATTCCTTTCGAGAATTTGCCGCGCTTTGTTTCGGTCGAACAAGAAAAATTTGAGCCCCACTTTAATGACAGCGATACCGACCCCCGTCGTTGGAGTGATTATTTCCAAAAGATGTGGGATAACCTCGAACGCCTCAAGGTTCAGAAGAGCCAAGAGCTGCGCGAGCTGATCGGTAGCATGATTGAGGATCGCTATCGAGGCCCGAAGTTTGTCAGTCACTTCCTTGATGTAGTGACTGAGGTGTTTAACGAGTTTCGGAGTGATTTTGATCAAAAACGCCAAAAAGACTGGATTCCCCGCGAGCGCAATGCTGCCAATGCCCTGCCAACGCTAGCGCAGCAGCTGGATAATCATGCGAAGCAATTTATGTTGCTGAACCGCAAAAAGGCGATTGATGATGACTTTGCCGCAATCATGAACGCAATGGAGATGCTTTATTGCGCCAAGATTGAAGTTAAAGCACGGCAGTTGGGTGGTCTGTTGATTGATACCCTGCTCGAAGAAGTGGCAAAACTCAAGCAGGAAGTTAATGAATTCAATCGCCGCCTAGATGAACTCCTGCGTTACTTTGGTGATAAAGAACAAACCTATATTCGGGAAACGGGCACGTTGTCGCTGAATGGCATTTTGCTCTATGACGCTCAGGATAGTGTGCGTATTTATCAGCAAACCATTGGTGATAAGCAAGAGAGTGTCTTGCAGCGGGTCAGTCAGGCGGTGCTGAGTGATCGCAACGAAAAGCTCTTTGATTTGCATCGCTATGACCCCCTCCGGCTTAAGGATCTGCAAGAGCGCATCGTTAATGCCTGCCTCGATGAATTTGTCAAAAGCCCCTATTTGGATGTGTCAGCAGCTCAGAAGTTTTTGCAGACGTTTCCGGCAGTCGAATCGCAGGAGGCGCAAATTCGGAGCACGTTCAGTAAGTCAGAGCCTTTTGTGCGTTTCAGTCAAGAGCAAGCCCGCTTGGGTTGGGAAGATCGCCAAGAAAAACGCCAGAAGCTGGTAGGGATTCCGGGTGGTACCAAGCCCACCGATCAGGCGGTCAGTGCCTTGCTGCCCATCATCCGCAAAACCAGTACCCTGACCGACAAAGATATTCGCCCTTTAACGACGCCACATCAGATTTTCTTTGTTCATGAAATTGGCGCCTTTCCACTGCGCCTGATTGAAGGCATGGAGAAGATGCGTACGGTGTATCGGGTTGTCAGCCAAAGCGATAAGAACCCGCTGCATAATCACAAAGATCAGTTGATGTTTAGCGATCTCATGCCGGCTTCTGATCTCGAAAAGCAGGTCGAGGCCGATTTAACTTTGGGACGAATTTTTGCCTTACTCACAGAGCAGATAAATCAGCTCTCAGGCTTTACAGAGATTCGCTTTAGTTATCGTGATGGCCAGACTGGTCTGGAGAAAAGTGAAACCCTGGGCAATACCTGGGATGAGGCCGAGCAATATTTGCTGAGTGATCGCAATCGCCGCCTCCGCGATACGTTGCACAATCAAATTGAGGCTGTTTTTACGGCTGCTTCGACTAAGGCTGAAAAATTAGCCCTCTATCAAACGCTGATCAGCTATCTGGAGCAGTTAGCTCAGTCGCTGGTGGGTGGGCGCGATAATCCTGAGTTTGCCGCCGCTCAGCAGGTTGTGGAGGGCTATCTGCGGAGCTACAACCTGACACCGACTCAGGCCGGTGCGCCAGCTACGCCAACAGCTCAGCCCACCCAACCGACAGCTAGCCCCGTAGCGCCGCCAACACCGACCGCCGTACCTGCTCAGGCATCAGCTACGGACAATGGGAACCTCGCTAAATTTGAGAAGTTGGTGGCAACCTGCTTCAAAAGAGGTGCCCCCAGCGAAACCGAGAAGCAACTTCTCGAAACCTTCCGCCAGCGCTATGGTATTAGCCCGACCGAGGCCGAGGCACTTGTTGCTCAATATGCTCAGCCCAGTGCCCAGGATGGGGTTTATGAATATGGCCTGATGTGTCGAGCCTTTTTAGACAATGATGGTGACATTGACCTCGAAGAGCGGGCTCAACTCCTAGACCTACAAGAGGAGTTGAGGCTTACGGATGAGCAGGTAGAAATTATTGAGGCCAACATGCGGGAGGAGATGGGGCTTTAATGAAAGCTAAATTAAGTGCCGCAAGGTTACGAATCAACTTCCC
>CAZAGN010000052.1:0-10850 GCA_964484905.1 uncultured bacterium | reverse complement strand
GATTGTGAATCTCCGAAGACCACACCTTAAGGTGATGTTTCAAGCGCCGACAAAGGACTACCGCTAAAATTGGCGCAGCGTCTCGCGTGGCATCTTGTGGACTGGGGGTCTATCCTCGCTGATCGTTACCAACTGCTACGCCCGTTTCATGCGGGTGGTATGAGCTATGTGTATGCAGCTCAGGATTTGCATCAGTTTCGCCGTAGTGTGGCGATCAAGATTTTGCACCAAGATGTTGTTGCGAACTCGCGTCAGGCAAATGCACTAATGGAGAGCTTTGCCTACGAAGCCCGGGTCAGTATGCTGTTGGGCAATCATCCCAATATCGTGAAGGTATTGGATATGGGTGTGAGTGCGCAGCATCCCTTTTTGGTGATGGAGCTTTTGGGCGAACCACCGCTGAAGGGGTACAGCTTGGCGCAGGCACTGCAGGCAGGTAACTATCTTGAGCCGGTACAACTGGTTCGGGTAGCACGGCAAATTTGTGCTGCCCTGCACTATGCGCACCAATTTGAGCGGCAGGGTGATGGCTTTAGCGTTAAGGGCGTGATTCATCGTGATATCAAACCCAGCAATATTTTTATCCTCGAAGATTCGCTCCTTGGGGCCACGCAACCCTATGTCAAAGTGCTGGATTTTGGTATTGCCCGAGTCGCCAGTGAGATGGCCGTAGCCATGGGTAAAACCGCCCTTGAGTTTCTGGGGACGCCCCAGTATGCCTCGCCAGAGCAGCTCATGGGTGAATCCCTCGACCCACGCTCAGATATTTACTCGTTAGGGGTGGTGATGTACCAGATGCTCTCGGGCCAACTTCCCCTTCAGCCCCTCAGCAACGAGTTTTGGCCATGGGCCGAGGCGCACACTTACCAAGTGCCGCTTGTGTTGCAAGAGCTGTGCCCCACAGTACCCCCTATGCTCGCCGATATTGTGATGCAGTGCTTGGCCAAAGACCCTCGCGATCGGCCTGCCAGTATGGCTCAGCTTTGTGATAGGCTCACCACCTGCATGGCCTAGTGGGAGCGTTTCTATGCGTATCGGTAATGGCTACGATTTGCATCGCCTTGTGGTGGGTCGCCCACTTATTTTGGGTGGCGTTGCTATTCCCCATACTCAGGGTTTGCTGGGGCACAGCGATGCCGATGTTTTGACCCACGCCATTATGGATGCGCTGCTGGGCGCTTTGGCCCTGGGTGATATTGGTTGGTACTTTCCACCCAGCGATCCGCAGTGGGCCGGAGCTGACAGTATTGTCCTCTTAGAGCAGGTGATGCGGTTGTTGGCCGAGCGAGGTTGGCAGGTGGTAAATGTGGACAGCGTAATTATTGCTGAGCAACCCAAACTCAAGCCCCATATCCCGGCGATGCAGGCCCGACTGGCAGAGGCGATGGGTGTCGCGGTTGATCAGGTGAGTGTTAAGGCGACAACAAACGAGAAGCTGGGGCCGGTGGGCGAAGAACTCGCGATCGCGAGCTACGCTGTTGCCCTTCTGATGCCGATCTAGGCTGCTGGCTATACTCCACAAAACTGCTCAAAAAAGTGTTCTTTGTTACAGAACACTGCGAAATCAGTGATTGGGGCAGCAATTTTTCTAGACTAAGAGTGTTGTATTGCCAATGCCCACCATGAAATCCTTCGTAAGCTACAGCGACCCTCTGACCCTGGCGACACAACGCCGCCATCTGCAAGCGCGGCTGCAAGCCCGCACGGCAGCAGCAGCAGGAAATGACACGTTGCTGCGCCTACTTGCGGCCGAAGCTGATGTTTTGGGTTGTGATGTGCCTGAGCTGCGGTCTTACAGAGCAATGCGTCTAGACCGCACACTCGATCAGCTTAAGCAAGCCCGGGTTCACTAAGCTGGTCACTTGAGAGCGTTACGGTCGAGACATTGCTGTCAAAACTGTATTGTAAAGACTGTGTTGTCAGGATTTTTAGGGCCAAAACCTTATTACCGAACGCTTGCTGTCAGACGTGTGCGGCGGGCGGCCTAGACTAGCTTCTGACTGCTGTTGTTGATCGCTGCGTGAGTAATGGCTGTCTGAGAGATTCCTAAGCTAAGCGGTCAGCCGCCTCTTAAGATAAAAGACTGAGGCTTAAGAGCACCTAATGGGTAAACGAACTCTCCCCCTGCTGTTGATTGTGGCTGTTGTTGCGGCAGCCATTTATGTTGTCTTGACCCGACCCATAAACTTGGGTTTGGATCTGCGAGGCGGGACGCAGCTTACCTTACAAGCCTCGCCCACTGAGGCTGTGCCAGAAATTACGCCTGAGGTGATCGGCGGCGTTGAGACGGTTGTGCGGCAACGCATTGATGGTTTGGGCGTTGCTGAGCCGCTGATTCAAATTAGTGGTCAAGATCGGTTATTTGTCCAGTTGCCCGGTGTCGAAGATCCTGACCGGGCAATCGCGATTTTGGGTGAGACAGCCCAGCTCGAATTCCGGCGACAGCGCCTTGCAACCGAGCTCCCCCGCGATCCCGAAACCGGCGTGATTATCGGTGGCGAGGATCCTGATGCCGTTTTTGAGCGTATGGGCCTGACGGGTGCTAACCTCAATACCGCTTTTGCCCAGGCACCCCAGCGGGCCGGTGACAACTGGCAAGTCGCCCTTGAGTTCGACAACGAGGGTGGCGAGAAGTTTGCGGCGCTGACCCAAAGTCTGGCGGGTACAGGCCGCTCGATTGGCATCTTTTTGGATGATGTGCTGCTAAGTGCGCCCGTTGTCGGGGCCGAATTTGCCCGTACCGGCATTACCGGCGGTCGCGCTGTGATCACAGGTACCTTTGACGCGGCAGGCGCAACCGACCTAGCGATCAAAATTCGTGCCGGTGCCCTGCCGGTTCCTGTTGAAGTGATCGAAAATCGTACTGTCGGCGCTACCCTTGGCGCCGAGAGCGTTCGTCAAAGCCTCTATGCCGGTATTGGTGGCCTTGCCCTGACTTTCACCTTTATGCTGGTTTACTACCGGGTGCCCGGCTTGATTGCCGATATCGCCCTGTCGATTTACGCCCTGTGTACCTTTGCGGCCTTCTTGTTGTTGGGGGTAACACTCTCACTGCCCGGTATCGCTGGCTTTATTCTCAGTATTGGGATTGCGGTAGATGCGAATGTCTTGATTTTTGAGCGCACCAAAGAAGAACTGCGCAGTGGCAAAACCCTCTACAAATCGATTGACGAAGGCTTTAATCGCGCTTTCAGCAGTATTCTTGACAGCAATATCACCACTCTCTTGGCTTGCGGAGTGCTTTTCTGGCTAGGAACAGGGCTGATCAAAGGCTTTGCCGTCACCCTCGCGATCGGCATTCTGGTCAGTTTCTTTACGGCCTTGACCTGCACCCGTACATTCTTATTTCTGGTACTCAATGTGCAAAGCTTGCGCAAGGCCGAACTCTTTGGCGTCCCATCGGTACCTGCTGTCAAGTCAGTCTAGGGGCTGTGGGCACGTGAATTAGGTAGCATGCCTGTATCGTTGATAACGCTTACAACTGAGGCACCTAAACTCTATCTTGCTGAATTTATGCCATTCCCGCGCCATCATGCATCCAAGCGGTAGCTCGCTAGGGTGACCCATTCACAGCATTAGCATCTGAGCTGGTTAGCTTGAATATTCTTGAATATTAACTAGGAGGCAACCATTTCACGAATGAGTGGCAAGCGAGCACTGATGTATTGGCTAATTTCCCAGGGTTCGAGCATGCTCAAGGGCGGCTGCTGGCGGCAACTGTCAAAAAGTTGATTCATCAACTCCTGATCGGATGCGGTACGGGGTACTGTTTCGACAAATCGCCAGAATTGCCTCAGCATTGCAGGTGTCATAGTTAAAGTCTCTTAAGGCTCTCTTTAGCTTTCCCTACAAAACCGCCGCTTACGGGGTTTGTATCCGTGAATTTACAACTCTAGACACCGATTAACGCACTTGACATAAGACCGCCGACAAAATGATACGGAACGTCACAACTTGTAATACAATGTCACAAGACGGGTAAACCCACACTAGGAAGGTATCACCTAGGTCATTGCCTGTAGGCCTTTGTATCAATTTCTTTAAAGTACTTTTTTAGTTGTCCTCTGCCGCCACCAGCAAGACACCCGCAACGCAATGTAGCCGTACCGCACAGCGCTATAGACTATTAGTATGGAAAACAGCAGTCATACGCCAGCGAGCGAAACAGTGCCGAGCCTTAAATGGCAACCTGTCGGCGCGTTTAATGACATCCTCTACGCAAAAACCGACGGCATTGCCAAAATTACCATCAACCGCCCGCACAAGCGCAATGCCTTTACGCCCCAGACCGTTAACGAGTTGATTGCCGCCTTTGGTGATGCCCGTGATGATGCCTCGATTGGTGTGGTGCTGCTGACCGGTGCTGGCCCCCACACTGACGGTAAGTATGCCTTTTGTGCCGGTGGCGACCAAAGTATTCGCGCCGAGGCGGGCTATCTCGACCCACAGGGGGTGCCGCGCCTGAATGTGCTGGATTTACAGCGCCTGATTCGCAGTATGCCAAAGGTCGCGATCGCGATGGTGGCGGGCTATGCCATTGGCGGTGGCCATGTCCTGCACCTCGTCTGTGATCTGACGATTGCAGCCGATAACGCCATCTTTGGCCAAACGGGGCCCAAGGTCGGTAGCTTTGACGGTGGCTTTGGCGCTAGCTATCTGGCCCGGATTGTGGGCCAGAAAAAAGCGCGTGAAATCTGGTTTCTCTGCCGCCAGTATGATGCGCAGGCAGCACTCGATATGGGGCTGGTCAATACCGTGGTGCCCCTGGCTGAGCTCGAAGCAACAGGCATTGCTTGGGCCCAAGACATTCTTCAACACAGCCCCCTGGCCATTCGTTGCCTCAAGTCGGCGCTTAATGCTGATTGCGATGGTCAGGCGGGTCTGCAAGAGCTGGCGGGTAATGCCACCCTACTGTTTTATATGAACGAAGAAGCGCGCGAGGGCAAGCAAGCCTTTCTGGAAAAACGACCACCGAATTTTCGGCAATTTCCCTGGCGTCCTTGAGGCGCGTCAGGACTTGGGGTTAGGACTATCTCGCCCAAGATCGCCAATTAAGGATTTTCGATTAGGAATTTCTGAGTGTGGCGGCACCGGAGTCCCCTATCAGACCTATACTAAGGGTTAATACGGATAAAGCTTGTGTATAAAGCTCTGATATTTTAATTCAGTAGTCTTACGTAAGCCATCTGGCTCACACTCGATTCAGCGTTTCGCGCACGAAGGGCAGTATTGTGGACACACCGAAGCGGTTACTCCTGGTTGACGACGACCCTAACCTCATTCTCTTGGTCAAAGACTACCTAGAATTTCGGGGCTACGACGTGGTCACGGCGGGTAATGGCCAAGAAGGTCTCGATGCTCTCAAAGACTTTATGCCCGATCTGATCATCTGCGATGTGATGATGCCGGAGATGGATGGCTACACCTTTGTCGAAGTCTTGCGTAATGATCCGGCCATTAACTGGTTGCCGGTGATGTTTCTCTCGGCAAAGGGTCAGAGTACGGATCGCGTGCGGGGTCTGAGCACCGGCGCTGATGTGTATATGGTGAAGCCCTTTGAGCCCGAAGAGTTAGTGGCCCAAGTCGAGTCAACGCTACGGCAAGCCGAACGGCTGCTGCAAAAACAAGGCAATGCTCTACAACCCACCCTCCGCCTCGAGCGGGAGGTGGAACTGACACCGACCGAAACCCGGGTCATTAATTTGGTGGCGAAGGGGATGTCGAACCGTGAAATCTCGGAAGCCCTTGGTGTCAGTCAACGCACTATCGAAAGCCACGTGAGCAATATGCTGAGCAAAACGGGCTTTCATAACCGAACTGAGCTGGCACGCTGGGCGATGGAAGGTGGCCCCAATCAACGCTAATGCTCGCTGTAATTCACTTCTGATTCTCCATGACTGACGCGATCGCGAGCCAAGTGCAGCAGCACTACAATGCCTATCCCTTTCCGCCGGAGCCGGTAGCAACGGTGCCGCCGCCGGGTTGGAATTGGCGCTGGAGTTGGCCCCAAGCCTACGCCTTTTGCACGGGCCAGCACCCAGGCAATCAGCCAGTGCGCATTCTCGATGCGGGCTGTGGTTCGGGCGTGAGCACCGAATATATTGCCCACCAAAACCCCAGTGCTGATATCTGGGCCTTTGATATTAGTGAAGGTACCCTCGCGATCGCGAAGGAACGCTGCCAAAAGTCCCAAGCACCTGCCCGTGTTACCTTCCAGCACCTTAATTTGTACGATGTTGCCCAGTTACCGGGTGAATTTCAATTTATTAACAGCGTCGGTGTTCTCCACCATCTCAGCGATCCCCTGGCAGGCTTGCAGGCGCTAGCAACCAAGCTCGCCCCCGGCGGCATCATGCACCTGTTTGTGTACGGGGCGTTGGGGCGCTGGGAAATTCGCCTGATGCAAAATGCTCTGCGCCTGCTGCAAAACGGCACCGAAGCCAAACCGCCCCACGATCTGGCAGCCGGTATTGCCATGGGTCGCCAACTTTTTGAGATTTTGCCGCCCACAAACCGGATTCGCCAGCAAGAAGAACAACGTTGGGCCATCGAGAACATCGCTGATCCGGCCTTTGCTGATATGTATCTGCATCCGCACGAAGTTAACTTCACCTGTCCCAGCTTGTTTGCCTGGATTGAGGCCGCTGGCCTGGAGTTTGTCAGCTTCTCTAACCCTGAATTCTGGCAACTAGAGCGCGTTCTGGGGGCGGCACCCAATCTCCTTGCCCAAGCCCAAGCCTTGCCCCACGCCCAACAATACCGCCTGATTGAGCTACTCGATCCGGTGGTGGCCCACTACGAGTTTTTTGTCACTAAGCCAACCCTCAAGCGGAGCCACTGGGATGCTGAACGCCTAGCTGATCAAGCCACCAATTTAATTGCCTACCGCAGCCCCTGCCTAGGCGGCTGGCCTGGCCAAAGTGTCTTTAACTACACCTACACGCCGATTAAGCTCTCGGAGGCTGACCAAGTCGCCCTCACTCTGGCCGATGGCAGCCATACCGTTACCGATTTGCTGCAACACCTCAGCCCGGAAGCCCTGCTCAGCTTGGTGCAGCAACAGGTGATTTTAGTACGGCCTAGGTAGCCGGAAAGTTCGCGATCGCGATCGACTCATCGGCAAAAATCGTGAACACCCGATCCATCGACACCGCCTCAATCGCTTGCAACGCCGACGCTGATGGGGCCAGCAAGCACAGCATCCCCTCGGCTGCCTTGCACTTGCGCAAAGCTGAGATCAACACTCCCAAGCCGCTACTATCCAACAACATCACCGCCGAGAGATCAACTAGCAAGCTGGGATAGCCAAACTCAATCACCTGCTGCAACGTCCCCCGCAGTTCCGACGCCACCGCGGCATCTACCCGACCTGGCAACGGCACCACCGCCACCCGCTGCCCTTGGGCCGTTTCGAGTTGCCGAATTGCTAATTTCATAATGTCTCCTTCGCGGAAACGCACTCACGCCCGTAGCCCGCTGACTCTAACGCTCTCACCCTAGCAAGCCGACCTAGTTGTAGTGCCGCGAGAGGCCACCAACGAGAGCTTCAAGGGGATCAGCATCGCTGCGATTCAATTCGGCTTTGGCTTCTTCGGAGACGGCATGAATATCAGCGGCGGATAGGCCCAGCAGTTTCTCAAGTTCCTGAAAGGCTTTGAGTTCAACCGGGATTACTTGGCCATTATTGCTGGCCTCAATAACCAGATAGCCTAGCTTCAGCACAAGGCGGCGATCTTCGGGCTCTTTGAGAAGGGGCACAACTTCGGCAAGGGGAATATTTTGGGCGCAATACTCACGCAGGGTTGTTTCGAGGTTGGCTGCGTTGGCACCCCCAAACATCTGCGCCAGTTTAGTCGCCATGATTTCAATTTCGGTGGGCTCCAGCACACCATCCGCCCAGGCCATCGCGGTGACGGCGCGGAGGACATTCATCTGGCGGGGGGTAATTGCAGGCGGGGGAGTCATCCGGGATTTACCTAAACGCTGATAGTTCTACGATGACGGGGATTGGCCCCAAGAGACCCAATGCAACACGAATATTTAGGTTTACTGTACGGTTTGGGCAATTCTTGAGAATGTAGACCTAGTGCATTTGAGATCACGATGGCATTAAATGTGGTGCTGCTGCTTGTGGGATTTGCGGGCCTGGTTTTGGGGGGTGAGGGTTTGGTGCGGGGCGCGGTCGGTCTGGCGAAACGGCTGGGTATTCCACCCTTAATTATCGGTTTAACTGTGGTCTCACTAGGAACATCAGCGCCTGAACTGGTGGTAAGTGTTATTGCTGGTGTTCAGGGACAGAGCAATATCGCGATCGCGAACGTGGTCGGCAGCAATATCTTCAACATTCTGATTGTGCTGGGGGTGCCTGCGATCATTCGCCCCTTGCAAACCTCGGGGCAGTTGCTGCGGCGTGAGGTGCCGATTCTGATTGGCGTATCGTTGCTGACGGTGGCGATGGCAATGAACGGCTTACAAATCGGGCGCCTCGAAGCTGCCGTTTTGGTGCTGGGGCTAGCAGGATTTTTGGCCCTAAGTTACCGCGTAAGCCAGCAGGAGCCTGACGAGATTCTTGAAGAAGCCGAAGCGTTTTCCACCAAAACCCAACCCATTGGGGTCAGCTTGGGGTTACTGGCAGTGGGTATTACACTCCTGATTGCGGGCGGGCGGTTGTCTGTGGTCGCGGCAGTCGCGATCGCGAGCAGTCTGGGCATCTCCGACACCGTTATTGGTCTGACGGTGATCGCGATCGGTACTTCTCTGCCCGAGCTTGTCACTTCTGTCGTTGCCACCTATCGCGGCCAGGCTGATATTGCTGTCGGTAACGCCTTAGGAAGCAACATCTTCAACTTGCTGGGCATTCTGGGGCTGGCGGGCCTGATTCGTCCGCTTAACGTTGATCCCAGCCTAATTAGCTATGACTTCCCGTGTATGATTGCCGCCGCCGTCATCCTTATTCCTTTGATCATTACCAAAAGACGGATTACGCGCCTTGAAGGCAGCCTGCTTGTCTTGCTATACGTCCTTTACACAGCGGGCTTACTGGTGCGCACTCAAGCCTAGAACTGCCTCTCTCATACTATTACTGTGCCTGCAAGGATCAATAAACACCTCTAGCTTTTTTAGGGTTTTCCGCGTATACCTTTATAGTGTAAGGAGTATTTACAATGAAAAAGTTTGTTTTTGCAGTCACTGGTACTCTCTCTTTACTAGCTGGCTGTAGTGAGTCTGTTCCACCGATCATTCGTCATGGAAACATCTTGAGTAGTGGTGAGGCAGAAACGACTAGGAACGAAATGCGTACTGCCATGCGCATTGTCGGTGGTACAAGCGTTCCCCCCAACAAGTATCCCTGGATGGTACAAGTACAAGCCGGTGATGGCCTTTGTGGCGGCACATTAGTTCGCCCAGACTGGGTATTGACAGCAGCTCACTGTTTCTATGAAAATGGCTCGAATACTCAACTTAATGCTACTGAAATCAACACCAGCGTCAGAATTGGTAACGTAGCCATCAATCAAGGACAGCAGTTCAATGTTTCCCAAATTATTCATCACCCTAATTATCAAGTTGGCCCCTTGCGGAATGATGTAACGCTACTGCGCCTTGCAACACCTGTCCCAAGTGCTCAGGTTATTGCTTTTGCAACAGCCAATTCTCAGTTTTCTAATATCACAACTTCAACAGCTATTGGCTGGGGTACAACAGCGGAAAACGGTGATTTAGCCAGCATTCTTCAAGAAGTGAACCTGCCGCTCCTGACCAATGAGCAATGCAATACACAACTCGCAGCTGCTGACAATGAGGGCTTTACCGGTGGCAGTGTTACCGACGTAATGATTTGTGCAGGCGGGCAAGGTGGACAAGATTCTTGTCAGGGCGATAGTGGCGGGCCACTCATTGTTAATACACCTAATGGCTTCCTACAAGTTGGCGTTACAAGCTTTGGAGTAGGCTGCGCTCGCCCTAACCGTCCGGGTGTTTATGCTCGTACATCAGCAGCTGGAATAACGAGCTTCCTAAACTCTAACTTGCCTACAGCCCCGACGCCGATGCCAACCCTAACCCCTTCTCCGGCACCTACGACCACACCACCCCCTTCTCCAGTACAAGTCTCAATCAGTGATGTAGCAGTTGCGCTCGCATTTACGTTCCCCGGCGTTGATTCTTCAGAGGTCGCTCTGACCTTTGCCGGCAACTTGCTAGGGCAGCCTGTCACCTCAGAAAATCTTGCCATACCTACAGATTCTGTCACTATAGGTTCCATTGCTACCCCTACCGACGCGGTTACTATCAGCGATGTTGCTGTTTTGTTGGCCTATACATTTCCCGGTGTCAATTCACCTCAAATAGCCAGTGACTTCGTGCGTGATCTTCTGGGTTTCTCGAATTTTACGGCCTCAGATATCTTCTTTGAGCCTGGCATTTAATTTCAAGGATATTAGTAATGAAAAAAAATATCTTTCTGGCCCTTGCCGGCACGATGGCCCTAGTTTCTGGTTGCAATAATAATGTCTCAACAATTACCCCTAATGCTTCGGGTGCTGTCAGTGGTCGCGTCACCGATGAATCAGGGACTGGCCTTCAACGGACTGTCTTTGTAGATCTCAATGGCAATAGCCAACGTGATTCCGGGGAACCAACAGCCGCAGCCAATATTGATGGTACATATTCGATTATGGCCATTCCTGCTGGAACATATCGCGTTGCGGTAGAGTTGCAGGCTGATGAATTACTGGCTAGTACTGATAGTACTCCTCGTTCAGAGCGGATTGTGGGTGGTACCAATGCTGCTACTGGTGCTTATCCCTGGATGGTTGAGCTTGAGATAGGTAATGGCTTGTGCGGCGGTA
>CAZAGN010000051.1:11483-18179 GCA_964484905.1 uncultured bacterium | reverse complement strand
GGTTGCCAGTTGCCAGCGCTCGCGGTTATCCGGTGCATTGCTCATCCTGTATCAGCCTGATCGACCATAGCGCAGTCTCAGCAGGTAGCGACTGGGCAAAGCTACTATCAGCACAGCATGAGGAGGGTATATGAACCAACCGCAGTTGCTTGATCGCATCACGACCAGTCCAGATATTTTTGGCGGTAAGCCGATTATTCGCGGACGCCGCTTAGCTGTTGAGCATGTGCTAAGTATGTTGGTGGCTGGCGATACGATTGACGATGTGTTGGCAGGCTATCCCTGGCTCGAACGTGATGATGTCCTTGCCTGTCTTGCCTACGCTTACCAGATGGTTGCTCATGAGCGTATCGAACCTCTCTTGATTGAGCGGTGAAAATCCTGCTTGATACCTGTGTTTGGGGCGGTGTGAAGGCAATGCTTCAAGAAGCAGGGCATGATGTAACTTGGTCGGGTGATTGGCAGTCAGACCCTGGCGATGCTGAAATTTTGGCAATCGCTTATCACGAGCAACGTGTACTGATAACCCTCGATAAAGATTTCGGTGAGCTGGCAATTGTCAAACAGCGACCTCATTGCGGCATTGTGCGGCTGGTCAACTTTGGTGGCCGGCAACAAGGCTTAGTCTGTCTTCAGATCCTGATGCAGTACGGAGATGAACTCAACTTGGGTGCAATCATTACTGCCGATCCAAAGCGAGTGAGAATTCGCTCCGTGGGTGATCAAGCATATTGACTGCCGTCAATTACCCAATTTCACGGTTGCCACACTACAGCCAACATCTACAATGGCAGCAACAGCCGCTTACTTCGCGAGGTCATTGTCGCAGTGTTACCACCCTCGACATTTCTCAGCGATCTAGCTGCTTTGTTCGCGCGGGTGCCGCCGCAGGCATCGGAGAAGGAGGTAGAAGAAAACTTCACTGTGCCGTTGCTGTCACTGCTGGGCTATCAACAAGGCGATTGGGAGCGGCAGTTTCGTCTTCCAGGAAGACGCCTTGATTATGTAGTTCTGCACAAGGGGCTCGCCCCTCTACATCCACCATTCATGGTTATCGAAGCTAAGGCTGCCAGTGAGCCAATTTCAAGTGGGACTCATCAAATCAAAGACTACATGCGACGCAGTCGAGCACTTTTTGGGCTTTTAACCAATGGCTCCGGCGTGCGTGTATGGCACAACGAAAATGGAGTAATTCAGCTTCTCTTTAATCTAAGCAAGTATCAGCTTGATAAGAGTTTCTACTCACTTTGGTTTCTCCTCAGTCGAGAGAGTTATCTGCGTATTAATCGCAGTATTAATTGTGCCAACAGCTGGTTTATGGACTTTTTCTTGAAAGAGGTTCAAAAAGTAAAAGAAAAGTTTCAACCTAATTTGACTCAGGAGAATGAGCCGATGATAATTACCATATTTAATAACAAAGGTGGTGTTGGCAAGACCACAACAACAATTAATCTTGCCGCTTCACTCAATCAAATGGGTAAGAGAGTATTACTCATTGATGCAGACGCACAAGCAAATCTTACATCTGGCATAGGTTTTGATCCTCAGTATCTTAGAGAAAGAGAGAAAAAAGATATAGTCAATTTATTGCTTGATGAAAGAATCAACTTGCCAGATTTAATCATTAGAAAGACATGGAGAAATACAAAGATTGATTGCATACCCTCTCACATTCGGCTCGTTCAGTATGAGCAGACTCTAAATACTGAAATCGGAATTGACAATGTGCTTGAAAGACGACTGAGAGATCATGGCTATGATTATGTTCTAATTGATGCACCGCCTGCATTTAGTCGAGTCACAAGTATTTCTCTAATCGCAAGTGATAAGGTACTGATTCCTATTCGTCTTGAGTCATATCCAATCAGCGCATTAGAGTACGTATTCTCAAGGATTGACAGTGTTAAAAGAGTAAAAGAAATTGATGTTTTAGGTGTATGTATCAGTATGTTCAACCAGAATGACCATGTTTTCAACGATTCTATGAAAGATAAGTTAGAGAGCATGCTCAGAAAGCAGAACTTGAATTATATTGACAAGGTTTTTCCCGAATCAACTTGGGTTCCAAAATACAATGTTGTTAGCCTGTGTCAGGAGAGAAAGTATCCTATAACTGAGGCAGAATTTGATAACCATTTATCAAAGGCAAATAAAAACTCTGCTGAAAAAGCACTCGAAAGATACTCAAGCCTAGCATCTCACATCATTTCTCTGACCTAGCCGAAAATAGCGATTGTATATCAGGTGGAAAACTATGGATGCAGAGTATCAAAAACGTAAAGAATGGATTCAAAAGAATCTGGAACCTGAAAAAATTCGACATGGCAGGCTTTATGTCAATAAGATCAAATTTGAGCATCTTAAAGACAAGGTTGATTCTAGAAAAGTTGAAAGAATAAAAGAAAGTCTGTCTTTTCATGGCCATAATGTTCTTTCAGTAGCAGTGAAACCAATCACTGCAAAAGATAATGGTGAAAAAGAATACGAAATCATCTATGGGGAGGAATGGTGCTTTGCCGCAAGAGAGCTAAATCTCAGTCAGCTCTGGGTCTGGGTCTATGAAATTGATTCTGTGCAAAGTGAGAATGTACGCACAGACATAGAGTTATTAGTGTCCGGTGAAGTGCCTGTCCCAGATGTCAACTCACGCTTATTGAGTGAATTTAATCAAATCAAATCTATGGTTTTAGACATACACTCGAAGCTTGAAGGTAAAAAGATAACGCTCTTAGATGAGATCAATATAAATGACGCGAATCTTGATGAACTCCAGGTGATAAATGGTATTGGTGAACGGAAGGCCAGAGATATTATTGCTCTGCGTAGTAAAAAGAAAGTCTTCTCGAATATCAATGAGCTGAGAGAAATAAAAGGTATCAAGAATCAGATTGACTCATGGGTTAAGCAAGGGCTTGTTTGTAAGCCCGCAAAGTAATAAGCTCCCCGCCAATTCAGACAAGGAGCTAAGCACAGATTATTGTGATCCTTCTACACCAACTTATCTAGCCGCGTCTGGAGAATCGCCGCCTGGGTTTCCAACTCCGCCAACTGAGCCCGATTGCCTGCGACTACCTCGGCGGGGGCTTTCTCCACAAATTTCGCATTGTTCAGGCGACCCTGAATGCCCTGCATCTCGGCGGTGATTTTGCCGAGATCCTTCGTCAGTTTGGCTTGCAGCGCGGCCACATCGACAAGGCCCGCTAGCGGCATCAGCACCTGCACCGTGCCAATCACTCCTGCCGCCACTTGCTTCGAGTCTTCGCTAGAGGTTGCCACAATCTCCAGCTCACTGACCTTCGCCAAATCGCTAATATAGCGTTGTCCTTCGGCCAAGATGGCTCGTTCGGCCTCGCTTTCACTTTGCAAAATAATGCGTACCTTCGCCCCTGGCTTAATATCCGCCTCGGCCCGCAGATTACGGATCGTGCGAATTGTCCCCAGCAGCAGCTCAAAGCGTTGCTCCAGCTCGGGATCATGCCACGCTGCATTCACCTCAGGGTAGGGTTGAATGCAAATCGAGGTTTGCTCATGGGCCTGGGTCAGATTTTGCCAAATCTCCTCAGTGATGTGGGGCATATAAGGGTGCAACAGCCGCAAAATTTGCTCCAGCACCGTCGCCAGCACCTGTTGGGCTGTCTGCTTCGTGGCATCCTCCCGCAGGCGCGGTTTGGCGATCTCGATATACCAATCGCAAAACTCATCCCAAATAAAGCTGTACAAATTGCGAGCCGCTTCCCCCAGGCCATAGCGATCCAAATCATCCCGACTGGCGCTTACCGTGCTGCTCAGCCGTGACAAAATCCAGCGATCCCCCAGCTCCAAGGCTTGCGGTTCACCCAACTGGGCGGGGTTCTGACCCTCCAGGTTCATCAATACAAATCGTGAAGCATTCCAGATCTTGTTGGCAAAGTTACGCGCTGCTTCGACCGTCGCCGATTCGCCTGTTTCGCGGTCATAGGCCAGCCGGACATCCTGCCCCGCCCCAACCACTTCTTTGATCAGGGCATAGCGCAAAGCATCGGTGCCATAGCTCGCCATCAAATCGAGCGGATCAATGCCATTGCCCTTAGTCTTCGACATCTTGGCACCGTTTTCATCCAGCACCAAACCATTAATATAGACATCCGCAAAAGGCAGCTGCCCAGTAATGTGGCTCGCCATCATCGTCATTCGCGCCACCCAGAAAAAGATGATGTCAAAACCCGTAGACATCAAGGCATTCGGGTAATACTTGGCCAGATCGGCGGTCTGATCGGGCCAGCCCAAGGTCGAAAATGGCCATAACCCCGATGAAAACCACGTATCCAGCACATCGGGGTCTTGCACCAGTTCCACGTCCTCACCGTACACAATCTTGGCCTTGCGGTAGGCATCGGCCTCATCGGTCGCCACCACAAAGCGCTGCTGCGGATCATTCACCACATACCAAGCCGGAATCTGGTGCCCCCACCACAGTTGCCGCGAAATGCACCAAGGCCGCAGCTTTGCCAGCCAACCTTCATAAACCTTCGTCCAACGCTCCGGCACAAAGCGAGGGTTCGCTTCATTTCGCGAGGCATCCAGACAAGTTTTGGCCATGCTGCCAACATCACAAAACCACTGAATCGACAGGAACGGCTCAATCGGCACACCACCCCGGTCGCTGTAGGGCACGCTGTGGCCATAGTCTTCAATTTTGTCGAGCAGGTTGTGGTCACGGAACCAACTCACGACAGCTTTGCGAGCCTCAAAGCGATCTAGACCAGCCATCGGCCCGCCGTTGGCATTCAGGCTGCCATCTTTATTGAGGATGTTGATAAAGGGCAGGTTGTGGCGCTTGCCGATTTCAAAGTCATTCGGGTCGTGGGCGGGCGTAATCTTCACACAACCCGAGCCAAACGCCGGATCGACATAGCTGTCGGCAATAATCGGAATCAAACGATCCTGAATCGGCAGCCTAATCTGTTGGCCAATCAAATCCTGATAGCGCGGATCGTCGGGGTTGACGGCAACGGCCGTATCACCCAGCATCGTCTCGGGTCGGGTGGTCGCCACCACCAAATAGCGGCTGGGGTCATTGGCGAGGGGATAACGAAAATGCCAGAGATGCCCCTGCACATCTTTATTCTCGACTTCAATATCCGACACCGCCGACTGGGTTGCCGGACACCAGTTCACCAGATATTCACCGCGATAAATCAGGCCATCGTCATAGAGCGTGTTAAAGGCGGCAATCACAGCCTTGTTCAGCCCGGCATCCATCGTGAAGCGATCGCGACTCCAGTCCAGCGATAGCCCCAGCCGCCGCAGCTGCCCCTTGATCGTCCCCTGGGATTGCTCTTTCCAGGCCCAGGCGCGGGTCAAGAATTCCGCGCGGCCAATATCAAAGCGGCTTTTACCCTCAGCACGCAGTTGCTTTTCGAGAATCGTATGCACCGCAATCGAGGCATGATCCGTCCCCGGCACCCACAGCACGTTATAGCCCCGCATCCGCTTGTAGCGCGTAATCACATCGGGCAGCGTAAATGAGAAGGCATGCCCCATGTGTAAACTCCCCGTCACATTGGGCGGCGGCAGCACCATGCTAAACACCTCACCCGCCTGGGCCGGGTCGGCCTTGAAATAGCCCTGGGCCTCCCAAAACGCTTGCCAACGAGCTTCTGCCGCAGCGGGATCGTACTGAGTTGATGCGCTCATGAGGGGAAAAAAAGATTAAATCTGAATCTAGCCTACACTGAGGCTTGTCCGCGTTTTTAGCCAATCGCCAAGGGCGGCATAACCCAGACAGCGCTTAGGCTGCGTTCCCAGGCAGTTTTTGAGTTTACGTCAGGATTCCGTTAAATTACGTAGAAAATCACTTGACTATGATTGACAGATATGTTCTGTAAGAACACTCAAATTATTATTTTTGAGGTTTTATAGGATGTGATCTGAGCTTGCTCGAAGGCGCATACTTGCAACGAAATTCTAGGCAGTTTCTGTATAAGTGTGTTTACACTGATTTACAGAGTCTTTAGAGTTTCTTAAACTGGTGTGAGAGGTTAGTGTTATGTTTGCTCGTTTAGCCCTACAGCATCGACAGTACATCCGCGATTTGATCATGAGCCTACAAGCGCTCGCGATCGTCCTGGAGCGGCGGGGCTATGTAGCATCCTGCTACACCTGCGGTAGTGAGTTTGAAAGTGCGTCCTTCATGGTCAGCCTCCAAGATGGTCATCTGATCCGCTTTTTAGTCTCAGAGTGTGCCATCAGTTGGACAGAAATGCGCGATGATCGCGAGCTCATGCGTCTCGAAGGCAGCGAAGCCATCGAGCAGCTGCAAGAGCTGGCCAACCTGCTCAAGGAGCAAGCGCCTGTGCGGGCAGTGGTGCCGGCAGCTGTGGTGGCGGTTGTCTAGGCAACATCGTGAGCTTGGTTCTAGGTACTAAAGCATCAACGCTCGGACGCTAAAGCATCGTGATAGTTAGTGCTAAGAGCAGATGGTGTTGAAAGTCAATCAGTTTCAACTGGGGCTAGGACTTTTGTGCCTAGCCTTTCTACTTAGAGGCCGCGTTTAGAGTATCCGTAGCGGCAACTCTGCCGCCGCAGCGCGATCTAGCAACCAAATCAAATCACCTGTCGGTTGCACCTGCTGCGCTGGCAAGCTCGCTTCAGTACACAGCAACGTCTGCATAATCGCGGCTTTGCCCGCCCCAACCACATAAAACACCGCTCGCT
>CAZAGN010000051.1:0-11383 GCA_964484905.1 uncultured bacterium | reverse complement strand
CAGGGCGGTTTTGGCCATCCGATAATTGCTATCGGGATGATCGGCACTCACATAGCGCTCATCGCCCCAGTAAATCCAGGTGTTTGACCAGTCGATTTGAGCTTGCGCAAGGGCGGCATACAGCTTCTTCGGTGAACTACCGCCCGACAAGGCCACCGTAAAGCAGCCACGTTTCGCGATCGCGAGGCTTGCCCAGTGCTCCCAGTGCGCCACCGTCGCCGCAATCAGCTCAGCCTCCGACGGGCGGATATCCAACTGCAAAGACCGAACCATCAGACCCCACTTCAATCGCTTAAATCAGAATACGTGTAATAGGGTATGCCCCCAGCCATTAGGAGGTCATTAAAAAAATGGGAAAGATTGTCGGAATTGACCTGGGAACCACCAACTCGGTCGTGGCCGTAATGGAGGGTGGTCAACCTACCGTTATCGCTAACGCCGAAGGCATGCGCACCACCCCCTCGGTGGTTGCCTTCAGCAAAGACGGCGAGCGTCTTGTCGGCCAAATGGCGCGGCGTCAAGCTGTGCTCAACCCCGAGAATACGTTCTACTCGGTCAAGCGCTTTATTGGTCGGCGCTACAAAGAACTTAACCCCGGCTCGTTACAAGTGGCCTACCGCGCCCTTGAAGACGAAAAAGGCAACGTCAAAATTGCCTGCCCCCGCCAAAACAAAGAATTTGCCGCCGAAGAAATTTCGGCGATGGTGCTGCGCAAGCTCGTTGACGAAGCCAGCAAGTATCTGGGTCAGCCCGTCACCGAAGCGGTGATCACGGTTCCCGCTTACTTCAACGACTCGCAACGTCAGGCCACCAAAGATGCCGGTCGCATTGCCGGTCTCGAAGTCAAGCGGATCATCAACGAGCCGACGGCTGCCTCCTTGGCCTACGGTCTAGACCGGCGTGCCAACGAAACCATCCTGGTCTTTGACTTGGGTGGCGGCACCTTCGACGTGTCGGTACTCGAAGTGGGCGACGGCGTCTTCGAAGTAAAATCGACCAGTGGTGACACCCAATTGGGTGGTGACGACTTCGATAAAAAGATCGTCGATTGGCTTGCTGAAGAGTTTAAAAAGCAAGAAGGCTTAGATCTGCGCAATGATCGGCAAGCCCTGCAGCGCCTCACCGAAGCGGCTGAAAAAGCAAAAGTTGAGCTTTCCAGCGTCTCCGAAACCAGCATCAACCTGCCCTTCATCACCGCAACGGCTGATGGGCCCAAGCACCTCGACTTTAAGTTGACCCGTGCCACCTTCGAGAACATCTGCTCAGATCTCTTTGAGCGTATTCGCTACCCCGTCGAGCAAGCGATCAAAGATGCCAAGCTCAGCAAGATCGACATCAATGAAGTGGTGTTGGTGGGTGGTTCGACCCGTATCCCGGCGGTGCAGCAGCTCGTCAAAGACCTGATCGGCAAGGAACCGAACCAAACCGTCAACCCCGATGAAGTGGTTGCTGTCGGCGCCGCTATCCAAGCCGGTGTTTTGGCTGGTGATGTTAAAGATGTCTTGCTGCTGGATGTGACGCCTCTGTCTCTGGGTGTCGAAACCCTGGGCGGCGTTGCCACCAAGCTCATCCCCCGCAACACCACCGTACCGACCCGCAAATCAGAAGTCTTCTCGACTGCTGAAGATGGCCAAACCTCCGTCGAGATTCACGTTATTCAAGGTGAGCGCGAGCTAGCCCGCGATAACAAGTCTCTCGGTCGCTTTAAGCTCGATGGCATTCCGCCCTCACCACGGGGTGTGCCCCAAGTCGAAGTCACCTTCGATATTGATGCCAACGGTCTGCTGAACGTCTCAGCCAAAGACAAGGGCACTGGCAAAGAGCAACGCATCTCGATCACCGGCGCTTCGACCCTCGATATGGGCGAAGTCGAACGGATGGTGCAGGATGCCGACCGCTATGCCGATGAAGACAAAGAGCGCCGCGAACGTATTGATCGCCGTAACCGCGCTGACAGTCTCGCCTACCAAGCCGAGAAACAACTCAAGGACATGGCGGACAAGATTCCGGGTGATCGCAAAAACAGCATCGAAACCCTAGTCAAAGAACTGCGGGAAGCCATCCAAAAAGATGACGACACCGCTATTCAAGCAAAGGAATCAGCTCTGCAAGAAGCGCTCTACGCTATGAGCAGCGAACTCTACGGCAGTGCGCCGGGTGGCGCTCCTGGTGGTGGCGGGCCCGGTGCCGGTTCAGCCCCGGGTGGCGGTGCCAGTGACAGCGATGTCATTGATGCCGACTTCACCGAAACTAACTAACCCTCTGAGATAAACTAGGCTGCGGTGCAGATCGCAGCCTTTTCTTAGCACCCGGATCACTCCCACTATCGGGGTTCGATACGAGTGCGAGGGCGTCTCAAGGGGGTTTCAAGGCGCAGCAGCGCCATCAGGTATTGTTTTTGCTTCATAGTGTCGTGGGCGGGATGCCATGCAGAACTTCAAGGACTACTACCAAATCCTCGGTGTTTCGCGTGACGCCAGTGCCGATGACATCAAAAAAGCCTATCGCAAGCTAGCCCGTCAGTATCACCCCGATGTGAATCCGGGTGATCAGCGTGCCGAAGAAATGTTTAAGACCATTGGCGAAGCCTACGAAATCCTCTCAGACACGACCAAGCGCAAGCAATACGATCAATTTGGTCAGTACTATCAGCAAACAGGCTTTCGGGGCGGTGGCAGCCCATCGAGCTATGCTGGCAACCCCTTTGCAGGTTTTGATCCCAACCAAGTTGATTTTGGTCAGTTCGCCGACTTCCAAGATTTTATCGACCAGTTGCTGGGGCGCATGGGTACCGAAGATTTTCGGACCAGTACACCCGGTGCTGGCTATTCCAGCGGCAATTACGACGTTGAAGCCACCATTCATCTCAGCCTCAGCGAAGCCTATGAAGGTGGTAAACGCCGTCTCACGATCGAGGGCTCCCGGAAGCTTGAGGTCAATATTCCCCAAGGCATTACCAACGGCAAAAAAGTTCGCTTGCGGGGGCAGGGCCAAACCAAGCCCAACGGCGGTAATGGCGATCTTTACCTTAATGTTGAGCTGAAACCGCATCCGTTCTTTCGCCTCGAAGGTTCGGATATTTATTGCGATGTGCCCATCACGCCCAGCGAAGCGGTGTTGGGCGCAGTGATTGATGTACCCACCCTGGCTGGGCAAGTGCAGGTGCGGGTGCCTGCGGGTATCAAAGCGGGCCAAAAGCTGCGCCTGAGTGGCAAGGGCTTCCCTAAAGGTTCGGTTAAAGGTGATCAGTTGGTGGTGCTTCAGATCGTGGTGCCTGATGCGCCAACAGTGACCGAGCGGGAGCTGTACGAGCAGCTGCAACTGGTGCAGAGCTACAATCCGCGTGCCAACTTGATGGCATAGCCAGAATCCTCTAAAATAAGAGCTGATCCTACGATGTTGGTGGCTGCCGTTTAGCAATATCGATCTACATTTTCGACATCGTTAGGGGCGGGAGTGTTGGTAGAGCAGTATGCCTGGTTGTGGGGTCACACCTACGTAAAATCCTGGACACTATCGATCCCAACCCGAGCCTCTATCCTGGGTTTTCTCCAGGTCGAATTCTGCGGTAAAACGGCATTGCGGGATCATCTTTTTAACAGTTGAATCAACAAGACTGCTTTCGATTCGAAGCAGTCTTGTCGTGCTGTTTGGGTACAAGTTTTGGTTGCAAGGTCAGTTGCTGAATCCTTGCAGATTTTTGGATGGCGATCGCCGAGTTGCAAAGCATTTTTTGTGTCATTTTAGGACGCTTGGCTTGTGCCGTAGGGCTTTTCTGTAATGCCCGTCTCGGCTTCTGAACCTAACTAAACACCTTACAAACTCAGAGCCGTGCCCGGGTCACAAGCGCCAGTTTGAAGCTGCATCGCCTGACTTTCGCCCCGACTTTGCCAAACGTGAAGTTCGAGGGGGTTGTTGCCAAAGGCACTGAGTTCGAGAAAGCGTTGCTCGGCTGTAAATTCGGTTTGCCAGGTGCCCCACCGCACGGCAACGGTTGTTGAACCCTCGGTATGACCCAAATCGAGGCAGAGCTGGCCTTCGTAGCTGCGGAAGGTTTCATCAAAATAAAAGCCCCGGTAGGTGAGGTTTGGAAAAGCCTGGGCCGCGATGCTCCAAGCCAACCAGGGAATGATGCTCAACATAAAAAAGCCCCCACGCAGGGGGACTTTAGCATATTCAACGGCTTCGGTGTGAACGGCATGTGACTGAAGGAAGCAAGCTATGCCATATCAGCACGCCACGGCGCTGCTTAGAGAGCGTTGCCGCGATAGCTGGCATCCAGGTTCAAGACTTCGGCGCGGCGATCCATATCGCGCAGGTTCAGGCGGTTCAGCCAGTAACGAATGCTGCGTTGATAGGCGGGTACAAAGGGCGCTTCAGTTGCAACAGCGGTGGTTTCAGCCACACCCGTGTTGACCTTCAAACCCCGGTAGCTGAACTGAGTCACAGGTGCCTGAGGCTCGCGATCGCCGACAGACATACCCCGGAACTGGAGGTCGCCAGGGTTGCGGTTATCGAGGTACTGAGCACACCAGCTCGCGATCGCGACAGCATCAATATGCCGATTGTCGGGCAAAAGCCAATCGTTGACGCGGCCAACCAACCAGGCAAACGCCAGCCACAGGTAGTGCTGTACGTCCTGGCGGAGAGCTGTCGCCGCTTGAGCAAACCGTTTCTGAGAGCGTGACATAGCAGAATTCACCATGATTCGTGATGCGAGCGTACCGTGCTGCTGCCACAGCGGTATGTTCATAGAGAACAATTTCCCAAGGATCGGGCTTACCTATACAGGTGTGACCAGAATGCCTGAGCTAGAAAGCGAGCCGAGTCATGGCTTGGGCCAGAAATTGTAGCAAGAAAAAGCCCAGCATCGGCGAGAGATCAAGACCACCTAGGGGCGGCACAATCGAGCGAAAAAGGTTGAGATAGGGGTCGGTGAGCTGGCTGAGCACGCTGAGAACGGGGTTTGACCAGTCGACTGGGAACCAACTCAGCAAAACCCGAATCAGCAACAGCACCAAGTAGATCTGCAGGAACTGGGCAATTGAGCTGAAGAAGAGTGTCATAGCCATTGAGAGGGTGGTCTCCAGTGTGATCTCTTTACCAGTGTGGCATATGGCTCAGCGCTCCCCCATTCACCACAGGGCACGCCTAGGATGGAACGGGAGGAAGGCGATATGCGAATTTTGCTGGGCTCAGATTATCACTGCAGCGAAGCGCTACAGGCAGAGGCACTGAAACTATTGCCAACGGTTGATTTTTATATCAACTGTGGCGACTTTTGCTCAAAAGCAGGGCGAATGCCCAAGGCGGCCAAGCTGGGCTGCCATCCCAATGGCTTGATTGAGATGGCCCGGCTCGAGACATTCTTGAAGCAAGTGGATGTGTTAGGGGTGCCCTGGTGGTTTATTCCAGGCAATCACGAACCGCCAGCGGCGACGATGCTGCACCTGCAAGAGCGTATTGGCAGTAATCATGGCCGGATCTTTACAGAGCCGGAACTGCTGTCGCTGGGGGCTTTGCAAGCCTTGGTAATTCCGCTCACACCGGCTTGTGGTTGGGGTTGGGCTCTGGGGGCGGAACGGCTCGCCCAGTTGCAAGCGGCCTACACGGGCGTCGCGATCGATGTGATGATCTCCCACGCGCCACCCTTGGGCTATCTCGACGAAGGCGGCAAATGGTACAAGCCACCCTTACCAACCTTGCGTCCGCTAGTTGATCTGGTTGCACCGCGCTATTACTTGTGTGGTCACATGCACTATGACGGTGGTCAGACAGCCCGCTCAGAAACAACGACCTTCATCAACGCGGCGCTGCATAATATTGTGCTGGAAATAACCGCTCAGTCATGATGCCTAATGGCTGCCGCCTTCGCGATCGTCGGTGGAAAGCTCAGAAAGGCAGGCCATCACCCTGCCCAGCTACAGCCGCAGCGCTAGACCCATTACTTGGAGTCAGATCGTCATGAGTGCAGCCAATATCAGTGCGGCCAATTTCGTTAATCTGCTGACTGGCGTTATCGAGGATGGTGCGGCAGGTTTGGGCCAAGGTCATCCCCTCGCTGTAAAGTGCCAGCATCTCAGCGAGCGGCACACTGGGATCATCCAAAGCTTTGACAATCGTTTGCAGGCGTTCGAGCTGGGCTTCAAAGGTTTCAAAGGGCGTTACTTGGGCGTTGGTTGTTTCGCGGTTGGTGTCAGTCATGGTTTTGGCTAGGTGTGAGGATAGTAGTGAGGGTTTCGTGCGCGCGGATGATCTCTAGAGGCTGGCTTCGATCAACCGCTTGAGCGGCACTAAGATACTGGCTCTGTTGGCGCAGCAGTGCATAGCCCCGTCCGAGAGGAGCCCTGGGGTCGAGAGCCTGGAGGTGTTGCGAGAGGGCGACTAGCTGCTGTTCGTAGCGCCGCAGGTTGCGGGTGGTGGCCTGTTGCAGACGCTCATCAAGATCATCAAGGCGCTGGTTTGCCTGATCGAGGCGTTGTTGTAGATATCTCTGGGCGCGAGTGGGTTGAAAGCACTCGAGGCTAGCGGTTTTGTAGGCAATGCTTCGCTGTACGGTGCGTTCAAGGGTTTGGCTGCTGTGGCTTAGGTGTTGCTGCCAATCGGCGACTGTAATCGGACTAGCAAGCTCAGCAGCAGCGGTGGGGGTTGCGGCGCGCACATCAGCAACGAAGTCAGCGAGGGTAGTATCACTTTCGTGACCGACTGCGGAAATGATTGGGATGCGGGAGTCGTAGATGGCTTCGATCACAGGCTCGGTATTAAAGGCCCAAAGATCCTGAAGTGAGCCCCCACCACGGCCAACGATCGCGACATCGCAGCGGGTCTGCTGATTGAGGCTATGGATTGCTTGGGCAATCTCCTGGGGCGCACTTTCGCCTTGTACAGCCGCCGGACAGACATAAATTTCGGTGAGGGGTGAACGGCGTTTGAGAGTTGTCAGGATGTCGTGAATAGCAGCACCCGAGGCGGAAGTGACAACACCCACACGCCAAATCCGAGCGGGTAGAGGACGTTTGCGCTCGCTATCGAAATAGCCAGCCGCTTGCAGCTGGGCCTTGAGCGCTTCGTACGCCAAAAACAGCTCACCCTGACCAGCGGGACGAAGGCGAACGCAATTGAGTTGATATTGGCTTTTGTCGGCATACAGGCTGAGTTGGCCATCGGCAATCAGGCGCATCCCGACAATCGGGACAAAGCTGAGATGACGCCCACGCCACAGTACACCGTTTAAACTTGCGCCGTCGTCTTTGAGGCTGAAATAGCGGTGGCCTGAAGTATGTTGCTTGTAGCTCGCCAGCTCACCCGTAATGCTGAGTTCACCCAGCTCTGAGAACATGTCCCGGAGCAGGACTGTAATTTGGCTCACGCTAATGATGGTCATGGCAAATTTCGCAATCTAGGAATGTGTGGCGTGGTGGTTGGGCTGGCGGTGACGTGGAGGACGATACCGATCACAGCCATCCCAGTGTAGGTCTTGCCCGAGGTAAGCACTCTGAGGGAAGCAGGATTTAAGGCGCTGAGTTTGAGTCGGTAAGATAAACGTGAGGCATGAAGACAGCGAGGCGATCGCACTGCTCTTGGGCAGTGAGGAAAGTCCGGGCTTCCTGAAGAACACACCGCTGGCGAAAGGCCAGTGCGGGCGACCGTGAGGATAGTGCCACAGAAACATACCGCCGATGGCTGGGCAACCAGCACAGGTAAGGGTGCAATGGTGGGGTAAGAGCCCACCAGCAGGGTCGTGAGGCTCTGGCTTGGTAAACCCCGGTGGGAAGCAAGGCCGCAGCAGCAGGACTGGTGTTCTTCCCGTTTGCCTGACTGCTGGATCTTGGGCAACCAGGATTTAGGTGCGCCGCTAGAGGTGGTCAGTAATGGCCATCCCAGACAGATGATTGCCCTTGCTTCGGCAAGAACAAAACCCGGCTTATGTCTGTCTTTGTGTCTCACCTGTTACTGGAATCTAGGCATGACACTCGCGTGCAGCCGCTGCAGGTTGCACAGGTTTCAAAGTGAGCAATTTTTAGAAAGTGAGCAATTTTTGGGCTGTGTCGGTTTTGCATTCACACTCAGGTTGCCTTCACGAAGGCTGCCTTTCAGCAGACTTTGGGAGACTAAATCATGCTCAACAGCCAGTAGCAGAGGCCACTGCTGAGCAGGGGCACGGTCAGGTTATCGAGGCCGCCCCAGGAAAAGACTTCGAGGATAGTGGCGATGGCGGCGACACCGATCGCGATACCGATAATCATGCCGCCACTGACGCTAACCACACCCAAGCCCAGACCCAACCAAAGAACAGCCCCGATCGCGATCGTGCTGACCAGCCACATGGTTAGGGAACCTTCCCAACTTTTTTTGATGCTGCCAAGGCTGTAGCGGTGCCTGCCCCAGGTTTGCCCGACCAAAGCCGCGAGGGCATCGCCCCAGGTCATCACCAAAATGCCAATGACAGCATAGATCTGGGTGGGTGTTTGCCAGAACAAAGCCAGCAGTATCGTAATACTCAGGGCATAGAAAAAGGTGCCAAAGCTGCGGCGATCAACACCATTAAGGCTGGGCAAGAGGGGCAGTCGGTATGAGAGGAGCGCCACGGCGGAAAAGAGACAGCCAAAGCCCACACCCAACCAGCGCGGTACAGCCAAATACCAGGCTAAGAGGATGATATTGCCGACACCGATGTGAATACATTTGCGCACCACTTCAGGATTGACACTCTGCCGCCGCAAACCTTCGGAGGCCGCAAACACAACTGCCAGCCAGAGGCCACAAAGACCCATTTGAATTGCAATACTCATGCCGCACCCTCCTTTGCTTCATTGGGGCACGGGTTCGCGAAAATCTCAAGCAGTAAGCAGCACAGGCTACAGTACTCGTGAGGCAATTCAAGTGGCGACTGTGGCGGTTCCTTATGATCTGGTCGTGATTGGCGGTGGTTCGGCAGGTCTGGTGGTTGCCAGTGCGGCAGCCCAGCTCAAGGCCAAGGTTGCTCTGGTTGAAAAAGAGCCCCATCGTCTGGGCGGTGATTGTCTCTACTACGGCTGTGTGCCGAGTAAATCGCTGATTCATGCCGGACGGGTGGCGCACACAGTCCGGACAGCCCATAGCCTCGGTATTGAGGCCCCGATCGCGAATCTCGACTTTGCCCAAGCGATTGCCCATGTGCAGCGGGTAATTGCCACGATTGCCGTGCATGACTCGACCGAGCGCTTTACGGAGCTGGGGGTAGAGGTGATGTACGGTGATGGCCAGTTTCGCGATCGCGATTCCTTCAGCGTCAACGACCGCACGCTCAAAGCACGTGCCTTTGTGATTGCCACAGGTTCACATCCGGCCATCCCCGATCTGCCGGGTCTGCGCGAGGCGGGCTATCTGACGAATATGCAGGTCTTTTCGCTTAAAACGTTGCCGCCGCGTTTGTTGGTGGTGGGGGCGGGGCCGATTGGCTGTGAGCTGGGGCAGACCTTTGCTCGTTTGGGTAGCCAAGTAACGCTGGTGGCCAGCCATGCGCAGATCATGCACAAGGAAGACCCCGAAGCAGCGGCGGTGGTTGCGGCTCAGTTTGCCCAAGAGGGGGTACGGATTCTCTATAACAGTCGCCTTGAGAAGGTTGAAGTTCGGGGTACGGAAAAAATCGCCACGGTAGCAGGAGCACCGGTCGCGATCGATGCCATTTTGCTGGCTACGGGTCGCCAACCGAATGTAAGTGGGTTAAACCTGGAGGCTGCTGGGGTAGCGGTGGCACCGGGTGGCATTGCGGTGAATGCCAAGCTGCAAACGACAAACCCCAAAATCTATGCGGCTGGCGATGTGATTGGCGGCTATCAGTTCACGCACATGGCGGCCTACGAAGCGAGTGTTGTTCTTAAAAATGCACTCTTCTTCGCCACGAGCAAAGCTGATTATCGCGTCACACCCTGGGCAACCTTCACCGAACCCGAACTTGCGCGGGTCGGTTTGACAGAGGCCGAAGCGCGTAGCCAATACGGTGATGATGTCTATGTGCTGAAGCAACCTTTTGATCGCGTTGATCGCGCCCTTGCCGAAGACGCTAGTCAGGGGTTTGGCAAAGTGATTTGTCGAGGTGATGGCACAATTTTGGGGGCGCACTATGTCGGTGCTCATGCCGGCGATCTGATTCATGAAGTTGTGCTGGCGATGACCTACCGCCTGAAGGTGACGGCGCTGAGTGGCTTTACCCATATCTACCCGACCCTGGCGGAGGTGAATAGCAAAGTGGGTTTGCAGCTTACTAAGCAAAAGTACGCCAAAAATAGCCGCCTGCAAGGCATCCTACGGCGTTTCTTTCAGTTCCGGCGCTGGCTGGTGCGCTGAAACAGCGTCGTGATTTGGCAGCACATCTGAAACAGCACCCCCCGCTCTTCGCCACCCCGCTTGAGTTGATACTCGGCTTCCATGAGGTGCTGCAAGGCCAGCATCACGTCGGCACTGCTCAGACCCTGCACCTCCTTTTGGAGAAAATACACCCGCTTGGGGTTGCCCAACTCCGCCAGTTGGGCAATTACTTTGGTGTCACGCTCACCACTGTCTTGCAGCAGGCGCACCCACAACCACGTTCGGAACTGATTGACCAACACACTCAGCACCCGCAAGCCCGGTTCGTTGCGATCGAGCATTTGTGCCAGTAATTGCAGAGCGGCGGCAGCATCACCTTGCCTGAGTGCGCCCGCCAACTGAAAACTATTGGCGGCACTGCCGGGTACATAATCGGCAATCTGGGCCGCACTCAGAGGTTTGGTCTCGCCCAAAAGGCTTAGTTTTTCGAGCTCCATCGCCAAACGTCGCCGATCACTACCGACAGCTTCGGCCAGAGCCAGTACGGCATCATCGGTGAGCTTAATCTGCTGCGTCGCGGCTGCTTCACGAACCAAAGCTTCGAGCCGATCGCGATCCCAGCTCGGTACCGTGCCAAATTCTTTGACCGTCGCCACTTGGTTCAATAGCTTTGTTGATTTCAGCCGACCATCGGGCTTGTTGCCGCTGCAAAACACTAAATGGGTTGTCTCGGGCAGCACTTTGAGTGTCCGCGCCAGCTCCTCGTACTGAGCCTCATTGCATTGCTGCGCCAGCGTCGCCGGACTGACGAGCACCAACCGTCCACCGGCACCAAAGGGGGGCGTAATCGCCTCGCCCAGGGCGGCTTGCCAATCGTCGTAGCGCTGCTCATTAAAGGCTTGCCAGGCGGGGTCGATCACTTGGCGGCGCAACCGCTCGACGGCTTGCTGCACACCATAATCGTCCTCACCCCAAAACAGATACACGCCCACGGCAGACCTCCCGATCATCAACCACCGCTACCAGTAGCCGTAGTCGCCCCAGCCTCGCCGTCCTGATACAGGCCGGCGCTGGTCTCGGATTGCTAAGTAAA
>CAZAGN010000050.1:0-18777 GCA_964484905.1 uncultured bacterium | reverse complement strand
CCACCCGACCACGCACTGCAAAACGTTCTTGAATACTCTGCCAAATATGCGGGTGCTCGACCAGCGAAACACCAAAATAACTCGCGATCGCCTCATGGGTCAGGTCGTCGGGCGTGGGACCAAGGCCACCGGTAAACACAATAATGCTGCTGCGGGCTGTTGCCACATCAAGGGCCGCATGAATACGACTGATGTTGTCGCCAACAACGGTTTGAAAGTAGTGGGGAATGGCAAGGTCGGCAAGGGCTTGGGCAAGGTATTGCGCGTTAGTATTCGTGATTTCGCCCAGCAACAATTCGGTGCCAATACAGATGACTTCGGCGCTCCCCATAACCACACCATCCTGACAACCTTCCCACCGTAGCGCTAAACCGGGGCGATCTGGAGCGCGGTATCGTTAAGCTGTAGGGCTCTGAGTTGTACGTATGGATCGCTTCCTGATTTGGTTTCAGCGTGTCGGTCTTGCCTTGATGGTTGCAGCAACCTTGGTGGCTTGTACACCCTTGGCCCAATTTGGTATTGGTACAACCTCGATCGCGGCCATTAATGGCGATCCGGCAGGCTACGAAACAGTGTTTATTCGTGGCGAAGTGCTGCAAAGTATCGGTGCCTTTGGTCGGGGTGCCTATCAGGTTTCCGATGGTGAAAACACCATTTGGGTGGTCACAGAAGCGGGTTTACCGAGCATTGATACGCGCGTGACCGTTGAAGGTGACGTTGTCCAAGGCATTACCGTAGCCGGGCGAAACCTGGGTGTGACCCTGCAGGAAAAGCAACGGCTTTCGGGTCGTTGACGGGTGGGGTCAACACAGATTAATCCTTCTAAACCGAGCATTCCCGATTAAATGTCTTCTGTTTGACGTCCCCTATCTGGGGTCACGAACCGCATCAGTTAGAGATGGGGGTGGTAGAGATAGGGGTGGCCCTAGATTCAGGGTTGCTCATGATCTGGGTACACGATGTTAGGCAATTAACAGACAAGTGAGGGTAAAGACTGGCACGCTAGATTGCGAACAGCAAGGGCGGCGGCGCGATGATTCAGAGCTATTTGCTGGGCTTGGGCTGGATTGCGGGTTTGCTTCTAGCCCATCTGACCTGGGGCTGGGTCTTGATTTTGGGCTTCTGTCTGATCGGGGCTGGGTGGTGCCGTCGCGATCGGCGTTTGATCTTGACCTGGGCCATTACAGGCATGGTCGCACTCTTGGCGATGGGCTATTTGCAGCTACGGCAGCCAGTAGCTGGTCCCCGCGATGTGAGTCGCCTGGAGCCAGGTACGCAAACAGTCATGGGTCATGTCCAGAGCTTACCCCGACCAACCCGCGCCGGTCGCTATCAGTTTTGGCTGCGGGCAGAAGCAGCAGCCGGACAGCCGGTGACGGGACGGCTGTATGTGACCTATCCCGAGACATCGCCCCGTATTACCCCTGGTCAAACCCTGGCGCTGACGGGCTTTCTTTATCGCCCCAGTCGGGCCGAAAATCCGGGTGGCTTTGACTTTGCCCAATTTTTGGCCCAGCGGGGTGCTTTTGCCGGTCTTAGTGCGCAGCAGGTTGAAGTTATCGATATGGGGCCAGGCTGGGGCGGCTGGGCTTTACGATCGCGAGTGGTGCAAACCTTTCAACGCGCTTTAGGTGAGCGGCACGGTAGTCTGCTGAGCGGCATGGTGCTGGGTGCCAATGCCAGCCCGGTCGATTTTGCTGTGCGCGATGCCTTTCGCACGGTGGGGCTATCCCATGTGTTGGCGGCCTCGGGGTTCCATGTGGCGATTCTCGTAGGGGTCATTCTTGGGGCAACGGAAACGCGTCAACCGCGCACGCGCCAGATAATTACGCTCGCATTTTTGGTAGCCTATGTCTGTCTGACGGGCGGCAGTCCCTCGGTTTTGCGCGCGAGCTTGATGGCCAGTTCGGCGGTGTTGCTGCTGGGTCGCGCCTCTAAGTACACCCTGAGTCCGGTGGGGCTGCTGTTGCTGGTTGCCGTACTACTGCTCGGGGTCAACCCGCTCTGGATCGGCGATCTTGGTTTTCAACTCAGTTTTGTCGCTACCCTTGGCTTGCTGGTATCGGCGCGCCCCTGTGCTGAGCGCCTGAGTGTACTCCCCAAAGCCCTAGCCGATGCCGCTTCAATTCCGCTGGCAGCGCTACTCTGGACTTTGCCCCTGCAACTGACGGTGTTTGGTCAGGTATCAGTCTACGCCGTTCTGGCGAATGTATTGACCCTGCCGTTGGTATCGGCGGCCATTATTGGTGGCTTTATCGCCGCTGCCCTAAGCTTAATCAGTCCGGCTCTGGGGTATTTCGCGACCCTGCCCCTGACGTTGCTGGTGACCCCCCTTGATAACTGGGTGCAGTGGCTGGCCAGCTGGCCCAACCCGGTACTCTACACAGGTGTGATTTCGGGGTGGCACTGTGCCTTACTGTATGGGGCGTTGGGTCTGAGCTGCCTGAGCCGCTGGCGCTGGCGTTACCCCCTCGCGATCGCGAGCCTGGTGATTGTTCTCCTGACCTGGTTTTGGCCGTTTCAGCCGCCGCGTGTGGTTGCCCTAGCCGAGGCTCCGGTGCTGATTCTGCGCAGTGGTGGTGAGACAACCCTGATCAACAGCGGTGATGCCGAGGCGGTTGAGCGAGTAGTGATTCCCTATTTGCGCTACCACGGCCTCGGCAAGGTTGATCGAGCCATTGCTCTCAATCCCAGTGCCAACGGGGGTTGGGATACGCTGGCGGCAACCCTGCCTTTGCAACGGGTTTGGGGGGCGCCAGGCGAGCCGTTGGTGGCGAATACCGCAATTCCGGGCAAGCTACCGCTGCTGGTGCGCTCTGATCAGACCCTCGAAGTCGCGATCGCGAAGCGAACCTGGATCTTGGCGGGTGATACACCGCTTCAAGGAGCGGCATCTGTGTATGGTCTGTGGTGGGATGGCCAAGCTTCACCTCAAGTTCAGGCAGAGCTTGGGCTGATCGGTGATGGCTTCCGCCGTCGCACCCAAGCTGATCCCAGATCAACTGCCCAGATCTGGAACACGGGTCTGCATGGCGCTGTCGAGTGGACACCCCAAGGTGTACGCACCCGCAGCCCCTCGGAAGCTTTCTGATCGGATGACCCGCAACCTTCCCTAGTTTCGGCGGCTTTAGGCGGTCGTTATCTGCATGGGTGCCGTAGTCAAGACATCACGAGCGACTATGACTGCCCAGCCCGCACCGCCATGACTGTGCCTCGCAGCAAATAGTCATTGGTCTCAATTTCGATGCCAACCCCAACCTTGACCTTGGTATTGCCCAAAATAAGGCCATCACTCGCTACCTGTGCGGTGGCAGCGAGGGTCACGACCACATCGGCCCGATACGATTCCTCAGGCACCATCTCCAAGCGACCATCAGGATAGACAATTGGCGTCGCTTTTGTAACATCCTCAACCGCAACAACATCAACTTGGCCCGAGGGCACATTGCGCACATTGACATCGGCCCGTGCACCGAGCGCGAAAATATCGAGGCTGCGAGTGCTCACACCGCGCGCAATCATCTCAATCTCGACGGTCTGCTGCGTATTCCCCAAGCCAACCTGAGCCAAACTGCCACCACTGCGGGTCGGTAAGAAAAAAACGATCGCGATCGCGAGCAGCGTCACAACCAGAGCCCCGAGGTCAATGACATTAACTTTGCCGAACAGGCGACCTTGAGCGTCAATCATAAACCTTCCGAATTTCTGCCCTCCCCATAGTACGGAATCAACCTAAGCACCGAAAGGTAATGCCTGCGCCTCACAAACGGCAACAGCGAGTGCCCAATCATCATTGGGCCCCCCTTTGTGGCCAGCCGCACCGATGCCCAAAATCCGTTCAATACGGGCGCCCCAAGGTGTTGATCACGCCACAGCCAGTACCTATACAGGCGTTACTCAATAGGCGCTGCCAACCTCCGCATCACTACAGACCTCAGTAAACCCGTGGTCCTACTGAATTACAAAACTTTACGCCTTGATTTGTGTGAAGTTTGGATGAAGATGCTTTATAGTATGAACAGGTCACACATCTGAACGACCTTGGGGGGTCTATGCGAAACATGTTTTGGTGCCTACTGGCAGTTGCCTTGCTGATGGCAGCGCGGACAAATGCTGAAAGTTCATTGATCGAACCCCTGTTCTCCGCTGAGCCTAGCGTCGCTGACGTTAATTAAGGCTCATCCATCCCTGACAAGGGTGTGCTGGATGTCTGGTCGAAGTCTGCAAGGGTTAAACACAGGGTTGAGCGCAGTAATAATCAATAATAGTGTAAGGCTGAAGGTACGGCGGCAACTCGAACTTATGCTGAAGCTGACCTGTCCCAAGGCCACTCGAGCTTAGATTCTTGATGTCCACGAGTCATAAATCAGGGCTCGCTATGAGCTTGGAGCCTGGTCGCAAGATTGTTTCCCCTCTTAGATTCAGCGCTTCCGGTGGCTGAACCAGTGGAAAGGGATGTAAATGTTTAACGATAAGGTGCCGAAATGTCTGTGATAGCATCAGGCAGCAGAAAATAGTCGAGTTGTGCGTGAGTAAGCGAGCCCTGATCACGGGTATCACCGGTCAAGATGGTGCCTACCTAGCCAAGCTGCTGCTCGAAAAAGGTTATGAGGTACACGGTCTCAAGCGGCGTACCTCACTGTTTAATACCGACCGTATCGATGATCTTTATCAAGATCCTCACGTGCCAGGGCGGCGCTTCTTTTTGCACTATGGTGACCTCACAGACGCAGGTAACCTGATCAGTATTGTGCAAAGTATTCAACCCGACGAAATTTATAACCTGGCCGCTCAAAGCCATGTGGCAGTGTCTTTTGATAGCCCAGAATACACGGCCAATGTGAATGCTTTGGGCACGCTGCGCTTGCTTGAGGCTGTTCGGATGTTGGGGCGGGGTGGACAGACCCGTTTCTATCAGGCTTCAACCTCGGAGTTGTACGGCTTGGTTCAGGAAATGCCACAAACGGAGAGGACGCCATTTTACCCGCGCTCACCCTATGGGGTAGCCAAGCTCTATGCCTACTGGATTACGGTGAACTATCGCGAAGCCTACGGCATGTTCGCCTGCAACGGGATTTTGTTTAATCATGAGTCACCCTTGCGGGGCGAGACTTTTGTGACGCGCAAAATTACGCGGGCGATCGCGAGAATTAAGCTTGGTCTGCAAAGCTGTGTCTATTTGGGCAACCTGGATGCCAAGCGTGATTGGGGCCATGCCCGCGACTATGTCGAAATGCAATGGTTGATGCTGCAACAAGCGCAGCCCGATGATTATGTGATTGCGACCGGGCAGCAGTACAGTGTGCGTCAGTTTGTCGAGATGGCCTGTGCCGCTGCCGAGATTGAGCTGCGCTGGGATGGCGAAGGTGCGGAGACAAAAGGCTACGATGCCGCTGGTAATTGCATTGTCGCGATCGATCCACGCTATTACCGTCCGGCAGAGGTCGAGACCCTACTCGGTGATCCGAGCAAGGCCAAAAGGCAGCTAGGCTGGGAACCCCGTACCCCTATCAAAACCCTAGTGCAAGAAATGATTGAGGCCGATTTACGGCTGGCCCAGCGTGATGCCTACGTCAAGCGCAAGGGTTATCCCGCCTTTGACTACCACGAGTGAAGCTCACGATTCTTCATACTCCCAATCGTGCTGCTGATTACGTCGCCGGGAGGTAGCACGATATTTATTGTGCAGACGGGGCGCCTGCCGGTTGCCAGTTTGTTTGATGCCAATATCTGACTTGCGGTAGTCGGCTTGGGCTTGTAACTCGGCAACTAGATCACAGTAAAAGGGGTAGCGCTCCCACGATCGCGAGCGAACAGCGCAATCGGGTTCATCAATATGCAGGCAGTTGCTAAAGGCACAATCAGCAGCCTGAGCCCGCGCTTCGGGAAAGGCATGGAGCAGTTCAGCGACCGCACAGCTGCTGAGATCGATCTGGTTAAAGCCAGGGGTATCGGCTAACCAACCACCACTGGGCAAGGAATACAGCTCCACATGGCGCGTTGTGTGGCGTCCTTGCTGCAAACGACCCGAGACCGGCTGGGTTGATAAACTGAGCGAAGGAATAAGGGCATTCAGCAGGCTCGATTTGCCCGCCCCCGAGGCACCCGCCACCACCGAAATACGATCGCGACAGAGGGCTTGCATGGCCGCCACGCCCAGACCGGCATGACTGCTAAGCACCGTGCTGTTATAGCCCCAGGCAGTCAACCGTCGTACCCAGGGCTGGGCATCCTCAAGATCGGCTTTGCTGAGGCAAATATGGGCGTGCAGTCCCTGGTTCGCGATCGCGACCAAAAGACGCGTCAAATACACTGGATCGGGCGTTGGCTCAGCGAGGGCCATCACCACCAACACCTGATCAACATTGGCAATGGGGGGCCGCTCCAGTTGGTTGCGGCGCGGTTCGACTGCCGTAATTACGCCCCGATCACCCGTATGCTCCACCTCAACACAATCACCCACATAGACCGATTGCCCCGTTTTCTTAAGCAGGGCACGGCGCGTACAGAGTACCGCATCACCCTCGCTCAGGCGCACCCGATAAAAATTGGCCAACGCCGCGAGAACGGTTCCCCTCACGCCCGTGCCACAACACAGCGCCAGTGGCCCTCAGCCGTTTCCTGAAGGCTCATAATCTGGTGCCCTTCGGCACTTAACCCTGGCGGTACCATCGCCAGCGGCTCGCCCGCATCTAACCAGAGGCAAAGACGTGCCCCTACAGGCAACTGCTCAAGGCGAAGTTTGGAGCGCACAAAATTGAGGGGACAGGCTACCCCGCGCAAATCGAGCAAGGGAATATCAACTTCGTCATAACTCATCGCTGAAAAATCCCGCCTAAAAAGCCGCCCCGTTCTCGCTTGTGCCCCTTCAAGTCGGCGAGCTGCTCTAGCAATTCTCGCTCTTCGGTCACCAGCTTGGTCGGAATATCCACAATAACCGTCAGCAGATGATCACCCCGCGCCACCGGGTTGCCCAGCTTTGGTACCCCCTGGTTTTCGAGGCGCAGGACAGTGCCGGGCTGTGTACCGGCGGGTACTGTCAGCGTTTCCTGACCATAGACCGTATCTACTTCAATCTGACCACCGAGGATCGCCTGCAAGTAGCTGACATGAACATCGGACAGAATATCAATGCCTTCGCGCTGAAACTCTGCATGGGGCTCGATGAAAAGATAAACATAAAGATCACCCGCTGGGCCGCCACGCCGACCGGCATCACCCTCACCTGAGACCCGCAGCCGTGTGCCGCTATCAACCCCCGCCGGAATTGTGATCCGGAGTTTCTTTTGGTTCTGAATCAAGCCTTCACCGCCGCAGTTGGTGCAAACATCTTCAATAACTTGCCCCGCACCGTTGCAGGTAGGGCAGACTGTGACCTGGGTAAAACTGCCAAAGGGTGTACGGGCGGCGCGACGCACCTGACCCGCACCACCGCAGGTTGGGCAGGTTACGGGGCCAGAACCAGCCTTGGCCCCCGAGCCGTTACAGACATCACACACCTCTAGGTGGGAGATGCGAATTTGCTTATCGCCGCCCGTAATCGCATCGAGAAATTCAAGCTTGAGATCATAGCGAAGATCCTCGCCCCGCACAGGCCCCGTACGACGGCGGCCACCTCCGGGTGCGCCCCCAAAGCCGGAAAAGAAACTCTCAAAAATATCCGCAAAGCCACCCATATCTTCGGAGTTAAAGCCAGCCGCACCTCCCATGCCGCCGCCACCAACACCGGCTTCGCCAAAGCGGTCATAGCGAGCTTTCACCTCCGCATCCGACAGCACCTCGTAGGCACGGTTGATCTCTTTGAAGGTTTCTTCGGCACCCGGCTCTTTATTGACATCGGGATGATACTTACGGGCGAGTCGACGGTAAGCCTGTTTAATCTCCTCCTTGGAGCTTTCGCGGCCAACACCAAGAACCTCGTAATAGTCACGCGCCATAGGGAATGGGTCTCTTAAGACTTGCTTTACTTATTCTAGGCGGCTAACTCGTCCGATAGGCTGCCGAACTCATTTCGAGGCTCAACTGCCGCAGCAATTCGATCGCTGTCTCGACCGCTGTCGGGTCGGCATCATCCCGATTAAGGAGTGAGCGGAGATTCTTTTCAGCCGCCGTCGAACGCTCCCTCAGACCTGCCGAAGCCTGGGCACCCGCATCTTGAAGGGCTGCCTGATAACTGTACAGCACACTTTCGGCTTGGTTACGTGCTTCGGCTAGGCGTTGTTTGCGGCGGTCTTCTTCGGCATAGGCGAGGGCTTCTTGGCGCATCCGCTCGACTTCAAAGGCACTGAGGCCACCGGTGTTGGTGATCGTAATGGTCTGTTCGAGATTGGTGCCCTTATCGCGGGCTTGGACCGAGAGAATCCCGTTGGCATCGATGTTAAACGACACCTCGATCTGGGGTACCCCCCGAGGTGCTGGTGGAATACCCGTCAGTTGAAACTTGCCGAGGGTTTTGTTGTCGCGGGCCATGGCCCGCTCACCCTGCAGCACATGAATTTCGACAACGGTTTGGCCATCAGTAGCGGTTGAAAACACCTGGGCACGGCTGGTGGGGATGGTTGTATTGCGCTCGATCACGCGGGTAAACACACCGCCGAGAGTTTCGATACCTAAGGATAGAGGTGTGACATCTAGGAGCAGTAAATCTTTGACTTCGCCACCGATAACACCCGCCTGGACAGCGGCACCCAAGGCAACGGCTTCGTCTGGATTGACTGATTTATCGGGGGTTTTGCCATTAAAAAATTGCTTGATGGCATTCTGCACCGCCGGAATCCGGCTGGAGCCACCGACTAAGATCACGCGGTCGATGTCTTTGACGGCGATACCGGCATCGGCGAGGGCTTGTTTGGTCGGCTCGATGGTGGCCTCGACGAGTTCGCGGGTCAACTCTTCAAATTGAGAGCGGCCCAGCTCCATTTCCATGTGCTTGGGGCCCGTGTCGTCAGCGGTAATAAAGGGCAAGTTAATGAGGGTTGTTGTCGTTGATGACAGCTCAACCTTGGCCTTTTCGGCAGCTTCGCGCAAACGCTGTAAGGCCATGCGGTCTTGGCCAAGGTCGATGCTTTCGTCGTCGTAAAATTTTTGAATCAGGAAGTTGACAAGGCGCTCGTCAAAGTCATCACCACCCAGGTGATTGTTGCCTGAGGTCGCCATGACTTCAAAGACGCTATCGCCCAGCTTGAGCACCGAGACATCGAAGGTACCGCCCCCCAAATCAAACACCAAGACTGTTTGGTCTTGATCTTGCTTATCAAGGCCATAGGCTAGGGCGGCGGCGGTTGGCTCATTGATAATCCGCAGGACTTCCAGCCCAGCAATGGTGCCGGCATCTTTGGTGGCTTGGCGTTGGGCGTCACTAAAGTAGGCAGGCACGGTAATGACGGCCTGGGTTACAGGTTCACCCAAATAGGATTCAGCATCCTGCTTCAGTTTTTGCAAGATCATAGCTGAGAGTTCTTGGGCGGTGAAGTTACGGTTTTGCACCGAAAACTCAACGGTCTCTTCGCGGCCCCGAGCCACCCGGTAAGGAATGCGGCTGCGTTCGTCTTCGGTATCGTCCCAACGGCGGCCAATAAAGCGCTTGACACTGAAGACGGTGTTTTCGGCGTTAGTAACCGCTTGACGCTTGGCCAACTGCCCCACGAGGCGTTCACCATTTTTGGTGAAGCCGACAATACTGGGGACGGTACGACCACCCTCAGCGCTGGTGATGACGACGGGCTGCCCCCCCTCCAGCACAGCCACGCAACTGTTGGTTGTGCCCAAATCAATACCGATGACTTTGCTCATAGTGATTGCCGGAGAAATGGGACAGCTTAAATGTTCCTAGTTTACCCTTCAGTTTCAGAAGATGGCGCAGTGGCTTCAGGGGCGGCGGCATCGGGCACATCGTCTGGGGTGCCGGTTGAGACCGTCACCATCGCATGTCGCAAGATGATGTCACCAAGCATATAGCCTGCTTGAAACTCAGCTGCGACTGTCCCCTCAGGATAATCGCTGCTGGGCTGCTGCATCATCGCTTCGTGCACGTTGGGGTCAAAGGGTTGACCGACGGTACTCAGACGCGAGATGCCGATGCGCTTGAGGGATTCGACGAGGAGGCGGTAGACACCCTGGTAGCTTTCGTGGATCACCTTTTCGCGATCGGTTTCGACCTTGATTGCTTTTTGTGCCCGCTCAAAGTTATCGACACAAGGCAAAACTTCGAGGAGGACTTTTTGCTTTTCGCGGCTGCCCAGCTCTTCTTTTTCACGCTGGGTACGCTTACGAAAGTTATCAAACTCGGCATAGAGGCGCACGTAGGCTTCTTCGCGCTCTTGCAGTTGCTGCTTGAGGATGCTGACTTCTTCGCGAAGCTGTTTCAGTTCCTGGGCGCTTTCCGCCGTTTCAGCGGTTGTCGTCTCCCCAGTGGCTTCGGCAATCAAAGCCTCTAGGTCGCCTTCAGCCAGGGTTTCATCCTCGGCTAATTCGGGATAGGCGTCTTCGGGGGGCATGGGTCGCTTGTCTGCTTGAGCCATAGTCTTCTCGAGAGTGTCATCTCACCTGCTCTATAGTAGTCCGAAGCTGGGGCGGATGCTCGCACAGCCCGGATTTGCCATGCTAGGGAGAAGCAGCACGACTAGAGGGACTGCCCTAGTGGCGAGCAACCCCTTCCGAACGAGCCGCCTGCTGCACAGCGGCGGCGACAGCGGGGGCAACGCGCTCGTCAAACACCGAGGGAACAATAAAGTCAGTTGCCAGCTCGGAGGCACTGACTAAGGTCGCGATCGCCTCAGCCGCTGCGAGGTTCATACGGGTTGTGATTTGGGTGGCGCGACAATCGAGGGCGCCCCGGAAGACACCCGGAAAGGCGAGGACATTATTGATTTGGTTGGCATAGTCACTCCGTCCGGTCGCCATCACCGCAACCAGACCCGTCACGAGCTCGGGCTGAATTTCGGGAAAGGGGTTGGCCAAGGCAAAGACAATCGCGTGGGGGGCCATGCGCTTGACCATCTCGACCGTAAGGGCATCTTTGCTGCTGACACCGATAAAGACATCGGCACCGACAATGGCATCGGCAAGGGTGCCCGCAGTTTCGACGGCAAGGGCCTGTTTTTGGGACGTGAGGTCGTCGCGATCGCGACTGATGATGCCGGTACGGTCGCAAACAATAATATGACTGGCACCGGCTTCTTTGAGGAGTTGAACGATCGCGATGCCAGCCGCCCCCGCACCATTGAGGACAATCTTCACCTGCGCGAGGGGTTTGTGTACCAGTTTGAGGGCATTGAGCAGGGCTGCCAGCACAACAATCGCGGTGCCATGTTGGTCATCATGAAAAATCGGCATATCAAGGCGGGCCCGCAGCTTGGCTTCGATTTCAAAACAGCGGGGCGCACTAATATCTTCGAGGTTAAAACCGCCAAAAACCGGCGCGAGGTTGACCACGGTTTCGACAATCTGATCGACATCCTGAGTGGCCAAACAGAGCGGAAAGGCATCCAAACCGCCAAACTGCTTAAAGAGCATGGCTTTCCCTTCCATGACCGGTAAAGCCGCTTCGGGGCCAATGTTGCCCAAGCCCAATACGGCACTGCCATCGGTGACAATGCCGACGGTGTTGCGCTTGATTGTTAGGTCATAGACACTGTCAGGGTTTTGGGCGATGGCGGTACTAACGCGCCCCACACCCGGTGTGTAGGCCATCGCCAAATCAGAAGCCGAGTGAATATTGAGCTTGCCGACAACGGCAATTTTGCCGCCTCGGTGGAGGTCAAAGGTACGATCTTCGACACCAAGAATTTTGATTTCGGGGACAGCCCGGACAGCTTGGACAACCTGCTCGGCGTGTTCGGTACTGCTAGCGTCAATGTGAACTTCCCGCTCAAGTGTCGTCAGTGTCTGTGAGAGCAGATCGATCGTGCCCAGACTCCCGCCTGCCGTCGCGATCGCCTGGGTGACCTGAGCCAGCATCCCGGCGCGGTTGGGCAGGCTAATGCGCAGGGTGACACTAAAGCTGGAGTTGGGTGTGAGGGCAGTCATGGCGGTTAGATCCGGAAGCTAGCGCCATATTCTAGCGTTTTTACCGCCCTCACAGGTCGGCGCTTCTTGACGTTAAGCGACCGGCTCTAGGCGATCGCGAAATCGCCATCAAAGTCGAACTCGTCGACAGGCACCTCGTTGAGATCGTCTTCTGCTTCCAGCTCTTCTAGCACTTCCAGCGCATCCGCTTCGGCTTGGCGACGGCGCGCTTCGGCTAGTTCGCGCTCACTCGGCGGCGTTGGTGTGTACATCACCTCGCCAGCGGCTTCGGCGTCGTAATAGAGATCGGCATCTTTAATATCCAGCTTCCAGCCTGTAAGGCGGGCTGCCAGACGAACGTTCTGACCTTCTTTGCCAATCGCGAGACTGAGCTGGTCGTTGGCGACCAACACATGGGCCTGCTGAATATCCGGATCGACGAGGCGCACTTCGGTCACCCGCGCGGGACTAAGGGCGTTGGCAATATAGGTTGAGGGGTCGGGCGACCAACGAATTACATCGAGCTTCTCGCCGCGTAATTCTGAGACAACGGCCTGAATGCGGGAACCGCGCGCGCCAATACAGGCACCGACTGGATCAACATCGCGCTCAACCGTATCGACGGCAATTTTGGTGCGTGGCCCGGTGCGCCCGGGTGGGTTTGCTTCCCTCGCGATCGCGACAATGCGGACAATATCATCTTCAATTTCGGGTACCTCGTTGGCAAAAAGATACACTACCAAGCCAGCATCAGCCCGTGAGGCCACTAACTGAGCACCCCGCCGGTTTGTATCTGACACTTGCTTGAGAAATACCTTAAAGACGGCACCCACGGCATAGCGATCATTGGGCAGTTGCTCGCGGCGGGGCAGTTCTGCTTCCACTTCGGTACCCACGGTGCTCGTAATCGCCAAGACCACAGAGTTACGCTCCAGGCGCAGCACTCGACCCTGAATGACGGTGCCCTCCTGATCCTGAAACTCCTCCTGGATCATCCGTCGCTGTTGATCGCGCAGCTTTTGCGAGAGCACCTGCTTGGTTTGAATAGCAGCCAAGCGGCCAAACTCGGCCTGCTCGGGCGAGACATCAACCACCACCTGCGCCCCGGCTTCGGCTTCTGGCGCTACCAAACGCACATCGGCAAGGGCAATTTCATGGTCAACGTCAGTTACGGCTTCGACAATAGTTTTAATCGCCAACACCCGAAAGCTTTCGGCATCAATATCCAGCTCCACCTCAAAGTTGGCAAAGTAATCGAGGTCTTCCATCGTCTCGCTCAAGTCACGCCGCTGCGACTTGCGATACTTCTCATAGCCCTTCTTGAGGGCTTCCCGCAACGCTTCACTGACCGCCGTGCGGGGCAGGTTACGGGTTTCGCAAATCTGAGCCACAAACTGACTGAGACCCGGTAGGTTAACACTCGACATTCTTTGATCCTCCAAACCTATTCAATTGATTAATGACCGGCTGGCCGATACCAGCGCCCAAACGTCCTGACCGCGCTTTAATACCCAGGCGGCGCTCTAACAAGTGACCGACGCCCCAGCTAAGACTACTAAGACTCCGCCTCGTCGAGCTTCACCTCCCGCACCAGCGCCCGTGGCAAACAAATGCGGCGGCCCTTTTGCATAATCACCACATGAGTCTCATCTCGTGACTGGAGTGAGCCTTGCCACTGACTGAGGTTTTTGAAGGGCTCGCTGAGGTGTACCGTTACCGGAAAGCCTCGGAAGGACTCAAAGTCGCGATCGCGACTAAGCACATCGCCCAACCCTGGACTCGACACCTCCAGCACATACTGCCCCGGCCACGGATCGGCCTGATCCAAGACGGCCGCCAGCGCTGTACTCATGGCCTCACAATCATCGAGACCAACCTCACCCTCAGCGCAGCCAATACTGACCCGAATTACAGGCGGATTGAGATGGGCTTGAAAGCTCACCTCCACCACTTCGAGCGCCAACTCAGCTGCCACCGGCGCCGCTAGATGAACAACCTGCCCAACCAGAGGATGCACCATTGCCCCTCCCCCTTAGCAACAAAAAAAGTGGGGCACACCCACTTCCTGGCCTTGACGACCTCTGCTATTCTCGCACGCTCACGGAGCCAATGGGCCAGATTAAGCGTTGGCCGGATTATAACGTTGCCACAGGTGAGCGTAGGTCACACGGGATGACTCCCACGGCTTACCAAAGCCGCCACTCCAATGCACAATACGGGTTTGGGTTAACGGTTTTTTCAAGAAATAAACTAGCCACGGATGATTGCCATAGCCGCAGCGATTCCAGCACCGATCTAATGGCAAATAGCTGTCACGAAAGATAATATTCAATAAGCCTTCGTCACCTAAATTAAGGAATTTGTAATCATACTGACGATCTAAATCTAGATAATCCTTAATCGTGGTGTAGGTTGCCGCTGTCCAATAGCTAAAGCGCGTCAGCATCACACCACTATTAAACGTCTGGCGAATTTTACCAGCCTCTCGCCAGGCCATTGGGCTCAATAGATTATTAAAATAAAAAATTGCCGGAAATGTATGCGGGGCAAAGGCAACATAGCGATCGCGAGAAAGCTGCTCGCCCACCAGCGCCAAATCGGCAATATCCCCCAGCACCAACGTATCGCCATCAAGATAAATCACCTGATCAGTATCCGCAAACGCCTCATGCAAATACAGCCGCGAATATTGCATATAGCGTGAGAGCCGCCGCGCTGGATTCTGCTCCCGAAACCGCGCATCCAAATAGGCTTGCATGTAGGCAGGCGGCAAATACTCCCGCACCCGAATCGGCAATAGCGGTAAATACTGCTGCACTGCCGCGCCAAACACCCCAGCCTCACCCGGCGGCACCGCAATATTAAAGCGCAACGCCTCTGGCTGGCGGCTATTGCACCACACCGAATTGATCGCCGTCAGCACCGGCAAAACCAATGCCTGATTGACAGAAAAGGCAACATCAATCGGCATTCAGCGTTACTCCGTAAAGATACTTAGGTATCATCCTAGGTGAGACAGACCAATGGATAGCTACCAAAGATCTTTAAGATTTCGGCAATCGCCGCCAGCTCCGCCACAATCGTCGTCGGTAGCGTCGGGTACTGCGGGTGCTCTACATCCAGAAAAAAGAAATAGGTACCCAGCGATTGCTTCGTGGGTCGCGATTCAATACGCGTCATATTGATATTGTGCTGCGCCAAGACCTGCAACGGTCGCACCAACGAACCCGGCACATTCGCCGGTACCGAAAAGGCCAAAGATGTATGACTCCCCCCCGGCGATGCCTGGCGTCCCATAACCCAAAACTTAGTGCAGTTACTGGCATAGTCATTAATATCCCGCGCCAAAATGGGTAGGCCGGCCTGTTCGGCTGTCTGGGCTGAGGCAATAATCGCCGCGCTCGCATCCCCATACAGGCGTTCGAGCTCGCTGGTATTCGAGCGTGAGGGGACCAGCGTCGCCTGGCTCAACATCTGATCGAGCCACTGCTGACACTGAGCCAAAGCCTGAGGGTGGGCATAAACCGATTGCACAGCAGCCAAGTCGGTCGCCTGGGTAATCAAAACATGGTGAATCGGCAGCACCAAAGCTTGGTGTACCTGCAAATTTTCGGCCCGCCACAACGTATCCAGGGTCATCGCCACACCCCCCTCAACCAAATTCTCAATGGGCACAACAGCCCAAGCTAAATGCCCATCGGCCACCGCATGGAGTGCTGCTGCAATCGTCGCAAAGGGCTCAAGATCCGGCGCCTGCTCGAAAGCGCTGCTGGCAAAGGCACGGGCAGCCATTTCGCTGTAGGTACCCTGTGGCCCCAAATATCCGACGGTATCCATATCGAGCGTGCTAAACCCAGCCCCTACTATACGACGCTGGCTTGGCATAGTTTATAGCCTAAAGTCTCCAAGCTCAGTGGCAGAGGCTGGCGCGAGAGGACATGATAAATAGAAAAGACCGCCAGCCTCTGTTCGCCGGAGCGCTTGGTTAGGCGGCGGGGAAGAGACATTTGGTGTAGTTGTCGTCGCCCCAAGTGGTGAACAGCTTGAGAAGCCCGTGGGTAAAAACCTGCTGCCCCGCAATGTCGGCGGCGATGGCGATGCAATCCGTCTTCTTGCCCCAATGGCTGGTGCAACACTTCTTCTGCAAGGTGTCTCTAAAATGCTTCGCTTTGGCAGAATCTTGAAAAATGAACATGATCCTCCCGCTGATGATGCCCGCTTGCTCCTTCCACGCGAGGAAGACGTAACGCTCGGAAGCAAACTGCCGCGCATCGAGGAGGCATTCGTCGAAGGTGTGGGCGACATTAAGAATGTCGCCGTCAGACAATTTATCGGCTTCGATGGTGCAGAACAAGAAAATCGAACCAAAGAAAAACTTGTAAAAAACGACGGTGTTCAACGCCCGCATCGGATCGAACACGGCCTTCAAATATTTTGGGTTCACGATTTGAGTGTAGCCGGCACTGTGGGCTAACATCCCACCCTGTGAGCCGCCGAGGGCGGTAGCAGCGATGGTCACCCAGATAGGAAACTCCCTGCTTCGGCGAATCACTTCGGATCGACGTTGAGTTCATACTTCTCGTTCGCTAGGTAGGTAGCGAGATTTGCATAGAATTGCTCTTTCATCATAAAAGCGTATCCGCCTAACTAGGTTTTATACAGAAAGGAGTTGAATAGATTTCCTTTAAGGGAGATTATAATTGACTCCCCTGCATGTAACTACTTTGACAGAAAATATCCTGCGATAGTCAGGATGTTACTCCTATGCAGGCTTTTATCCGGAACGATCTGCCATGCCCCCAAAGCCAATCCTCAAAAACAGGGTCAATGCACTCACCCAGACAGCCCCCAGCTCTCCCCAAGAAATTGCTCGATTGCATCCGCGCTACCATCTGCGTTAAGCACTATTCTTACCAAACTGAGAAATCCTACGTCCAATGGATCCGTCGCTTTATTTTGTTTCATCAGAAGCAACATCTCAAAGATATGGGCGGCCCAGAAATCACGGCTTTTCTGAACCATTTAGCTGTGAATGAAAATGTGGCGGCTTCAACTCAAAACCAAGCTCTCTCCGCTTTACTTTTTCTCTATCGCGATGTCTTGGATCTTGAATTGGACTTGAATCTCGATGCAGTACGGGCCAAAAAATCTAAGTATTTGCCTACGGTTCTGACAGTGGAGGAGGTCAAAGCGATTCTGCATCACCTAGAAGGAGTTCATTTGTTGGTGGTGAAGCTGTTATATGGCAGTGGATTGCGGCTGAGCGAAGCTCTCGGTTTGCGAGTGAAAGACGTTGATTTCTCCCAGCAGCAGTTACACATTCGCGACAGTAAAGGTATGGAAAGTCGCCTCACAATGTTACCTCAATCGGTAATGGATCCCTTGCACAGGCACTTACAAGTGGTAGAGATTCAGCATCAGCACGATTTAACCCGAGGTTTTGGAGAGACCCTGTTGCCATTCGCTCTGGATCGTAAATACTCCCATGCCGCTAGAGAGTGGATCTGGCAATTTGTTTTTCCGTCAGACCGGATTGCACAGGATCCTCGTAGCATCTTAATGTGCCGATATCACCTCCACGAGAGCAGCATCCAAAAGGCGGTCAAACAAGCCGTCCAAAAAACCGGGATCCCCAAGCGGGTTAGTTGCCACACTTTTCGTCATAGCTTTGCTACCCACTTACTTCAAAACGGTTACGACATTCGTACTGTTCAGGAATTGCTAGGACATAAAGATGTAAGGACGACAATGATTTACACACATGTTTTATAGTCAAATGAATAGATAAAGGAACACGGGGGAGGGAGAATGAGCTACAGCGTCGACCTACGAAAGCGAGTGATTGGCTTCGTGCGTGATGGTGGCAGCAAAGCGGAAGCTGCCCGCCGATTCAGTGTCAATCGGGGTCGAGTCTACGTCTGGCTCGCCTTAGCTGAAGACCAATTAGAACCGGGTAAGCCAGGCCCTAAAAAGGCGCGCAAGATTGATATGCAGCGCCTCGCTGAGGCGATTAAAGCTCAACCTGACCGCCTGCAAAAAGAATTGGCTGCTGACTTTGGCGTTCGACCCAGTGCTATTCACCATGCGTGTAAGCGGCTGGGCATCACCCGTAAAAAAACAGTGGCGCTATCAGCAAAGTGACCCGTACCAAAGACGCCAGTTTCTCAGACTCAGAGAGCGGTATCGTCGCCAAGGCAAGACCCTGATTTACCTTGATGAAAGTGGCTTTGAGCTGAGTACGCAACGTCAATACGCCTATGCTCCTCGGGGCTGTTCAGTTCTGGGCTATCGCAACGGACAGAAGCGACCGCGCACCAGTCTTTTAGCCGCACGTCTACACAAAGGTTTAATCGCACCGTTACTCTTTCCCAGTACCTGCAATGCCGCCCTCTTTAATCTCTGGCTCTTAGCGTGAGTTGTGTCCCCTGCTCAACCAAACAACGGTTGTTATTCTCGATAACGCCACTTTTCACAAGTCAAAACGCACTCGAGAGTTGGTTGAGACAACGGGTGCGCGACTACTGTTTCTCCCACCCTATTCCCCTGACCTCAATCCCATTGAGCAGACCTTCGCCACCATGAAACGTAAGCGCTCTGAACAGCCTCATCTCTCTCTCGATGAGCTCACTCGTATGTTCTGTTAATTAGTGGTTTGACTATAAAAGAACCATCCTGATACTCTACCTGAATATCACAGGAAGCTTGGCATATAATTTCATATTCACTGTAAGAAGCATTAAGGGATTGGAAGTTAGCGTGATGCAGAGCTTT
>CAZAGN010000049.1:13457-19001 GCA_964484905.1 uncultured bacterium | reverse complement strand
GTCTCCGTCCCCTTACGGGGAAATGGTCGGGGTCGACCCCGGACGCATTGGAGCTATGCGTAGACTGGTTTTCAAGGTGCGTTAGCGAGTAACTACTGATACTTACGCGGTTACAGAATAACATCTGTACTGAGTTCGCGTTGCTATCACTTGATGCAGTTCGCTACATATAGAATAACGTGAAACTCGCGTGAATTAGCTTAAGAAACTCTTAAAACTCAGCCTAGCAACATCAGAGCCTGTGTTTATTCAGATTTGCTTGAGGCGATGCACGACGCACAAAACTTTACATTTTGCTAGGTAGACTCAGGGCTGGATACACAGCCCACCAAGCCTTGTGGCGTCAGGGTTTGGGGTAACTGCTGTGCCAGAAATGTTGGTGCGGCTATAGCCTTGACACAGAACTGAATATGTCTTTCAAAAGCAGCAGCAAGCCAGATGTAGTCGGTGGCGGTGATGGGTCGGAAGCCGTGGGCAAACAACGAACTATTACGCACATCAAGAGCTGGTCGTACGGTTGTGTTGAACGACTCCCACAGGGCCAGATCGCCCAGTACCCGCAGCAATTCGTAGGAACGGGTTAGGCCCAAACGCAAAACACCATCGGCACTGGGGGCAAATTGAGCTTGCTGGGCTTCGGGAATACGACTGTAATCGGGCTGATGGGTGTCAAAGCAGAGTTCGCGCAGACGAATTTGCGCCAGGAGCTCGGTAGCGCGGTATAAACGTCCGACGGCATCATCGTAGCGACCCTGCGCGGCTCGGCGAGCTGCATTGAGGCAGAGATCGATCACGATGGCGAAAGGATAGAGCGTGCCAGTAACAGGAGCCTCGAAGCTAGGGTCACAAGCAGCCCGACTGCAACATACCGCCGCCAGCCCTGGGGCATAGGGGGTGTGCTGGAGTGTCGTCCAGGCAGCAGCATGATCAAAGCGATCCCAAGCATCAAACGCCTGACATTGCCGCAGCAGCTGCGCCACTTGGCTCCGGAGCGCAGGCGGTAGATCTAGCGCCTGCAGACTTTGGAGTTCGAGGCAGGCAGTCGGGTAATCAAAGCTTTGGAGCAGGGTCGGCAGTCGGTTGCCCAGACTGCGTTCGGCATAAACAGCATCAGCCGCCACTCGCGCAGTGACTTCGTCACGCTCGACGCGCTGAATATTGGGGCGCTGACTGCTGGTGGTGAGGGTGAGTTGCAGTTGGTGATCGAGGGCGGCCATGCCCAGAGCTAAGGACATAGTCTTAGTACCCCCGGTGTAGTCGGCCCAGAGGGTATGCCCGGTAAGGGTTGGGATAAGGCGACTGATCTGTTGGTAGCAGTGTGTCAGATCGTCAGGATTTGCCAGAACGATCAGGTCTGTGAGGGGGTTGAAGTTTTCGAGCTTGGCGGCGGTGGGCAGATTGGCTAAACGTTGGATGATCTGACCATCACGACGAACTTCGCAGGGGAGACCTGCCCCAAGTACCTGTTGATCGCTGCCGTTGGCTGAAGTGATGAAGATGACGCGATCGGGGCCGAGGGTGGCAATGGCTGTGAGAATGGGCTGGGGCGAACCACCCACGGTGACGAGGAGAATGTTCACTAATTTGGGGCTTACAGATCGGTATCAGCTTAGCGAGGTTGCCTAGCTTTGGAGCCTGGTACAGTGCGGGCGGATTCTCTGCTTGTGGCAAATCGTAAAAACTTCAGCGAAAACTTAGATGACTTGAAGACCCCTCTTCAAGTGCCTGCGATGCTTCTGAATGTCGAGAAACACCGGAGGCGCGATGTCAACAACTTATCCTTATGTGTGTACACCGGAACTCTTGAAGCAGGCACTTGAAGCACCCAAAAAACCTACAAGACCTGAAAAACCCATATCAACACCGTCTAGCCGACCGCCCGTCAAAACAGTTGAAGCCCCCATGCCGCCCTGGCAGCGGGTTGGTCTTGGGATGGCAGCAGGGCTAGCCGTCGTAGCTCTGCCAATTGTCGGACCCCTGGAACTCCTTGCTGTGTTGGCTATTGGTGGCCGTACTGCTTGGTCAGCCACGGTTGGTTTTGATGAAGCGATGGCGGCTTATCGCCAGCAAGTTGCCCAGAACACACGCGATGTTGCCGCCTGGCACGCCCAAGAACTGCGGCGGCAGCAGGCAGAACAGGCAGATTATCAGCGACAGCTACGTGCCTATGAACAAGCCTGTGCTGACTTTGCCGCAAAACGTGATGAACTGACACTCCAGCAGGTAAAGCGGACATTTCAGCAGGTGCAGCGCCACTTTGTCCCTAATCAGCCGCGTGAAAATCCCTGGGAACAGGTGCTTGCCGAACGGTTACGGACAGCATTGCCCCAGTGCCAGGTTTACCGCCATAAGGGTGTGCCGATTCCGGGCTACCCGCATCCCTACACCCCCGATATTGTGGTGCATGATCCGAGTTCGGGTTTGTGGCTAGATGTAGAAATTGATGAACCCTGGTATCTTCAGGCGGGTGAACGGGTGCCATACCACATCCTTGGTGACTGGCATCAGGAACGGCGAGATCAGTTTTTTGTGGAACATCACTGGCTCGTTATTCGCTTTGCTGAACTCCAGGTTGCGAATCACCTTGATGCCTGTGTTGGCTATGTGCACCAGCAACTCAGTCGGTGGCGTGGTGGGATGCCGCTAAAGCTGAATCTGCCGCCAACGGCTAGTGTGCCCCCAATGCCACGCTGGAGCCAGAGTGATGCCTGTCAACTGATGCGCCCACGCCTGGATCAACCGACTAAGCTAGCTGTTGTAAGTTAAGGTGCACAAGTATGGGACGGGTATTGCTGACAACGATTGGGACATCGCTGTTGACCAACCGTGATGCCCGTCCCTGGGCACCTTGGCAGTGGGGTCAGCCTTTACCAGATGCAGACATGGTAGCAGCTTGGCTGCAAGAGGCTGATCCGGTGCTGATTAGTGCCGAAAGCCATACCCTAGAGCGGCTGGATGTGGGGGCAACCGATACTCTGGTGCTGCTGCCCTCAGACACGCCAGAAGGTCGTTTTTGTGCAGAGCAGTTGGCCGCCTACTACAAGCTACTAGCCAAAGAAGTGAGGCAAGAAACACTGCGAGCCTTGGGGTATGCCCGCTTTGCTGAGCAGGGGTTGCGCAGCCTGATTGATACGGTGTTTGGGCTTTATCGGGACTATCGCAACCTTCATGAAATTGTGTTTGTCGCTACTGGCGGCTTTAAGTCAGAGATTGCCTACCTCAACCTCATTGGTGCGCTTTTGCAGGTTGAGGTGGTTTACATCCATGAGCAGTTTCGCGAGTTGGTGCGTCTGCCTCGCCTGCCTCTCACTTGGGACTTGAGCTTTATCGAAGCACAGGCGTCTTTCTTTGCCTGGATTGAGGCAGAACCACGCCATAGTGCTGAGGTGGAGAGCTGGCTAGCGCGAGAACCCGGGCTCGCACCGCTGGTTTCGGTCGCTGATGACGGCTATAGCTACCTCAATGCAGCCGGTGTGATGCTCTATCAGATGGTACAGATGCCTACTGTGGAGCCGTTACCACCGTCTGAGGTAGAGCCTGAGAGAAAAGACAAGTTGTCAGATGTGGATCATGATCGCCCGCCTGGTTATCAAAGAGCTGTTAAGGCATTGTGTGCGCTTGATTGGGTGACACAAGTACGGTTTGAACCTAACGAGCGTACAGGCAGTGAGCGCCTAACTAAGGTATCGGGCTCTGGGGGTGTTATCGTGCGCTACGGTCGGGGCAACAACTTTTTGACGTTGCGGGTGGCAATCACGGCTGAGAGCGGGGCGCAAACCCAATGGGCGGCTGACTATATCGCTAGCCATATCGATTTAGGCGGCTAAGGTTGTGAAATCCGCCTCATAGCTGACCGTAGCGTTGAAGCTCTTGCTGAGCTTCCTCAATCATCAACTGCCGCAGCCAGAGAGGCGCAATGACTTCTCCTTTGGGTCGCCAGTCACGCAGGCGCAGCAAGAGGTTGGTGTCAATGCAGTTCACACGCTCTTGGTAGCTGGCAGTAGCGGCGGGGGTAGCCGCGCGAATTTGAGCTTGAAAGTAGCAGCAGTCGGGCTCACTGGTTGCTTCGAGGGGTACGGTGATTGCCTGAGTCGCGATCGGGCGAAAGGTAGCATGACGGAAACTGCCGTGAACATAGCGCTCGGCGTAGGCGCGGGGAAAGCGCAAGATGAGCTGAGTAATGGGTAGATAGAAGTCGAAACCCCAGGCAGCTTCGTGGGCATCGTCAATGTCTGCGGGGGTTGGCAGGTGGTGCTGTTGGTAAGCATGCTGGAGTTCTGCGGGGATGCTGGCATTAGACCAGGCTAGAGATTCAAGGCCCAAAACTCGATCTAGGCGAAAGTTGTACCAACCGATGCCTTCATTAAAGGGTGTTTGGCCGTAGGCACTGAGATACTGAGCCCGACGGGCGTACTGCAAACAGACTGGGTAGGTAATGAAGACGTGAGTTTTTTGGTGGCGAAAGCTGCTGTAGTGGAGCTTGATGAGACTGGGAGCTTGCTGCCAGTGTTCGGTGAGCTGGTAATGGAAGTCGTCGACTTGGTCTTGGTGGCGAGGGCTGACAATATAGTCGATGTGAATGCGGGTACGGCGGGTACTGGCAAGGTTGCCTAGGCTTGCTTCGAGATCATCGAGGAGGGTGGCAGCACCGGGTTTGAGCAGTTGTAGGGAGTCGAGAATATCCCAGAGATCAAGGGCAGCTGTCGGTGAGAGCCCCGTGGCCGGAAAGCGCGGGTAGGTCTGAAGGCGACGGTAGGTACTACCGCTTTTAGCGAGCCACTGTTGCGATACAAGATAGTCGAGGTCAGCGCGAACGGAGCGGTGAGGGCGGGCGAAAGGTTGAGAGCATAAGATGTTTTTGCTCGACATGCCCACTTCAGCGGCCCAGGCTTCGAGGTCAAGCTCTGTATCAATGAGAAGGCTGTCTACAGTTTGTTTGCAGAGGCATTGGTGGTCAGTACAAGCAGTAAGCAGTGCTTGGCGAGGTAGGGTTTCGGAGGCAGGATGGCTGGGGGCAAACAGTCGCGAGCGGAGATCGGCGTAGCTGAAGGCATCGCTGACTAGGGGTGTTTCGCTGTAGAGCTGTTCGATGAGGTACCAACAGCGCAGGCTGCGTTCAAAACGGCTTTGGAGTTGGCCGCCACTGAGCCAACTTAGAAAGCTTAGGGTGGGTAGATGGAGCATGGGAACGCTGGGGTTTTAGGGTTGAACTGAGGGAAATAGGTCGCTCAGTTGTTGAAGCAGGTCATCGGTGACAAACCTGGCAAGGTTGGCCGCAGACTGGGGGTTGTTGCTGAACTAACAATGGGCGACATCATTGCGGAAGGTGCTAAGGCGTGACCATAGGCCGGCTAGCATTTCAGGCTTCTCAACATGGGTGGCAATAGCTTGGCTGAGGTTGGCAGGGGGATACGCCATTCGACTGAGTTGCTGCTCGATGATGTCGCGCGATTCTGCACGGAGATAATCGAGGTTTTCAGCATGAGCTAACACGGTCACAATCCACTCGCGCGCAAGGAGCAGTGCCTGAGTGAAGCGCTGGTG
>CAZAGN010000049.1:0-13357 GCA_964484905.1 uncultured bacterium | reverse complement strand
TCGCGATCGCGAGTAACAATGGCATCGAGATGATTTTCGAGGGCACAGGCGTACTGAACCGCGTCTTCAAAGTCATCAAAGGCTAAGGTGAGCGCAGTCTTAAGGGTGGTATGACTCACACTCGCGATCAACAACTGTGCCAGGATACGCTCTACTGCTGCGTGCGCTAAAGCTGCACCTTCAATTTTGCGCACCACGTAAAAAATAGTTGTGATCGATGTTGCGGTCACATACCCCTCGAACTCACCTGCCTCAACACGGGCAAACAGACGTGCAGCCGCATCGGCAAACGGTTGACGGTCCAAAAGAACATCCAGGACTACGTTAGTGTCTATTAAGAGTGACTTCATTGATATTTCTCAACCAAGTAGTCAACGTAGTCTTCGATGGGGTCTTTGTTGTCGTACAAATCTGTTTTTGCGATGCCACGTAGCTCAGACAGCGTACCAATCTTGACGGGTGGGGGCGCAGTGTCCGCCTGGAGCGAGTCTAAAAGCAGGCGTACAGCTTGCCAACGCTCCGCCGGGGTTAAGCTCAGCAAACGTGTTTGTAAGTCAGTGGCCAGTTCAGGCATGGTTCACCTCACAAGCGGGGTGGCTTTAGTCTAGCTAGGGGATGTGGTAGCAATGGCTTGGTGACCTAACCTCTTCGATAACCCCCTTGCCCTTGCTGGGCTTTGCCAGCTGGGTTGGGATTGAGAGGGAGACCACAATCGTCCCAGAGATCTGGCAACGTAGACTTACTGGCATTGGCGCTGCTGTTGTCGACAAACCACTTAAAGGCTTCTCCTTGCGGACTTGGTGCATCAGTGACACGGGGGTAATGGGTTGGTAAGCCATCACTAAAGCCTTGGGCACCTTGCAGAAATGCTTTGACAAACGGGACTGATGCAAAGGGTTGGTTATAAGCACGACTGACTGCCGCTTGATAGGCTTTGATCGCCTCTGTGATGACACCAGATGAGGGCGGCGGTGTGGTGCCTAAGTTGCTGTAATAGATTTGCATGGCTTCGCCTGAGCGTAGCTGCACACTTGTAATGCCGGCTGGGTCGAGACGAACACTACCAAAGCCAAGTGGCTTACCGCCGCCCAAGCGGTGATAGTGATTGGGAGGCAAGCTTAGCAGCCATGCCAAGGCACCCAGCTCTACGAGAGATAGGTTGGTGATTTCGATAGTAAAGGTGAATGCTGTGCCTGGCTTGACCCAAGCTTTGATCGAGCGATTCTGATCATCGCGTTCGTTACCGCCATCGTCAGGACGGCGATACTCCTGGTAGTGACCCTGGTCAGCTTGCTGGGTGCGATTTTGGGTGGGATGGTCCCAATGACCGGCGGGTAGACCGGCATGATGGGGGTAAACTTTGCGCCCCCGCAGACCTTGGCCTTTTTTATAGGCGGCACCTTGCTCTGCTCCAGGGTTGAGAGCTGTTCCTGATGCTTCTTTTGCGGAGTAAAACCGGAATTGCTGTGGCTTGGGTTGCCCAAGAATGGCTAGCGGGAAGCCCTCATTGCCAAAGCGCTCAATGGCATCCTCGCGATCGCAGGTGGCGGGCTGAATACGCAAATTGCCCTTGTAGGCACCGCGCTTATCGCCTTCACTGCCTTGGCGTACCCAGCCAAAGACTCGCTCAGCGGGAGAGAGAGCCTTGATGTCTGTTGCTGGACGCAGCGAGGGATCGAGCAACTCCCAGGGTGAGGCGTCAAACAGACGGCGGGAGATAGTGACAGGTGTCAGAGCAATCAATCGCTTAGACTTATCAAGAATGACATAGCATAGTCGTCCTTCCTCAAGGGCGAGCTCGCTAGGCGTGAAGATGTGGCGTGACCAGGCAGTCTTACCCGGCTCGTTACCTAAATAAGTGCTCGGACTAACGTTCTGCTTCCGGCGCTTTTCTAGATCTTTTTCGTGGGTGTCTTGGTAATTACGAATTAGTTCTGTCCATAAGCGCTCTAACTCGCGTGTTATAGGTACGACAGCATGATCACCCCTTTCAACGAAAACACGCTCGTGTTTTTTGCCATTAATGTTAGGGCTGGTGACGCAAACCCAGCCCTTTTGCCAGTCGTCATCATCAGGCAATTGATTGTCAGTGCGTTGAACGATAGCAGTGACGGTACTCTTGGCATCAACCACTACCCACACAGCCTCGCCATGCTGAGGGAGCTGATTCGTACCTTCATAGCGCAGGGCACGCTTACTCTCGCCCCGATCGCGATCTCTGGATCTGATGTCGTACCGAGGCAGCTTAGCAGCATGACCCAGCAAGTCCTTGTTTTCCATGATCCGCAAGACCTTCTGGCCATTGCGTAGCTCAACTCGCGCGGGGATGGGGCCAATCTTTGCAGGCATCCGCCATGCAAGTCGGTCTTCATGGTTTTGAAAAATGCCCATGCGGGAATTGGTGATCGCTTCGTAAACGCTGCGGAGCATCCCTTTGATCGTGGTGGCAGGTAAGTAGGGCTTGCCATCGGTGCCGACACGCAGGTCGTAGAGCTTGTGGTCAGGTTTGAGCTCGATTGCCTTGGCGGCATCTGGAATTAGGAGCGGCGTCACTGTTGTGAGCATGACCTTGATTGTGCCGGAGTAGCGATCAGGATGGTAGACGCCATGGCCCACAGGATACTGATCGCCGAGGTCGGGGTCATTGACATCTCGAGGCGGGGCGGGAATGAAGTTGTAGGGATTGTGGAAGTCCCCCTTTTTTACATTGGGCTGAGCTTGGTTTGGATTTGTTTGATGAGGTTGATTGACGTTATTAGCTGCTACAGCCTGATTAGCTCCACCAGGCCCAATCCAGTTCTGCCCAGGTTCATAGATCTTTTCAGGAATCTTATTTGAACCCAACTCATACTCCACAGCTTTGCCGTTGAGTGCGCTGACATCAGACTTCTTCAGCTCAGCGAGGGATTTAGAAAGTGCCTTCTTGGGAACGGTTATTCCGGCAGCATTAGGGTCATCGTCGGGCTTAATTTTGACTTCATTACCATTGACAACTAAAGTTCCGCGCTTGGGCATCACTGCACCTCCAGGTGGGTTAGGCGTTCTTCAATCACGGCGACATTGCCGAATGTATCGACAGTGCCCAGGTATTCGCGGCTGTGCAAGACAACGTGAGCATTTTGGCTAATCCCACTGAGGGGCACTGTGAGGCCACCAATACGAGGGGTTGCGAGGGTACCCCAACCAGAGGTGGCGGCGGCATCGAGCCCTTTGCCCCAGAGAAGGTACTGTTGCGAGAGGCTGTCGAGGGCTTCGAGGGGCAGTAGGGGCTCGCCCCAGGTCAGGGGTTGTTCGCTGAGATAGACAGCGCGACCTTGGCCATTAGTTTGATTAAGCCAGCGGAGTTCGTAGCTTGGGCTAAAGATACGGGCCTCAAAGTAGTGGTTAGGGTCAAGGGTGCCGCTAGCACTCTGGAGTTGGCCATTGTCGATAAGGGCAAGGTGGCAATGACTAGGCGAGTAGAGGAGGGCAAGACTGCCGTCGAGGGAAGTGCTTGTGTTGAGCGTCGCGATCGCGACTTCGAGCGTAATCGCGTCTCGGGCGCAACTGTGCAGGGTGATACTCATGCAGCGGCCTCCGTGAGCCAGTTTTTCCAGGCAGTGTTGAGGTTGGTGAGAACGTCAGCTGGTAGGCCCGCTAAGTTACCGCCAGGGAGGGTTAGACCATCAAGGTGCCGCCACTGGCTGCCGCTAGCACTTAAGTCGACGCCCTTGAGGCGAATGGAGCCCATACCTCGGTTGACGCCATAACCCAGAGGGATCCGGCCTGCGGCCATGTCACGCACGAGCAGCAGTAGGAGCGCAATAGCTGGCTCAGGTTCGCTGAGGCGGTGCAAATCAAGCCGCAGTTGAATGGGTTCCCACTCAAGATTGAGGGGTTCGAGACTGGAGTAGAGGAAGCTATCGGCAGCGCCCCCTGTCCAGCGGTCGATCGCGACGTGGTACGCCTGCTGACAGCCGGGCACTTTCTTGAGAGCTGTGGCTAATTCAGCGTCGGTGGCTGCATTCGCGATCGCGAACCAATCATCAGTCCTAAGCGCCAGCTTGGCTGTACAGTCATCCAGCTTGAGTGCTCCTAGGTACCCCTGTTGAGTACCATTTTCAAGCCGCGCTGCCTCGCCAAACAGTTCCCGAATCAGGGGTAGCCCGCGCATCTGGAGTAAAAAGCGCTGCTTACTATCCTCAGAATCAGGAATCTCTTGATTGAGAAGCGTCCGCAGAATCCGCTCAGCTTGGGCACGCAGGCTGCCCTTCAGAGAGCTCCCCGGAATCACAAACGTGAGCTCCTTATCGACCTGCGTTGTTAGGGGCAGCGTATCGACGGCAATACCTTCAGCCTCCGCTTTGACCATCACTGGCCCCTGGGGCTGCCAATGGAGTGTGAGCGTCAAACGTGGTCGTTGACCCAGATCCAGTTCGCTCAGGTAATCCTCGGGCCGTAGTGCTTGCCCCTCACCCCGGAGTACGGCGAGCATCCCCGCCCGGGAATCAAACTGTTGCTCACAGATCGTTAGCTTTTCAAGCTTCACCCGACCTAGGCCCCGTGTTTTCGCGGCCCCAAGGGAAATTTCACCTGCCTGTAAAGCGGCTAGGGTATCCTTCAGCCGCTCGACCAAGAGATCGCTGTCAAAGCCATGCGGTGGTGAGGCGGGAAAGGTGATCGTCAGACACAGGGGGATAGACGTTCCTGTGGGCAACACCGCCCGGTCAAATTTAACCCCCTCGGCGGCGGTGCCTGTCAGGCGATCAATACCGACACCATCACGAATTTCAGGCTGTACGTGTTTGATGACGGCGTCCTCAACCAAGACGTAACTGGCATGACCCTTGTTGTGATCTTGGTAGCCCCACAATGCCTTGACTAGGTGCTCATCGGCGGCAGCCATCCAACCCCGTAGTACACCGGCCAGACTCGTACCCGGAATGACGTACTGCCCCTGACCATTGAGGGCAAGGGATAAATCAACAACGGGGTCATCACCCATCCCACCAACATGCAAGGGGGTTTGGGCAATTAGGGTGCCACGCACTAAAAACCGTGATTTAAGTTGACGTGCCATTACTGCTCTCCTTCCCGGCGTCGTGACCGGATACAGCCATCCACAAGGGTGCGCACGGCTTCAGCCCACAGTGCGCGTTTCTGCTTAGTTGCCCCGTTAGGTGTGAGGCATAACTGATGCTCAACCTCAGGTGTGAAGCCCAAAACACGCCAAACTTCCTCAGGATTACTGACCAACACCCGGATTTGCTCGCGTGCCTCTGAAGGCCACTTGTCACGACGGTTGGGCACACGTTCAAGGTGGGTGAGCCAGCCTGTAACACCGCCGCTGGTGGTGCTGTCTTCTACCGCTGTGAGCCGACCGATGACAGAGCGCAGCGCTCCCAGTTGCGTCAAGTTAGGTGAGGTATTGCTGATACCCAGAACAGTTTTGCGACCTTGTGCTGTCGCCACCGTGGCCAAAACCCGTTGCCGCAGCTCCCGCCGCCACGCTGCCTGCTCGATGATATGGGCATAGGCTTTTGTCTGAGACGTGACGTTGCCGTTGAGGAGGGGTGCTGTCGTCTCAGCCGTAGTCGCCATCACCTCGCGCTGCGGCAAGGTTGAGGTTTTTTGTGTCAGGAGTGGATGGTTAAGGCAGAGCTGGCCAAAGCCTTCTGCCGTGCGCTCACCTAGGCCCGTAATTTCGAGCTGTGCGAGGGCTGCTGCACTGACTGCACTATTGACCGTAAAAACAAAACAACTGCCGGCAGCCAAACCCACCAGTGATGGACGCGGTAGTCCCCAGGTTGCTTGCCACGACTCGGTACGGCTATCCCGCGCCAGAACAGACATGACCCCAGGCTCATCCCGTAGCTGGAGTGAACACCCGAGTGTTTTACCGAGGGTCTGAGCCAGCACATCGAGATTCGTTGTCGGTCGCAGACGTACATCGCGCAGCAACAGGTCAGACAGTAGCCAGACCGTGAGGGTTTGCTGAGGGCCTGTGTCGCGAGTGGTATCCAGTACCTGCTGTGTACCCACACTAATCTGGACACGACCGTATTCATCTTTTTTAGAGCGCCCCAGGCTGTAAGCACCTTCTAGTCGGGTGAAATCTAAGCTGGCAGCCAGGGAGCTTGGCAGACGTAGCTCGGCTTGAAAGGTCATGCCGCTTTGAATCGCCTCGTAGCTGTAGACTCCCCCTACATCTGTTGTTGGGCGCTGCACCGCATCTTCAATGGTGTTGTGGGTAAATACTGATGTCGGTACGGCAACGTAGTCGGGCAGATGCTGCGACGAAGGGACAATATAGCCCCCACGCTCACCCTTCAGCTGGCGCGTTGGTTCGGGTTCAACGAGGCGGTTATAGACAACGCCAGTCGGACTTGCCAGACCCCCTCGTAGCTTTTCGCCAAAGAGGGCGAAGGGTACCGGCAGACTGCGCTGGTGGTTAGCCACGGGCAGCGCATTCGTAATCACGAGCTGACCGTGGCCGATCGCGAAGGCAAGGGCTTGTCTGCCCAAGCGTTTGCTAATCAGGGGTAACAGGCGGCTACCGGGAATGTAATCAAGGCTTTGCACAACGTTCCCGACCGTAGCCTTGGCAAGTACTAAGGGCGACTGAGCCGTCAGTGTTAGGGGGATACTCAGCCACTCTGTCGTCGCGGCGTTCGCTGCGCCGCTTTGCTGCCACATAAGTGGGTGCGTTGATATGGCTTCGGGCAAGGGCGCAGGAGGCTGACTGAGTTGCTTAAGGCAGGCATCGAGATTAAGAGGGGCTGAATTCAGATGTAGCGCTACCTCGCACCGACCCGCTCCCCGACGGCGCTTACCACCCACCCGTTCGATGAGCTTTGTTGCCGCTAGGAGAAGGGCTTGCGCCGTTGCCTGTTGCGCGTTGTCGAGGTCGTGCCACAGGGGTGTTAAGGCTTCACAACGAGCCGTCAGTGTGGCCCCACCGCGCACCATTTCTTCAAAACGGAGAAAGTTTTCTTTGGCACAGCCCGTGTGCGGATCAATACCCACACCAGGTTTAACAAAGCTGATCGCTTCCTGGAGCGCCGGTTTGGCCTGTACGGCTGCGACTAAGGCCGGATCAAACGTTGCTGGTCCGATCGCGATCGCGGCAGGTCGCGGCACCTTAGCGGGGTTATCTGTGTTCGGACCGGGCTGATCGCCAAACAGAAACTCAACCCAAGCTGACCAAGTGCCCAGACTGGCATCATCCAAGCCCCAGGCCACTGTCTCGCAGGCATCTCGCCACAGCCCCGTCAGCGTCTTGGCCGGAATGTAGGGCAGACCTGTACGATCGCGAACCACAAGGCTATCAATATCACCGGAGCGACCCGCCCCTACCCCAATGTGCCAATCACTGAGCATGGTGATACTGAGCGTCAGGCCACCAAGGTCACTGGGTGGAGTAAAGCTTTGGGAGCCTTTGGGGGATTGGGTGGCAGCGGCAACTGAGTTACTAGGGTTTGACTGAGATGATTTCAAGTCATTATTGTTTCTGCCAGAGCCTTTTTTGCCTTTATTTTTCTTACTAGCCATCCTGGCGTCCTCCCACAAATTCAGCAGCATCTACGGCATCTAACAGCGCTGTAACCTGACGCGGAGTACCTGTCGGCGGCATCGCAAACAGTGAGTCACGGCTGGCCGCCAAGCGTTCTAGGCTGGCATAGCGATCGCGAATGAGGCGGTAACGGGCATCAGCCGCCGCCGGCCCCAAAAAGAGCCCGGCCCGCAGACTGTGAGTTTGGCCATTGGGCAACAATCGTCGCCCCGTCTCCGGATCTGTAGCCAGCAGAGCCTCAACCCGATCCTGTAAATGCTCCCAGTGATGGAAGGCCGCCCAAGCTTGACCTGCCTCTGTCGTCACTAGCTCAGAGATTGCCGTTGTTACATAGGGGCGCTGGTAAAGCTGGGTATGCTCAGCCAAGTGCAGCTTGGCGCGAATTCGACTAAGGCTGACATCACTCGAATCAAAGAGGATATGAAAATCAAGCGCCGAACATGGGCTGGGTTGCCCCCCTGGGGTCGGCACCTGAGTTTTGACAGTCTTGGCACTTTGCATCAGCGCCTCGGCCAACTCGTAGGCCACCGAGAAAGGAAAGTGGGGCTTCACAATCGCAACTCCGGCACAGGCCGAGAGCCGCCCGACCCCCAGGGCGGCCTGGGCAATCGTCGGAATGATACTGCCCACCGTGGGCTGGGCCACCGCCGTTTCGGCCTCAAAGACCGCCAAAAACTTCACCACAAAAGCCAGGGCTCGCCGCCCTTCACACACCACCGTCAAATCATCACCACCCAAAATTAGGGGCACCAGCGGAATAAAGTCAGACTCTGCCTCACGCATCAATTTGGGTAGGGCCGCCAAAAAGGCTTTTTCGGTGCAGACATCCAGCGCCAGCGAAAAGCGCCGTAACGCCTCGACGTACTCACGGTTCCGCCCAGCATCCATGCCCACCCCAAGGTGTTCATGAAAGCGCAAGAAAATCTCACCCAGGCCATTACCATCGGCATGAATAACAGCAATCCACTGCCCTTCTCCTTCTAAGGCGCTGTTGTCACCCGCCAGCTCGCAGTCAGCCAATGCCGGTATGGTCTGCAACAACGTCGTGATCCGGCGAATACCCCTATCCCGCTGCTCTTGCTTGCAGCGACTCGTAACGGAGAGTGGCTCAACGTCGCGATCAGGCGTGGGGTAGACGTTGCTCGCCGGGCGGCCACTGGTGGCACAGTCTTCAACGATGGGTAATCGCAGCAGGCGTTGCGCTTGGCTGGGCTTTTGGGCTCGCACGGCTTGGTAGCGCTGATGCACTTGGGCATTGACCCCGCCCAGGCCATCACGCGACCAATCAAACTCAACATAAACACCCGTAATCTCTAAACCCGGTGCCTCGACAAGGGCACGCTGAGTCACGGTCCGAATCAGGGCTTGAGCATCAGCCTCCTTCCGTACCAGTACCAAGGCTTTGCCCGAGGCTGCCAGGACAATCTCAGCGCGGCCACCGTCTTCAATCGGTGGATTTTGTGTGGGGTCTAACAGCAGGGCGGCGGGGGCTTGGCTACTAGCGTCCTGTCCCGTGAGTGTACAGACAGCTTCGATTACCCAGTGCGTACCGGCTCGGTAGGTCAGCTCTGAGGCACCAATATTTTCGCGAAGCTTGTTGGTGGCAAAGATATACTGCTGATTACTGGCTGTCTCAAGTAAAACCAAGTGCATGGTGCCACTGTGTAAAAGGATTCGGTGCAAGGATGCGGCGGTGATTGACCTGGAAGCATTAACCTGTGCAGAGTCAACCAACAAAGCGTCGATTTCAAGCGACAATCCACCAAGCATCCACACCGTAGGGTGTCTACCGGCAAAAAGTTCACCCAGGAGCGCTAACACTCAAGGATTAACATCCAATCAAGCTAGCAAGCTCTCAACATTAAATATCGCTAAAGCGACACACAGGCCTTTAACTAACAAACTCTTTAGAATTCACTCGGATTTGTTCACACTATCGCTGCCATGACGTTACTGCTATGACGCCACTGCCCCCCGCTAATCTTCTGGAGCACCCCAGTGAGCAGCTCTGGCCAATGACAACCGAACTCGTTGGCCTCGAGTGTGAGCTAGTGGCCACACGTGCAGCGGTCATACCCGATACCTACGCCAAGGGGTTGCACGCCTGGTTTTTGCAGCAGGTGCAGCAGTACGATCCGCAGTTATCGGCGCGGCTCCACGATGGCACAGAGGCCAAGGCATTTGCCGATAAGGGGTTCACACTGTCGCGACTGAGGGGCAAGCTGAGGCATCAAGGACGTTCGATCTGCCTGTATCAGGGTGAGCGCTATCGCTGGAACATTACCGGGCTTGACCCACTTGTGTGCCAGTTTTTACATAGTTGGCTGCAAACCTCACCGACCGAGGTGGGTTTGCGGGGGGCGAGTCTCGCCCTCTCTCACTGCCACACACACCTAGCTCCCTGCACCTATGCCGATTTGATGCCCCCAGAGCCACTGTCGCGGTTTAGCCTGAGCTTTATCTCACCAACGAGCTTTCGGCACCGAGGGCACCATTTGCCCCTACCACTGCCGTTTAATCTGTTTCAGAGCTACGCCCGCCGCTGGCTAGGACACACCGATACAGATGTTGATCTAGGGGAATTTTTGGCCTGGGTCGAGCGGGCAGTAGCGATCCACCGCTGCACGCTACACACCGAAAAAGTGCCTGCGGGTAAGCAAGGCATGGTCACGGGGTTTGTTGGGGCTGTACAGTTTGGTGTCGATGCAGATGCCGAAGCCGGTAATTGGCCGCTTTGGCTAGCGGCTCTGGCTCGTTTTGCTCCCTATTGCGGTACGGGGCACAAAACAGCATTTGGTTTGGGGCAAACTCGCTGGGGCTGGCACCCGGCCCGAACCAAGTCGGCTGAAAACCTGGCTGAATCGACCGAGCCGACTCAATTGAATGATCACACTTATGATCGCGAGGCCGCCCTGCACGCCTACTTTCTTAGCTGCCGAACACGCCAGGGGGGCCAGCGTGCCGAAAAAACAGCGCGGCTTTGGTCAGCCTTGGTGGCCCGGCGTGAATATGGCGAGTCGTTGCAAGCCATCGCGACCGATCTCGAGCTGCCCTACGAAACCGCAAAGACCTATGTAAAGTTGGCGCGGCGGGCTCTACGCAAGCGTAGTGAGGCTGAGGCGGGTTCTCCCTGAGGGTCTGCTACCGACTCGGATCTTGACCTACTCCCACAACTAGAGTGTGTAGTCTTTACAGAATTTACTGTAAGATTAAACAACGAAGTGCCAAAACACAAGGAAAGAATGTGTATTTAATCGATCTTGCGCTTTCACTAATGTCCCTGACCGAAGATAAATCCAAGCCCAAGAAGACAATCAAGAATCAGCCTGACGAACGCCCTTCTCCGTCTGACAGTGCTCAAGAATCTGTCCAGTCCGAGCATAGTAAACCAGTGGATTAACCTTACCTAAGGAGTTCGTCAAATTGCTTGTGTGGCGACGCGGTGTAGCCATCGTTAGAGGCGGCAACAAAGCAAGCAGTCAGCTTGCTGCTAGATGTCCTCGGGTTCTTTTGTCAGTACAACGCTGATTTCAAACGAATTGGTGTGTACTCACACAGAGGTAGTCAAGCTGCTGGAGTACGAGCTCAGGAAAGGCCAGCTAACCAGGGGGCCGGAAAGCCCCTTCTTCATTGTCAGAGGAGGGCAAGTTGTCCATTTACTTGCGTTCGTATTACACGCCCTCTTTGTCTAATCCAATGCTTAAGATTTGAGGCAAAAAACAGTGAAAAAGCTGTCTGAGGGCTTCAACAATCAGGTGTGGTTGCTTGACCCCAAAACCGTTGCTAAGGTGTTTGACCTTGGCGATCCTCGTGCCAAGCGAGAACTAAAGGTTCTTAAGAAGGCGACTAACCTCATGCCAGCGGTCAACGGCATCGTTTACGACGATGGATATAACTATGAGTTGCTGTCAATGGAACGCTTGATCGTGTTTGAGAAGCGTAACTTCGACCACGAGACTAGGACGGAAATGCTGAGGCAGTTCCGTTCAGACCTCAAGACTTTGCATGCGGCTGGCATCGCCCACGGCGACATCCGACGCAATGCGGATGTGCAAGGTGGCGTCTGGGATAACGTCATCTGGACGGCTGACCGTATCCGCTTGATTGATGCAGGTAATTGCGTCTTGGCGGATGAAGCGACGTTTGAAGAAACAGTCGCGCTTGACCTACGCAATCTCGAGGCTTTTTGCAAGTACGCAATGAGTGATTGACTAGGAATGCACCTGCAAACTACTCCCTCCGCCCCTCGGTGAGGGCTTTCTTATGTCGTAGCTACCTTGTCGAAAGGCTAAAGCTGCCTGATGACGATTTTATCGTTAGGGTCAAAACCTATTTTGAAGGAGTAACTATCATGTACCCAATCTGTAACTCGAAGTTTGTGAAGATGGCCGACCAAGAGAAGGTTGCTGAAGAGCTTATCCTAGCGCTCTGCAATTTGCTCTATGGCGTCCATGACGTCTGGCGCTCTACCCCAGGCGGCGCTCTTGATCAGATAATCAAGGGTGATATTGTCATCGAAATTGAAGACTCAGAAGATTGTTTTGTCCTCCAGGTCAAAAGCAGTGAAGCAGCGGCCCTAGAGCACGAGGAGTTACCGCCTCCCGTCTACAACGGCAGACAACTACCTAGAACCCCAGTTGTGTTTACCCAGGGAAAGTCGCCTTGGGAGCTTCTGATGGAGCTTTCTGAAGGCACTGGCCTTGCGGTTCGAGAAGACATCCTGTCTGCAGCTGAAAAGCTGCAAAAGCTCAGGGCAGCGGGTATCCGCGAAGCGCCTGTGAGTTTATTTAGGCCAGGCCTAGGCGGCCGTTTAGCACAGTTGCAGCTGCTGGCAGTCAAGCAAGGTAAGTACTTTGTGCTTTAAGCCAAACCCACCACGACGAGAGGGAGTCGCTAAACAACCACGCCGCCTGTAAGGGCGGTTTTTTATTACCCAAGGAAACGACATGAAGACTATCATTGTGTACCACATCGGTCGGCAAGCACCCCAGTCTCCGTCCCCTTACGAGGAAATGGTCGGGGTCGACAGTCGTCGAGTCGGAGGCCGAGTTACCCAAGCTGGCAAGGTCTCCGTCCCCTTACGGGGAAATGGTCGGGGTCGACGTCGGATTAACCCCATGCAAAAGATCGCGAAGTGGATATTGGTCTCCGTCCCCTTACGGGGAAATGGTCGGGGTCGACTTCAACCCTGACGCCTTCAAGGTTGTTGAAAGCCGCAAGTCTCCGTCCCCTTACGGGGAAATGGTCGGGGTCGACCCGGATGCAGCCGGTGCTGGAAGCGCTACTGCTCTACACAGGTCTCCGTCCCCTTACGGGGAAATGATCGGGGTCGACAGTCATAGGGTTAGTCCTTAGGTTTAAGTAAGTAAGTAAGGTCTCCGTCCCCTTACGGGGAAATGGTCGGGGTCGACGAAACACAGCCAGAGGGCCTCTACGTGAGTGCCCCGCCGTCTCCGTCCCCTTACGGGGAAATGGTCGGGGTCGACGAGTACCGCGGCCAGCCAGAGCACCTGCATCTCGGTCTCCGTCCCCTTACGGGGAAATGGTCGGGGTCGACAGCCTCGAAGGTCTGTTTCACCTCTTATCAGCACTTCAGGTCTCCGTCCCCTTACGGGGAAATGGTCGGGGTCGACGATGGTTACGCAGATGGCCTCTAAAGGCTTACCCTGCCGTCTCCGTCCCCTTACGGGGAAATGGTCGGGGTCGACAAACAAGGGCGCCCCGGCCGGCCGATTGGTGAATCAAGCCCGGTCTCCGTCCCCTTACGGGGAAATGGTCGGGGTCGACAAACAAGGGCGCCCCGGC
>CAZAGN010000048.1:4746-19219 GCA_964484905.1 uncultured bacterium | reverse complement strand
AGCGGCGGCGGGAGCCTGTCGTATCGCGTCCGGTTTGGCGGCGTTCTTCGGTGCTGGCGGTCGCGAAAACCCGTAGTTCCCAGTCACCGCCGCTTTGTTCGATGAGGCTACCTTCAGAGGTGGCAATCCACATCTGTTGCCACTGGTCGCCATAGCGCACCCCATAGCTGGTCAGGTCGTGCTCGCTGAGGCGGTCGTGATAGTCCTGGCAGAGCTGACGCTTGTGCGACAGAGGCGTTTGGCGTGGGTCATCGCCCCAGGCGGGTAGCTGGATCTGCTGCACGGGGACAGAAGCTAGCTGGGTTTCGCGATCGCCCACCCAAGCGGCAGCAGCGATCGCGACCTCCAGTTGGGCTTCGAGCTGATCCCAATCGGTAAAGCTGGCAAAGCCCCAGCCCCCCTTGATGCAGGCACGGACATGACCGCCGATCGCGAGGGTTTCACTTACACTTTCCCAGCGCTGGTTACGCAGAAACAGGTCTGTATGCTCTTCCTGCTCCAAACGAACCTGCCAAAAGTCGGCCTTGTGACGATACTTCGCGATCGCCTCACTCAAACGATTCCAGGCCAACTCCTGCATACACTTGCTAACTCGCCACTAGGGTTCACTGTACGCCAACTGCTACTTAGGTGCTGCAAGCTTGCATCAACAGCTAACCCCATCATGGGCGCACAAGCAGCAGCGGTGAGCCCCTATACCAGAACGGCAGCACCAGCCGGCACTTGTTTGGCGGGTTGCCCGCACGCACTCCTGACCAGGCGTTGCAACGGCGCTGAAGAGCGATAAAAAGCCATAAAAATAAGGGCGTGTATGACGCCCTCCTGATGGCTACAGCTTTGTTCCGCTTATTACGTCTGAACCGAGATTTGTAGGCTCGTTTGTAGCATTTACTGATGTTCACAAACGCATCAGTCAGACCTAACTAGATCAGACCCAACCAGGCCAAGACACCATTACCTGTGGCAAATTCGATCACGATCGCCAACAGGAAGCCGATCATGGCGGCGCGGCCATTGAGACGCTCTGCGTACTCGTTGAAGCCGAATTTGGGTTCAGACACATTAGGATTCGACATGTAGCCTCCGAGAAGATTTACAAAACTTAATTCACACTATTGTATTAGCACAGATTACCAACGATTTGCTGTCACAGCGGTCGTTCGGGGGGCACCTTCTCTGACCTTGTTAAAGCCAAGCCGGTTGTTGGCTGACTGTGCTTTGATTGGGGGCAGGGTCTGAGGTGAGTGAATGACTACGGCCACCGACAAACTGAGCTTGCGCACTAAATTAGCCTATGGGGCTGGTGATCTGGGAACAGGCATGACGGCTGCTGTCATGGTGTTTTTCCTTTTGATTTTCCTCACTGAAGCGGCGGGGCTACCGCCGGGGATGGCCGGTACAATTTTGCTGGTTGGTAAGTTGTGGGATGCGATCAACGATCCAATTATCGGCAGCCTCAGCGACAATACTCGCTCACGCTGGGGTCGGCGTCATTCCTGGATGCTGATTGGCGCGATTCCCTTCGGTATTGCCTTTTTTCTCTGCTGGCTTGTGCCCGATATTGGCAGCCCTGATAATCCCTGGCCTCGCTTTTGGTACTACTCTGTGGTGCTGCTGCTGTTTCACACGTTTTACAGCGCGGTCAATTTGCCTTATACAGCCCTGACGCCCGAGCTGACTCAGGATTACAACGAGCGCACCAGTCTCACGAGCTTCCGCTTTGCTTTCTCGGTTGGCGGTAGTTTGGTGGGTCTGACCCTGGCGCTGGTGATCTTTGATCGGGTGCCTGACGTTCAGATGCGCTACCTCGTGCTGGCGGCGATTTGCGCGGTGATTGGGGTTATTCCCTTGTTTATTTGTGTGTGGGGTACCGAAGAGCGCTACGTCAGCACCCAAAAACACAGCTCACTCAGCTTTGTTGATCAATTCAAGATTGTTCTGCAAAACCATGCGTTTCTGTTTGTGATTGGCATTTATCTTTGCTCTTGGCTGGCGTTTCAGCTCACGGCGGCAGTGATTCCTTTTTATGCGGTGCACTGGATGAGTATGGCGAACTACGTGCCGATTGCCCTGATTGTGCAGGGGGTCGCGATCGCGATGTTGTTTGTCTGGACCCCGATCAGCCGCCGCAAGGGCAAGCGGGCCGTTTACTTTATGGGCATGGTGATTTGGACCATTGCCCAAGGCTTTTTGTTTTTCTTGGCCCCTGGTGAGCTGGGTTTGCTGTTTCTGCTCTGTGCCCTCGCCGGTTTTGGTGTGGCGACCGCCTACCTCATTCCTTGGTCGATGCTGCCCGATGTGATTGATCTCGATGAACTGCAAACGGGCGAGCGGCGAGAAGGTGTTTTTTATGCCTTTATGATCTTGCTGCAAAAGCTGGGCTTAGCCTTGGGGGTCTTTTTGGTGGGGCAGATGCTCGAAACTTTTGGTTTTGATCGCGAGGCAACAACCCAGCCTGTATCGGCACTGCTGGCAATTCGGGTCGCGATTGGGCCTTTGCCAGCGGGCTTTTTGCTGGTGGGTATGGTCTTGGCCTATTTTTATCCGATTACGCAGCAGCGCCATGCAGAGATTCTGCGCGAGCTAGCGCTTAAGCGCGCCGAAAGCCCCACGACCTAAGTTGCGGCGACCGAAGTACTGGCTACTGAAGTACTGGATATCCAAGTGTATTTGCACCGTTTATACCTCGAACATTTTCGGAACTACACCGCCCAGGTGGCTGACTTTAAGACTGCCAAGACAATCTTGGTCGGTGCAAACGGCCAGGGCAAGTCGAACCTGCTTGAGGCGGTGGCCTTTCTGGCGAGTCTTAAATCCCCCCGCGCCAGTCGCGATCGCGAACTGGTTCAGTTTGAGCAACCCCAGGCTCAGATTGCTGCTCAAGTGGAGCGTTTTGGTGGTACCCACGAACTAAAAATTGACCTCCGCTCGCAAGGACGACGGAGTGTGCGGGTTGATGGCGATCATCTCCGCCGCCAGCACGATTTTTTGGGCCACCTTAATGCCGTAACCTTTACAAGCCTTGATCTTGAGATTGTGCGCGGTAGCCCTAGCCACCGCCGCGATTGGCTGGATGACATGCTAGTCCAACTAGAGCCGCGTGCTGCTGATCTGTTGCAGCAGTACGGCCATGTTGTGCGCCAGCGCAATGCCCTGCTTAAACAAGACAACCTCGACCAGCCCCAGTTGCTGGCCTGGAATGAGCAGTTAGTCAGTCTGGGCTGCCGGATTATGCGCCGTCGCCAGCGCCTGATCGAACGCCTCCAGCCCCTCGCCGCCCGCTGGCACCAGCAGATTAGTGGCGCAACCGAGCAGCTATGCCTTGACTATGAGCCCAACGTGGGTGGCATCAGCACTACTGAGACCAGGCCAGCGACACTCCCAACTGAAACAGCCTTGCCATCCCTTGAGGAACAATTTCAGCTCGCGATCGCGACCCATCACGCCCTCGAACGCCTACGCGGCAGCTCGCTGGTTGGCCCCCATCGTGACGAAGTGCAACTAACCATCAACGCTCACCCCGCCCGTACCTTCGGCTCCCAGGGGCAGCAGCGCACCCTAGTACTGGCTCTGAAGTTGGCGGAGCTAGAACTACAGGAGGCTGTCCTCGGTGAGCCGCCCCTGCTGTTGCTGGATGATGTCCTCGCCGAGTTGGATCTTGTCCGCCAAGAGCAGCTCTTGCTCGCGATCGGCAGCCGCGTCCAGACCCTGATCACCACCACCCATCTGGGTGGCTTTGGTACACCCTGGCTGGATACCGCCCAGGTTTTGCAGGTACACCAAGGCCAGCTTCGCCTGTAGGCGTGATCAACTGTCAAGATTGCGCCTCAACTGTGATCGCAATCTAAAGAACAGTAGGCAGATACTCAGTGCCACCGTTAGAATACATATACTAAATTCAGTGTTTGGACCTTTCTGCTGCCTATGAGTTCACCTGACACCCAACGCCACGGCTCGCCATCCAGAATACGTATCTACGATTTATCGCGTGAATTAAATCGAGATAATAAAGACATATTAGAAGCCTGCGACGCTTTGGGGATTACCTACAAGAGCCATAGCAGCACGATCGCGATCGCCGAGGCCAACCAGGTTCGTCAGCGTTTAGGTGCTCCCTTGCCCAGTGACAGTGCCAGTGAAAACGGCAACAAGCCACAAATTGTTGGTGTCATCGCCGATGTGCCAGCTGCCACGTCTACTGAAAAAAAAGTGGCCGAGACTCCACCCAAGCTAGTTCGTCCTGTGGAAGCAGCCGCCCCCAAGCGGGTTATGCCCAAACCAGCTCGCCCTGCTGCCGCCAGTCCAACCGCTGCCAAGCCATCTCCGGCAACTCCAGTCGAAGCCGCCAAGCCAGCACGACCGGCAAAACCGCCTAAGGCTGCTGAGCCCAAGGTACCCGAGTTGGTCAAACCGCCAGAGCTTGTCAGACTTGCAGAGCCAGCTAAGCCAACGGCGCCCGCAGCAGAAGCGGCTCCTGCTGAGCCAAAACTGGATAATCCTAAGGCTGAGCCGCCCAAAATAGTCCGCCCTGTCGCGGCCAAGCCCGTTGCCCCCAGACCCGTGGCGCCCAAGCCTGCTGCCGTCAAGGCTAAGCCCCCTGAGATTGTTCGACCCGTCGAGGCACCGCGTCCCCGCCCTGAAGCGACGACCGAGGCACCCAAGAACAGTGTTCGGCCAGCACGCAAAAAAGATGTACCTGTGCGGATGGACAAGCCCAATCGACCGGTTACGGAAAAGCCCAAGCCAGCGATTCAACTCGTCGGTCGACCAACCTTGCCCGGGGAAAAGGCAACCATCGAGCAGCCCAAATCAGAGCGGCCCGAACCTCCACGGCGGTCGGAGGGGATGAGTCCGCCCGTGCGAAAAGAACTGGTGAGCCCGCCTTCACGCCCGGCCCGTCCTGTTCGCCCCAACATGCCCGATTTGGATATCGAGCAGCCGCGGGTGACAACCCTCGATGAGAAGCCCTCACGGCCAGCAAGCCCTAGCAAAACAACGAAAAAGCCGAGCCGCAATACCGATGATGATGGTCGGGGTGGCCGGGGTGGCCCAGGCAAGAGCAGTGGTCGCAAGGGACGTAACCGCAAAGGCCCTGAGGAAGAGGAAGGCTTTGATTCCGAAGTCATTACCGGTTCCGTCGAGCTTGTAGATAACCTGACGCCTTTACCACGGCCCCCGCGCCCAACCAATGGTGCGCCCGCCGCAACGCCGCAGCGCCCGCCTGCCAGTCGCAAGCGCAGCAAGCCCAGTCGTCGCACAGCCAACCCAGATCGGCAAACTGCGGCCAGCGCCGTAGTCGAAGACACTAAGCCAACTAGCATCACCCTTGATGGCGAGCTGACCGTTCAAGAGCTGGCCGCCAAGATGGAGATTAGTGAGACTGAGATCATCAAGGTGCTCTTTATGCAAGGGGTGATGGTGAGCATCACCCAAACCTTGGATGTGCCCACCGCCGAGCTTGTAGCGAAAAAGCTCGAATTCGAGGTGGTTCACCAAGCGCAAGAAGCTGCTGCCAAGAAAACCGAAATGCTCGATATCAGTGATATCGATAGCCTGGTGCTACGGCCGCCGGTCGTCACGATCATGGGTCACGTTGACCACGGCAAAACAACCCTCCTGGACTCGATTCGTTCGGCGCGGGTTGCCCAAGGTGAAGCGGGTGGGATTACCCAGCACATCGGTGCCTACCACGTTGATCTGCCCCACAACGGTGAAGACAAGCGCATTGTTTTCCTGGATACGCCAGGTCACGAAGCCTTTACGGCCATGCGTGCTCGGGGTGCCAAGGTCACTGATATTGCCATCCTTGTGGTTGCTGCCGATGACGGCGTGCGCCCTCAAACCCTAGAGGCCATCAGTCACGCCCAAGCAGCTAATGTACCGATTGTAGTTGCAATTAATAAAGTTGATAAAGAAAGCGCCAACCCCGAGCGCGTCAAACAGGAGCTCGCTGAGCGGGGCCTTGTACCCGAAGAATGGGGTGGCGACGTTCCCATGGTGGGTGTCAGTGCCCTGGCGCGGCAAAATCTCGATGAGCTGCTAGAGATGATCTTGCTAGTGGCCGAAGTGGGTGAGCTGCAAGCGAACCCAGACCGTACGGCCAAGGGCACGATCATCGAAGCTAACCTCGATAAAGCCCGTGGCCCCGTCGCGACGCTGTTGGTGCAAAATGGCACCCTGCGTGTGGGTGATACCTTCGTCGCTGGCTCGATTCTCGGTCGCGTCAAGGCGATGGTCGATGATCGGGGCAACCGTGTGAAGGTAGCAGGCCCCTCGTCAGCAGTTGAGGTGTTGGGTCTTAACGAAGTACCGATACCGGGTGATGAGTTTGAAGTCTTTACGGACGAAAAACAAGCTCGTGCCCTCGCCGATGAGCGTGCCCAGGCGCAGCGCCAATCGCGCTTGCAGCAGACCATGGCCTCTCGTCGGGTCACACTGGGCTCAGTCTCAGCGCAAGTACAGGAAGGCGAGCTCAAAGAGCTGCCCTTGTTGCTTAAGGCCGATGTTCAGGGTTCAGTCGAAGCGATTCTGGGCTCCTTGCAGCAACTGCCGAATACCGAAGTGCAGGTGCGGGTGCTGCTGGCAACAGCCGGTGAAATCACCGAAACTGATATCGATTTGGCGGCAGCCAGTGGTGCGGTGATCGTTGGTTTTAACACCTCGCTTGCACCGGGGGCCCGTCAATCTGCTGATGCCAATGGCGTTGATATTCGGGAATACGACATCATCTACAACCTCCTCGAGGAGATCACAGCCGCCATGGAAGGCTTGCTGGAGCCCGAAGAAGTTGAAGAGCCCCTGGGTCAAGTGGAAGTGCGTCAGGTGATTACGATCGGCAAGGGCACGATTGCCGGTGCCTATGTCCAGTCGGGTAAAATCGCGCGCAACGCCTTCATCCGGGTCAAGCGGCGGAACGAGGTCGTCTTTACCGGTCGTCTCGATTCTCTCAAGCGCTTCAAGGATGATGCGAAGGAAGTCGCCTCAGGCTTTGAGTGCGGTATCGGTGTCGAGAAGTTCAACAGCTGGGAACTGGGCGACATCCTGGAGGTCTACCAACTGGTGACCAAGCGCCGCAGCCTCAGTCGCGCCTAGGATGCAAGCCTATGCTCACCCGCCCCTAGTGGCGGGACGCTTACTCAAGCGCTATAAACGCTTCTTTGCCGATGTTGAGCTTGAGTCAGGCGAGATTGTGGTTGCCCACTGCCCCAATACAGGGCCGATGACAGGGGTATGCACGTTGGGTGCCCCTGTTTTGGTGTCGCATCACCCTAGTCTCAAGCGGAAGCTTGCTTACACCTGGGAGTTGATTCAGGTTGATGATGTGTGGGTGGGTGTGAATACGGCTTTGCCCAACCGTCTGGTGCAGTTTGGTCTTGAGCACGATTGGTTTCCGGAACTGGCTGGATTTACGAGCTTCCGGCGCGAGGTACCCTACGAACGGAGCCGGGTTGATTTTGCCCTCGACTACCCGGCAGGGCGTGCCCTACTAGAGGTTAAAAATACTACGTGGGCCTTGGGTCAGTGTGCTTACTTTCCGGATACGGTGACCACCCGAGGCCAAAAGCATATTGAAGATTTGATGGCGATTGCGGCTCAGGGTGAGCGGGCGATCTTGCTGTTCTGGATTCACCGCAGCGATTGTCTGCGTTTTAGTCCGGGCGATGCCAAAGACCCTAAGTATGGTCAGCTCCTGCGGCTCGCGATCGCGAAGGGGGTCGAAATTTTTCCCTACCGTGCGGCGGTCACGCCCGAAGCGGTCAGTTGCTTGGGGTTAGCCGAGCTGGTCGTTTAGCACAGCCTCTATTCAGCCAAATCCACCTATTTCTTCTTACCGCCTGCCTCTGCCGCCGCCAGTTCGGCATCTAAGAGTGTCCGTCCTGTCGCCGCCAAATAGACATCATCTAGGCTGGGGCGAGCCTGGGTAAGGGCAAAAATACCAAAGCCCGCTTGCTCAAGTTTCTGGCGTACTTCGGTCGCCGCTTGGCCAATATTGCTACGAATCACCATATTTAGGGCGTTACCTTGGGCGGCGTTAATCACCACACTTTCGACGTAGGCGAGACCTTGGAGCACTGTCTGGGCTTGCTCGGCCTCGTCACGCGGCGTAAACTCCTGCAGCTTGAGGGTTAGGCGATCACCGCCGACTTGCTGCTTCAGCGCCGTTGGTGTACCAGTGGCAATCACCCGCCCTTGATCAATAATCGCCACCCGGTCAGCCAGGGCATCGACCTCCTCAAGGTAATGACTCGTCAGCAATACAGTCACCCCCTGGGCACGCAAGTCACGCAAAAAAGCCCAAATGGCTAAACGGCTTTCGATATCCAGACCAACAGTCGGCTCATCGAGGACCAAAACCTCAGGCTGATGCAAGAGGCCCATCGCCAAGTCAAGGCGTTTGCGTAGGCCGCCAGAGTAGGTGCCTGACTTTTCATCGGCCCGATCGCGAAGCCCCAAGACACCCAACACCAACTCGGTCCGCTCTTTGGCAACGGCGGGGCTCAGGTGATACAAAGCCGCCTGAAGTCGCAGTAGTTCCCGCCCAGTGAGAACCTTATCAATAGCAACCTCTTGGGCCACAAAGCCCAATTTGGCGCGGACTTGGCGCGGCTGCTCTTGCACCGATACCCCACCAACGGCAAGATAGCCTGCATCCGGCTTCATCAGAGTGCAGAGACATTGCAAAGTGGTTGTTTTACCGGCACCATTAGGGCCGAGGAGACCAAAAATCTCACCGGGTTCGACGCTCAGCGAGACATCCGCGACTGCCGTCACCGTACCGTAGCGTTTCTGTAAGTGCTCAATCGTAACCGCTGCCATGGTGGTATCCCAGCTTTGCTTTTATCGTGATCCATCTCCAGTGTACGCATCCCGCGTCTTGAGACCATCGCGATCGCGAGCCGCGTCAGAGTCTCGCTAGAGTAGGAGTACTCTGATTTCTGCTATCCGCCCATGATCGCTCTTGCTGACCGTCTGAAGCACCTCCAAACCAATGTGTTTGCGGATATGGATCGGGCGAAGGCCCGTGCCAAAGCTGACGGTCATGGTCTGATCGATCTTTCCTTGGGCTCAACCGATTTACAGCCACCCAACGAAGCGATTACGGCCTTGGCAGCCGCTAGCCATGACCCCAGCACCTACGGCTATGCCTTGTTTCAGAGTACGCGCCCCTTTCGTGAAGCTTGTGCGGCGTGGTACGAGCAGCGCTATGGTATCGCCCTTGATCCAGAAACCGAGGTGCTACCCCTCATTGGCTCCCAAGAAGGTACGGCACACCTACCGCTCGCGATCCTTAATCCTGGCGATGTGGCATTACTCACCGATCCGGGCTATCCCTCCCACGCAGGCGGTGTTCATCTGGCGGGCGGGCAGATTGAAACCCTACCCCTACGGCCTGAGCATCAGTTTTTGCCGGTACTAAGCGATCTCAGTCCGCAGCAACGACAACGGGCAAAAATGCTGGTGCTTAGTTATCCTCACAACCCGACAACCGGTGTGGCTGATTTGGCGTTTTGGCAGGAGACTGTGGCTTTTTGCGAAGCCAACGATATTGTGCTGGTACATGATTTTCCCTATGCCGATGGCCTTCTGGCGGGTGAGGCCGCGCCTTCGGTCTTGCAAGCCGATCGCGACAAACGGATCAGCATTGAGTTTTTTAGCTTCTCCAAGTCATTTCATATGGGGGGGATGCGCATTGGCTTTGCCGTGGGTAATGCGGCCCTAATTCGGGCCCTGCGGCAGGTAAAGTCGGTGGTTGATTTTAATCAATATCCCGGTATTGTCCAGGCGGCGATGGCAGCTCTGCAAACACCAACCAGCTTTGTCGCCCATACCCAGGCTGTTTATCGCGATCGGCGCGATCAGACTGTGGCAGCGCTAGCCTCAATTGGTTGGCATGTCCCCATACCGGCGATGGCGATGTATCTCTGGGCACCCCTACCGGCAAGCTATCGCGGCACATCGATGGCGTTTTGCCTCGAGCTGGTTGAGAAAACAGGGGTTGCCTTGGCGCCTGGGGCTGGCTTTGGGGCGATGGGTGAGGGCTATGTCCGTTTTGCCCTGATGCGGGAGGTGGATGTACTGCACGAGGCCGTGCAGGCGATTGCGGCGAGCGGCTTAATCGGGACACTAGAGCACGTAGGCAAGGCAATCCATTAGCGTTCCTAGTCTTGTTAAAGGCAGAGGCTTGTTCGTAAGCCTGCATCGACTTCAGCCTGAAGAAAGTGAGGTAGGGTACCTACATGCTCTGTCAAAAACGTTTTATCAACGGTGAGAATTTGCGAGACGTTCACCACTGAATCTTTCGGTAAACCAGACGCGGGAGTAGCACGTTGCCCGGCGCTTCCGCTAGGCGAAGGTTTGAAATGATGACAACGACAATGACTGTGCCGATTTGACTTTAAGTAAATGTATCGCCTTGAACGACTAAAACAGGTCGCCGATAGCCAGGTGCTGATCCAATCGGGTCGGGTAAATTTGCCCACCACACTTCGCCCCGGTACACTACCAGTCCTCGCGGGGCAGGGACATAAACTGCATCATGCCAGGTTCAAGACAACTCTGCTCTGCTGCATAAACCTGGTTGAGCAACGTTTACTGGCGATTGTATGTTTTGAGGTAAGCCTGTAATGCCTTAACGTAAAGTTCACTGCGAGATAGCCCGAGTTGGTGCGCTAGGGCTTCTGCTTCGGCAAACACGGCATCAAGCAGAGAAATAGCTGTTTTCATGTTTGATACCTGCTTTCTGAGTTATGTCTTGGAAGTCAGCGCTGGCAGCCGATCACAAAAATTGCCGTGGACGTGGTAGGGCTGTGATGAAAATAAAGTGTGTGCCAACGATGAACTCGTCAGGCCCCTAGGCCGTTGCGACCAAAAAGCCACCCACCATAATCAGCAGTGCTCCCAGCAGCAACTTGGCGAGGACAACATTTTGCCACTCGGCAAACAGCCACAAACCCAAAAGCACGGCTACGAGGGTGTTCATGTTGTAGAGCGGCACCAGTTTGGCAAGCGGTAGGCCATAGGTTGTTAGACCAACTGCAACCAAGCCCACGGCTGCCGACCAAAACAGCCCCATAAGGACGGCATAGCCGATACCCACGGCGGGAACTGCACGCTGGGCAACAAAGGCATAAACTAGTGCCCCGGTCATCACAACGCCTAAGCCTGTGCCAATGAGATAGGGGCCAAGGCCGGTGGCGGCTTGCATACTTGCTTTTTGCATGACACCGGCAACCCCAAAGAGGAGGGCGGGAAGGAGGCCACCAATAATGAGACCGAAAACGGTTGGGTTCATTGTCAAAAACCTCGCGAGGGCGCGCTAACGGCGCTCATCCTCAGCATACGAGAGGCTAAGAGTTGAAACCCTTGTCCGACATAGCTTTGGGATGCCGCATTTCATCTAAAGTCCTAGAAAAGTCCTGCTTTTCAAGCTCCTCATTCAAGTGTGAATGATTTTAGTGACTGGGTATCTTCTTTTTCATCTGGGGTGCATCAGCTACCTTTCGCCAAGTGCAGTTGAGCAGGTATTGAGTCTGTAAAGCATCGGCCATCATTGGCCGGGTTTGCTACTTTGTGGCCGGGAATTGGTTACAAGCCCAAACGGACAACCATCCAGCACCGGGAGTTAAGCGCTGGTGGGGAGGTGGCTTAAGAAATAGCGCACATGACCTTGGTATGGTTCTGGAATACAGCTTAAGTTGGCCTCTGTTCGGTTATGTGTGCCGATGATTTCAATCCCAATCGGTTGATTTTCGGTGCTGTAGTCTAGGATGATGCCCGGTGCGATTTCTTCGGACTCATCGTACTTACCGACTGCAATCTTGATATAGCCAGCATCAACTACTGGGTCATAGCGAATGGTTTGAGGCGCTTCCGTGGTCATGACATCCTCTTTTTTTGGCTGCGATCAAAGTGAGCCGTGATTACAATGCAGGGGTCTGTGGTCTGATCATAGACAACCTTAAGCCAGCGATCACCGTACTCAGAGATTTGCCCCCACACCTGTACCCGCCCTGGTATGGTATCGAGTTTACTCACTGTAGGGTTTAACACCACGCGATAAACCCACTCAACACATAGTGATCGTCCAATCAGCCGCTGCTGCAAGTGATCGCTAAGACGAAAAGAAGTCATGGGTAGTCTCTAACTCTCATGGCTCACTTGCCACGGGCGGTAACGTCTCGCAATCGGCTGCTACTGCGGGAGGGAGTGTTTACAGTCCGGTTTACAACGCAACAGTACCTTAGTGAACCTAATGCAGTAGTAGCTGAGTTTCTGGAGATTGTGCGCGCTCGTCCTCAGCTTACGAGAGGTGATCGGCTGAATGTATTGAAGGATATAGGCTGTTGGTGCGACGCAGGCCGATAGTAGTACCTGTAGCGCGCTCGGGTATGGCGATGGCATTTGTGTGGCAAGAACTAGCGTCAGTCTACGCCCGTATTGGCGCAACGAGCTTTGGCGGGCCGCAAGCCCAGATTGCGATGCAGTATGAGGAAGTTGTTGAGAAGCGACAGTGGCTGAGTGATGCGGATTTTTGGGCGGGGGTAGCGTTATTTGAGGTATTGCCAGGGCCTTCTGGAACCCAAACCGGGATTTACGTGGGCTTTCAGCAGGGGGGCTGGGTGGGCGCTTTGGTGACGGGGTTGAGCTTTGTTTTGCCAGCGTTTGTGATTGAGGTTTTACTGAGTTGGGCCTATTTTCGCTGGCAGGGCTTGGCGGGAATGACGGCAGCCTTTGTGGGTATGGCGCCGGTAGTGATTGCGATTCTGCTCGCGTTTTGTTGGCGCTTGGGACGAAAGGTGTTTCATGCGCTGACACCCTTGACGGCTGGCCTTCAAGCACTGGTCGCGATCGCGACGCTGCTGCTGGCCCTGCGCAATGTGAATGTTTTGTTCTTAATGCTGCTGGCGGGTTTACTCAATCTAGGCCGCGCCAGGCTACTGAGCCTTAGTTTGCCCTGGCCTGTATTGGCGCAGTTGGCGCAAATGCCGCCGGATGTTTTGGCCCTGGCTGCGGTTTGGGATTGGGGTCGCCTTGAGACCTATGGCTGGCCCCTGTTTAGCTTTTTTGTCAGAGCGGGCAGCTTTGTGGTGGGGGGTGGCTACGTGATTATTCCCCTTATTGAGTCGGAGATTGTTGAGCAGTTGCACTGGCTGACGCCGCAAGAGTTTTTGGATGGGGTCGCGATCGGTCAACTTAGTCCGGGGCCAATTGTCCTGACGGCGGCCTTCATTGGCTATAAAGTGGCGGGTGTGCCAGGGGCAACGATTGCGGCGATCGCGATTTTCTTGCCGTCATTTATCTTTGTTGGCCTGGGTACGCCGTTGATGAATCTGGTCAAAACACGCGCTTGGGTGAAAACGTTCTTGCAGGGTGTATTACCGGCGGTGCTGGGTTTGGTTGGCGCGGCGACGGTACGGCTGGCCGTAAATACCTGGCGCCATGACAGTGTAGTCGTCAGTCTGGCCACCATGGCGATTACGGCAGTGGCCTTGGTCGCGATCGTGCGGTTGCGGTGGCCGACCTGGCAATTGGTTCTGGCTGGCATGGTTGCAGGCTTGGGCCTGAGCCGCCTAGCCTAGACCGACTAACCGCTGCGACACCTAAGCCTCGTAAGTCACCCCTCTAGCTCAGTCTCTCTGTAACAGGCTGTTAAGCTGAACTAAGGATCTACCGTCCGCACTACCTATGAAACGTCGAACCCTGCTCAGTTTAAGCACCTGGGCGGCACTGCAAGGAGTCGCTATGGCTAATACACAAGAAACATTTGAAGTCGTTAAGACCGAAGCTGAATGGCGCGCTCGCCTCAGCCCCGAAGCTTACCGCGTCTTGCGGGAGCATGGCACGGAGCGTGCCGGTACCAGCCCTCTGGATCGTGTCTCCGGATCCGGTACCTTTGTTTGTGCGGGCTGCAATGCGCCCCTGTTCAGCTACGACACCAAATTCAACAGTGGTACCGGCTGGCCCAGCTTCTACCAACCCCTCGAAAATGCGATCGCGACCACAGTTGATCGCTCCTTCTTTATGACCCGCACCGAAGTGCATTGTCGGCGCTGCGGCGGCCACCTCGGTCATGTCTTTAACGATGGCCCGGCTCCGACAGGCTTGCGCTACTGCATGAACGGTGTTTCCTTGGCCTTTGTGCCCGAAGGGGAAGCGTTGCCCGAGTTGGTGCGCTAAGCCCACATGACAGCCCTCGCTGAATGGCCCTGGTTAAGTGTGGCGCCGATGCTCGATCGTACGGATCGGCATTGGCGTTTTATGCTGCGCCAAATTAGCCGCCACAGCTTGCTCTATACCGAGATGCTGACGACAGCGGCTCTGATTCATGGCGATCGCGAGCGGCTGTTGGGCTTCGACCCCCAAGAATCACCCCTCGTGTTGCAATTGGGCGGTGATGATCCGGGGCAATTGGCTGACTGTGCCCGAATGGCGGCTGACTGGGGCTATGCAGCGGTAAATCTGAATGTCGGTT
>CAZAGN010000048.1:2300-4646 GCA_964484905.1 uncultured bacterium | reverse complement strand
TGTGCCCGAATGGCGGCTGACTGGGGCTATGCAGCGGTAAATCTGAATGTCGGTTGCCCCAGTGATCGGGTGCAGAATGGGCATTTTGGGGCCTGTTTGATGGCCGAGCCAGAGCGGGTGGGCGCGGCTGTGGCCGCGATGCAGGCCGCTGTAGATCTGCCCATTAGTGTCAAACATCGCATTGGCATCGACGATCGCGATCGCTACGCTGATCTGTATGAATTTGTCCGTGTTGTCCGAGACGCAGGCTGTCGCCACTTTAGTGTGCATGCCCGCAAAGCCTGGTTACAGGGCCTCAGCCCCAAAGATAACCGCACGATTCCGCCCCTGCGCTATGGCGACGTGTATCAGCTTAAGCACGACTTTCCCGACTGCTGGATTGAGATTAACGGCGGTATTACCACCTGGGACGCGATCACGCAGCACCGCCAGCAGGTTGACAGCGTTATGATTGGCCGCGCCGTCTACGACGATCCCTTTTTGTTTGCCGCCGCCGATGCCGCCCTCACCGACACATCTCAAACATCCGCCACCAGCGAATCGGTGATTGCGGCCATGATTCCCTACATCGAAAACTGGGTTGCCCAGGGCGGACGCCCCCACAGCATTACCCGCCACATGGTGAATTTGCGTAACGGTCAACCCGGCGCCAAGGTCTGGCGGCGGCTGTTAAGCGCCATTGGTCAAGGGCAGACCGATTGGCGAGCGATCCAAGCCTGGGCGCGGGTGCTCACGCCTGTTAAGTGACAAGGTATGCGTTGAGACTGATACAAGTGAGCTGGATGTCTAAGCTGCCTAACTGAGCCTAAACAACCGTAGCTTCGGCATAGTTTGCCAAGAAATCAGCATACGCCTGCCGAATCCCCACTTCCAAAGCGGTCTTCGCCTGCCAACCCAGGCCGTGCAGCTTCGAGACATCGAGAATCTTGCGCGGTGTACCGTCGGGTTTGCTCGTATCAAAGCTCAGCTCGCCCGCATAGCCAACAATTGCCGCCACCGTCTGTGCCAGATCCTTAATCGTCAAATCTTCACCCACACCAATATTCACCAGCTCTCCTGTCTGGGCGGCGGTGCAGTGCTCCATCAAATACACACAGGCATCGGCCAAATCATCACTGTACAAAAACTCGCGGCGGGGTGTGCCGGTGCCCCAGATCGTGACACTCGCAGCGCCCGTCAGCTTGGCTTCGTGCATTTTGCGGATCAGAGCTGGCAGCACATGGGAGTTTTGCAGATCGTAATTATCGCCGGGGCCGTAGAGGTTGGTGGGCATCACACTCAGGTAGTCGGTGCCATACTCGCGGTTGTAGGCATGACAGAGCTTGATACCGGCAATTTTCGCGATCGCGTAGGGCTCGTTGGTCGGCTCTAATGGCCCTGTCAGTAAGGCATCCTCCGTCAGAGGTTGGGGCGCAAACTTGGGGTAGATGCAGCTTGAGCCCAAGAAGAGCAGCTTGTTTACACCATGGCGATAAGCCGCCTCGATCACATTGCTAGCAATGATCAAATTGTCGTAAATGAATTGTGCTGGATAGGTGGCATTCGCCAAAATTCCCCCCACCTTGGCCGCGCCCAAAAAGACCCATTCGGGATGAGTTTCGGCAAAAAACGCATTCACCGCTGCCTGATTCTTCAGATCCAGCTCTCCATGACTGCGGCAGACAATATCGTCATAGCCACCCTGCTGTAGCCGCCGCATGAGGGCCGAGCCAACTAAGCCCCGATGCCCTGCCACATACACCCGTGGTCCTGTCATGCTTTTGACTCCTGCTGCTTTTGCCGAATAAAGATGGTCAAGGCAATCACATAGGCCGCGAGGCCAACCAACCCCAGCCCGCCCAAAAGCTGTGGTTCTACTTGCGGGTGAAACAGGGCACGGTAGGCCAAGGGTGGCCCAAACCAAACCGTACAGCCAGAATCGAGAGGCTGCTGAATAAAGGCACAGGGCAGATAAATACCGCTGAAGCAGGCACCGATTGCCAGATACACCGTCACGAGCCAGCGCCAGACCCGAAATAGGCGACAGGGCCAAGCTGGATTCAGTTCGATCGCGACCGAAAGGCCCCGCCAAAACCAGAGCGCCCCAATAATCAACAGCCGTGCCGCCGCACCTGTAATAAAACTGAGGGGCAAGCCGCCAATCATCAAGTACACCGTAATCGCCAGCAAACTGGAGACGCGCCAGTAGGTGACCAGCAAACGAAATAGGGGCGAAATGGGCCGCGCTGCCAGCAGCAGCAGGAGTGGCACCAGCACCGTTAGCAGTACCGCCACCCGAAAATCCCACCAGACTAGGCTTTGCACCATGGCCATGCCCTTTGCTCTCGTCCCTAGCCTACGAGATTC
>CAZAGN010000048.1:0-2200 GCA_964484905.1 uncultured bacterium | reverse complement strand
CAGCCCGATGAGTGGCAGGTGTGGGCCCACCGCGATTATGATTTGGCCGGTTTGGCTCAGATTTATGAATGGGCCGAAGCGAACGAGCGCGTCAATGTGCGTTGGCACCAAGAAACCCGCAGCCACGAGCCGTTGTTGCAATGGCAGGTGGGTGAGCAGGTCTTTCGGGATACCCAGCTTCTGATTACGACCACTGCGGATCGGACAGTGGTCAATGATATTCCCTACGCGGGTACCTTGCGGCTGCAACCGAATGCCTATGGCAACTACACCCTGGTCAACACTGTGCCCATCGAGACCTATTTGCGCGGTGTTGTGCCCCACGAGATTGGCTATCAAGCGCCCCAAGCCGCCGTCGAAGCCCAGGCGATCTTGGCTCGTACCTACGCCCTGCAAAACCGCCACCGCTTCGCGATCGACAACTACGAACTCTGTGCCGATACCCAATGCCAAGTCTACAAAGGTTTAGATGGCACAGCCTGGATGGCCGATCAAGCGATCGCGACCACAGCCGCTCAAGTGCTGACCTACCAGGGCCAACTCGCCGATGCCGTTTACTCCTCAACAACGGGGGGTATCACCGCTGCCTTTGACCATGTTTGGGATGGTGAACGGCGCGCCTACCTCCAGCCCGTACCCGATACCCTCTCAATCCGCTCTCAGATTGATGGCCTTGACTTGGCGCAGGATAGCGATCTGCGGCAATTTCTGTCGTGGCAACAAGGCTTTAACGAGGTTGGCCTCTCGAATTACTTCCGCTGGACCCTCGATCAACCCCTCGATAAGCTGAGTACCAACCTACGTGAAAATCAGCGCTTTTTGAGCGTGCCGATCCCGTCTTTCCGCCAGATCAGGGCCCTGCGCATTCTAGATCGCTCTAACAGTGGCCGTGTGCAGTCGGTCGCCATTGATCTAGATTTGGGCGATGGCCGTCAAGAGACTGTGATCCTTGATAAGGACATGATCCTGCTGGGGCTGCGCGCCACCTACAGCCTCTTATTTGTCATGGATCCGATTGAGACTAATGGCGTGATCACGGGCTATACCTTTACGGGTGGCGGCCTTGGTCATGGTGTCGGCATGAGCCAAATCGGCTCGTATCACCTGGCTCGCTCGGGCTTCAGCGCCCCCGAAATCCTCGATTTTTATTACCCCGGCACGCTCCTGCAACCGCTGAACAATCTGACCCTGGCGCTGACGCCCTAATGTGGCAACACTTTAGCCCTGGCGATACAGGCAATAGCTAACACCTCTCTTGACATACGGCAATTTGCCGTATAAGTTTATAAGTAATGTAATTTGATGCACATTTGCACCTTCTGTTATGGCATCCACTTCAACAAATTCAACAGCTCGGTTAGAGGCACGTGTCAGTCAAGAGGTCAAAGCGCTTTTGATTCAGGCGGCTAATCTCGAAGGCCGGAGCCTAACAGACTTTATTGTTGCTGCTGTATGTGAGCAGGCCCGTCGTGTGATTGCTCAGCACCAGGTAATTGAGCTAAGCGCTGCTGATAGCGAAGCTTTTGTTGATGCTCTGCTTAACCCGCCAGAACCTAACGAGAGCTTGCGTGCTGCCGCATTACGTTACAAGGATGTTATTTCACACTAATGTCATTAAGATTCGAATATCTTGATAGACAAAAACATAAGCGAGAAGGCTTTTGCTGTGGCAATGAAAGTCTGAATAAACATATTCTCCAGCAAGCAACCCAAGATATAAAAAACCGAGTTGCCGCTGTGAAAGTTTTACTGGTGGATGATAATCCTCAAGTTGTCGGCTTCTATAGCCTCTCTTCATACACAGTCAGCCTTGGACAACTTAGAGAAAGTGATGCGAAGCGACTGCCTCGCTATCCAAATTTGCCCGCAACCTTGTTAGGCAGATTGGCGGTAGATAAACGATATCAGGGAAGAAAGTATGGTGAGCTACTTCTGCTAGATGCTCTGGCAACTGCTCTGGCTACCTCAGAGAAGGTTGCTTCCTTAGCCGTAGTAGTTGATGCAATTGATGAGGCTGCTGCAAATTTCTATGCAAAATATGGCTTTATTCCTTTACGGGATACCCCACTTAAGTTGTACTTGCCTATGAAAATCATAGTAAATTTATTGACCTAAAGTGTCGATGGTACTTCATAGATATTCAGAGCGGTAGTTTTTGATTTGATTGGTAGAACCTGCAAAATCAGCTGAATCACGCATG
>CAZAGN010000047.1:17385-20215 GCA_964484905.1 uncultured bacterium | reverse complement strand
ATCTGGTTCTTCGTTCATCACTACAACTCTTCATTACTTCCTTAGCTCTACCCAGGTCGTTACCGCGCAACCGCTGAATGTCGTATTCGCCATCCCTGAGAACACCGATTGAAAGGGTCGGCAGCTTTGGCTTGCCGATGTGCCGTGTTCCCCCCAAGCCAGCGTAATCAATAATCCAGTATTCAGGGATTCTCAGGGCGGCATAGTCCTCAACCTTGCGGGCATAGTCATTTGCCAGTTACGACTCACGACCTCGATAACTAGTTTTAAGGAACGCCCCAGGGTCAAGATCGATTGCTCTTGCCAGTAGGGCGCTTGACGCAGAGCATCCCGATCCACCACTGCGACATCGGGACGAAAGGCGGTCATACTTGCAGGACGGAGGAGACCGCGCTGAAGCGTCAACCACGGTAAGCAGGCCGCATCGATTTGGACGCAGAGCTTGGTTGTCAAAAAAGCAGCAACCTCTTCATGCTGGCCCGTCGGTTCCAAGTCAAAAACCTCTCCGTCAATAGACCTCTTGCACGAATGTCGAAGAAGGGAGAGAGGATTAGAGAATGAAGTACGAAGAAATCAAAGACCTGCCGCCGCGAGCATTTAAGCGTATGACCGGCGCCCGTCGAGAGACCTTTGAGCATTTAGTCACTCAACTCGAGCCGAGCTTAAATCGCCAAGGTCGCCGTGGCGGCCAGACAAAGCTGAGCGTTGCCAACCAACTGCTAGTCTGCCTGAGTTACTGGCGAGAATATCGAACCTACTTTCATCTTGGCCAAGACTTTGGTATTCATGAATCGAGTGTGTGCCGCATCGTCCATAAAGTTGAGAAGCTCTTAGCGCAGTGCCAGACGCTGCACTTGCCGGGGAAGAAACACCTACGAACGCCTGACGGTCGTTACACAACTATCGTGATTGACGTCACTGAACTTGAGATAGAGCGACCCCAAAAAAACAGCGGCACGACTACAGCGGCAAACAGAAATGTCATATCCTCAAAGCCCAGGTGAGTGTTGAGCCGTTGCGGGGCGAGATTATCGGTCTGAGCTTTGCCAAAGGCAGACGCCATGATTTCCGGGTATTCAAGGAAAGCCAGACTCAGGCCGCAGCCTCGATTGAGATTCTGGCGGACAAAGGCTATCGAGGCTTACAGAAGCTGTATGCCAACAGTTGTATTCCGCACCGAAAGCGACATCATCAGGCGTTAACGATTGAGCAAAAGGAGCAGAATCGACAGCTAGCCAGTCGCCGGATTCGCGGTGAGCATGTGCATCGTCGGCTCAAGGTCTGGCGGATTGCCAGTAGCCGTTATCGCAATCGGCGACGACGCTTTAAGCTCAGGCTCTCTGTCATTGCGGCTATCCACAATTTCGAACTCTCCCTTCCTTCTCTAGCTCTCTCCTGATTCACGCAAGAGGTCTATTCATGGGTACTGTGTACCCTTAGAACGACGTTAGCCCTACCAATCACAGCAGCATGAGTAAAGGACGTCAACTCGCAGAATCTCTCGGACTTGATTGTAAGCAGGCGCTCTACAGTGAGTGGGGTAATTTTTACGCGCCGATTAAGAACTACCCGTGTGTCCTGTTTGATAAATTTGGCTTTGTTGTCGTTAATTCGCCCGCCGAGCTGAGTATTCAGGGTATCCAGCTGAATAAACGTACCAACGTCCCGAACCTAATTTCGCGATCGCCGGGCTACCAGTTGATTGCCGCTTGGAGTATTCACTCACCCGAAGAAGTAGTACCGAGTGACCAAAATCAGTACTGGGAAGGGGCAGTCGTTAGCATTCAGGTCAACCGTTACGAACGAGATCGCAAGGCGAGGCAAGCGTGTCTTAAACACTATGGCTGCATCTGCCAGGCTTGCAAAACTGATTTAGCCGGTCAAACGGCTGCGAACGTCATTCATGTACATCACATCAAACCAGTGTCATCAATCGGGCAAGCCTATCAAATAGACCCAATACGTGATTTACGACCGTTATGTCCAAACTGTCACACAGTCGCTCATCTGCGCGAAGACCCTTACACCGTAGAGGAACTCAAAGCCATGATTGCCAGCACTCAGCATAGTAACGCTTTCAATGATCAAACTGAACAGGTCACTATGCCCAACCAAAACGAGTTGCTAACGTGTCTCAAGCACTGCGGTGATTCTGAAACTTAGATACTCGCGGTAGCTTCATCGAGGGCATTTTCGCTGCCATCGCGAGCCCTTTACAAATTCAGTACGACGACTTCTGCCAAGCCTTGTCCTCCCAGGAATTCATCGGGAATAGGCTCTAGCATGAGCTGAATTGCCTCTTTGAGGTTCAGAAGGGCTTCCTCTTTGGTATCGCCAAACGAAGAGACAAAATTAAGTTCTGGGCATCGCATACGACTGAGCATCTTCATCCCATTTAAGAATCGCTCGGGTAATCATTGCTTGCTCCAGTAGCACTACCAACCAAAATGAGCTTCTAACGTATCGAGGGCATCGCGGTGCCCCTGAAGCCAAACATTTGTGGTGGCATCATCAAGGGTGATTTTGACCGCAACGGCGTCCGTACCTTGGTTTTTGCTGCGGTAGTGTTGGCCCGCGAGGGGTGCAAACACTAGCAAGGCCCAGAGCAGCGAGGTCTGTAAGCCCAGCATTCGTAACACCAACACCAAACAGGCAATGCCTACTGCTGCCAATAGCGATAGCAACACCGTCAAAACATTACTCGGTTGAATGTGCCCCGCAAAGTGGGCAACACCTTCGGTATCGACTGTTTCGAGGTGGTAGGCACGCTGACGTAAAAACTGGGCAACCTGATCAGGCGCAAAGCGCTGATCTTCGATCTGATAGGTGC